>CAJJYX010000058.1 GCA_905197435.1 uncultured Bacteroides sp.
CGGCCACCCAGATGTTGAGCCCGTCGTTGAAACGGTCGAAGAAGAGATAAGGCGTGCCGTCATCATCAATAAACAGAGAGTTGTCAATGCATTTCTCATCGGCAATCATCGGTTCCTTCTTACTTTGGGTAAATGGTCCTGCAGGTGAGTCTGCTGTTGCCACACAGATATGCTCGTCTGCCGAGTAATACATATAGAACTTCCCGTTCACTTCATAGACCTCCGGTGCCCAGAACCAACGGTCGGCCCAGACATCCTTCTTTTGGAGCGCCATGCCCTTATACTTCCAAGTCTGCAAATCATCGGAGGTATAGACCTCGATACCATCATCAGCATGGGTGCCGTATGCATAGTAAGTACCCTCGTGCAACATGATGAACGGGTCGGCCAAAAGCAGCGGTGTTGCAACTTCCTCCACAACAATATCGTCTACATTCTTATAGTCTGAAGAACAGGACTGACAGGAAGTCAGCATAGCCGACAGAAACAGATACATACATATAAAATTCTTTTTCATGACTCTTTCTTAAACAATTATTATGATGATAAATATTTACTCTCAAAGAGATGTTCCGCTACACCCGTATATTGAATCCTATTCAGTCGTATACTGAATGCCATTCAATCGTATACTGAAATGCATTCAGTCGTATACTGAATCACCCCTAACATATCGTACTGATTCACAACGGAATACAAACACCGGTTTCTACATACATTTTTCATTACACATATACGAGGCGGCACATCCCCGCGATTGCGTCTAATCGTGCCTTTGCCCTACATGATAATACAACGTACCACCATAAACCGGAGAGCCACCCTCCGAACAGAATCCGATGCGGGATGCAGGGTAGCGGATGTCCAAAGCACCCAGTTCCCTACCGTCCACAAACAGATACAGCTTGTCTGCCCGGCGCACGGCACGGAAATTATAGGAGTCTTTCCACAACTCATGCACACCAATCTTGTAGATATGGCGTTCCAAATCTTCCGCCTCCTTGTTGATGAAGCGGATGCCCTCTGCCTTCACCGGAGTAAAGGTACAATAATTATAAGCAGGATGCGCGGCTATTCCCTTTTCTTTGCTTTCTATCGGATGCCATTCGCCACCATTCAGGTATTCCATGTCGAACTTGCCGAACATATCATTTGCAAATCCGGATTTATTGCCCGCTTCGTGACGGTTCAGATAAAGGGTATCCAGCCATGTAGGTGCAGCAAAACGATAACCTTTCTCTATGAAATCGGTATACTTCACATCCGGATAGACCGTTTGCAGGCAACCCAATGGGAATTCCTTCCTCCAAGCGGTCTTCCCTTTCTTCACGGCTGTCACCTCAAGCATACGGGTGATGCCATCGAACTGAGCCTTCACATAGTTATCCTTATCCACATAAACCGGATAGCTGCCCGCCATATCCTGCTCCGGCAAGCCGGACAACTGGAAGCTGAATTCATAATCGTTCAGGAAATCGCCCTTCAGCAACTCCTCATTCCCCGAAAGCTGAAAATGCACATCATCGAAGCCGATGGTATAGGTAGTTCCTTCGAACAAGGCTGCCTTTGTCTCGTCGAATACTCCGGGAACACCCGCCTCTTCCGCCGGAACGGCCGCTGCAAAGACATGCCTCCCCGGTGCGGGAATCTCATCCAGCCAAACCTTCAGGCAACCGCCGTTGCGCTCGATGCGCAGGTGATGGTACACACCCCAACGGAAATCCTCCGGCAGGGCATAGGATTCCTTGCTTTCTTTACCGCCCACAAGCGTACGCAGGTACCAGCTCCGGCTCTTAGCGTCCAAACCTACGTATGCACAGTTACCGGCATCCTTCCACCAGGCAATGACACCGGCTTCGCCCCCGGTCTTGACTCCCGTCTCGAACAGGTAGGCCACAGAGGGCTGTACCTGTTGCAACACACCGAACGAAGCGATCTCGCCTTTGCCCGCAAACGTGGGCATCGAAGGTTCGGGATGATAGCCCGCCGTACGGGGACCGGTGATGCCGTCCACAAACATGGTCTTGTCGAAGAACTGGACACGGTTGATATACTGTCCCCGATGCTCATCGTTCTTGTTTGCCATATAAATCAGCCACCATTCAAATCCGTTGGGGCCTCTCAGAATATTGGGCTGGCCGGGAGTCATCAGGATATCGTCGGCAATACCGTCTTTCATGTCGAACAGAGAAACGTCGAAGAATTGCGAACGTCCCTTATTCGTTTCTACGGCAAGCAGGTTCGTGCCTACCCTCAAGGCAGCACGCAGCTTCTTGTCCAGGTTTACGATGCAATAATCACGCCCCTGCTTCTCGTAGACAAGCGTTCCGTTCAGATAAATCCGGGTATCTCCGTCGTGAGCGACACGCAGTGCCAGATTGCCGGTCTCGCTGCCGGCAGTGAAAGCCTTTCGCAACCATAAGGAAGGGGTAGTCCACAAAGTGCCCAGATGCCGGGTTGTGGAACCTTCCACTTCACGCGACGAAAAGCCGGTCTCCCCCCTCGCCCAGCCGGAATCATCGTAGGATGTTCCGGTCCAATCGCCTTCCGGCTTGTTCTCCGTATAAGCAAACAACGGCTCATACGTGCGGCCATACCGCAATAAATCCACATGCTTTTCCTCCAGTTGCGTCTGATTACAACCTACAACCGGATAGCTATATTTATTACCATTTTGAAAACCTAAAGGAGAGTCTGCCTCGGCAACTCCCAACTGATAATTGCCCCACTCCGTCGAGGTGTGGTTGGCATTGTACATCATATAGTAGCGGTCCCTGTACTTCATGACCCACGGGCCCTCCGCCACTCTGTTATCCATCGTTTCCCATGTGTCCGGCAATGAGGCGAACAGGCACACCGGTTCGCCGGCAAACTCTGCCGGGTTCTTCATTTTGCGCCCCCAGATGGTATTTCCATCGGTAAAGCGCACCATATACATGTATAGTTGTCCATTATCATCTCTGAAAACTTTGGGGTCGATACGGTTATCCATCCATGTCTTCTTGTCCGGCTCTGTATAAGCGCCCAAGACATCTTTGCTCTGCGCATGTACAATGTGAACCGCATGCTTGTCCTTTCCCCAATAATTGACCGACCAGTACAAGTGAAAATCCCCGTTCAGATAGAACATGTCATTGGCATGAATCTGGTTGTCTCCGGCTCCGGTACCCTTTGTCCAGTCATTGTCCATGGATACGACATGGATAGGTTTGCCCCAATGAACCAAGTCGTCGGATACATAAAAATCCCCGTCCGTGTGGACTCCGCCGATATAGTATTTGCCGTTGTATTTCATTACGCCGGCATCTGCCACTCCCGGAAGTACCGGATTCTGGATGTTCTGTGCAAACAAGCTGCCGCAGCAGGCAAAAGCGAATGATAACAGTAGTTTTTTGCAGACAAGCATATGGTATAAGATTTAAGAAAGAAAAGGCTATGCCGGAAGTATCCTGAATGAGAACAGGCTTCCGGGCATAGCCTTCTTTGGTTATTAATAGTTAGGATTCTGAGTAAGGTGCGCAACACCGCCCACCGTGCTGTTTTCCACCTCATCCCTCGGAATAGGCAGACGTCTGTGCTTGCCGACGATGAAGTTATTGAAGTCCTTGTCACGGGCTTTCAGCTCATCAATACCAGCTTGGGAATCAAGCAATCCCCAACGCTTCAAGTCGGCCCAGCGCCAACCTTCGAAACAGAGTTCCAAAGTACGTTCCATCTGCAGACGCTTGATAAAGGCATCCTTAGAGCTCAGGCAGTCTTTCCACCGGCTGTCTTTCAACTTGGCCAGACCGGCACGTTCTCTTACCTTGTCCACATAAACAGCAGCATCGGCAGGATTGGCTCCTGTTTCAACAAGGCACTCTGCATAGTTCATCAGGATATCCGCATAACGCATGATACGGTAGTTGTTACGGGCAAAGTAGTCTTCCGCACTGCGATAGTAAGAGGTATTGTACTTGCGGATATAGCAGTCTTCCGGATCGGTTCCCCAATTGTCATTCCAATCCGCATTCTCAACGCCATAATATTTCTTCGGTTGGTCGGGGAAGTCCTGTGAGAATCCGCGGTAAAGGATACTGCTGTACAAGCGCAAGTCATTCTTTCCGTCCACACGTTTCTCTTTCAAGAATTCGTCTACCAGCCAGCGGCGTGCCTTACCGTCTCCCCAACCTATACCGCTCGGAGCATAGAACTGAGTACGCTGGAAACCGAATGCCATACTGGCATCATTACCCGTACCACCCTTGTTCTGGTCATCGAACTGAATTTCAAAGATGCCTTCTTTGTTGTTCTCATCCAAGTCGGTGAAGTTATCTTCGCGGTTGTCGATAAGACCGTACAAAGAGCCCTCTTTGTCAATCAGCCATTGCAGTTGTTCCTTTGCCTTGTCATACTTATGCTGTTGCATATAGGCCTTGCCCAGCAATGCCTTGGCAGCGCCTTTGGTGGCACGTCCCAGGTTGGCAGCATCCCAAGATTCCGGCAGATACTGCATGGCAAAAGTCAAATCTTTCTCTATCTGGTCCCATATTTCCTGCTCGGAAGCATCTTCCGGTATATAGGAAGCATCTTTGGGTTCCAACGGCATAGTTCCTTTGTCCCACAACAGATTCACCTGGAAATACCACAATGCACGCAAGAAAGAAGCCTGTGCCAGTACCTGGTTTTTCGTTGTCTCGTCCATCTCGATGGAAGGAACGTGGGCCAACACCTGGTTGCAACGGAAAATGCCTACATAGAAATGTTCCCAATGTATGTTGTTGCCTTCGTAAAAATTATAGTTATTATAGAGGAAACGTGTCCAGTCGCCCAGTTCAATCCAAGGAGAAGAACTCCATCCTTCGTCCGAAGTCAAATCATAGCGGAAAGAGAGCCAACGCATCCAAGTACCTTCCTTATAGAGGAAGCTATAGCAAGCATTTACACCGGCTGTAGCATCTTCCGGCTTATTCCAGTAAGTATCGTTGGTCACTTCATTGGGGTTATCAATATCCAATAAACTCGAACTGCATCCGGTGCACAACGTCAAGGCACCTGCAAGCATTAATCCATAATATATCTTTTTCATAATTTATAAACTGATTTATAAGTTAAAAGGTCAAATCCAATCCAAACATTACCGAACGTGTATTGGGATATGCAAAGTTGTCCGTACCGCTGTTCCAAACGGAATTTGCACCCTTGAAGTCGGGGTCCAGACCGGAATATCCGGTGATGGTAATCAAATTGCTACCGGTAGCAAACAAGCGGAGTTTCTCAACTCCCAAATTCTTCAGCCAATCTTGTCTGAAATTATATCCAATGGAGATATTCTTCATACGGAAGTAAGAACCGTTCTCCAAGAAACGGTCGGCATCGCGGGAGTTGCGGAAGTCACCGTAAATGATACGCGGGGTATTGGAGTTAGGATTCACCTGGTAAGGTTCTTCACCCTTTTTAAAACGGATATAGTTGGAATTGTCTGCAAACAGACGTCCTTGCCAGCGGGATACGTTGTATATCTTATTGCCGAACTGACCGTTCCACATCATACTGAAATCAAAGTTTTTCCACTCTGCATTGAATACCAATGACATTTGCATCTTGGCCCAGGGACTGCCGCAATAATCACGGTCGGCATCAGTAATCTCTCCGTCATCATTCAAATCGAGATACTTAACATCTCCCAATTGAGGACGTTTTCCCTCAATCATAATGGGCTTACCCGTAGATGTCACATAATTATCAATCTGCTCTTGTGTCTTGAAGATGCCATCTGTCTTTCTCAAATAGAACTCGGCCAAAGAGCGGCCCGGTTTTGTCCTTGCCTGACCGGAATCAATATAGTCTCTGTTAGTACCGTCACGGCCCAAGCTCAAGACTTCGTTATCCATGGTAGTCACATTCAGCAAAGCGCTATACTTAAAGTCCGAAATCTGGTCTTTCCAACCAAGTGTAAACTCGAAGCCCTTGTTGCGCAAACTGGCGGCATTTTTCCAGGGAGAGCCTCCTTGGTTACCGGTAGAAATGGCAATCGGAGTTTCTGCCAATACATCACTGGTCTTTGAGTTGTAATACTCTGCGCTGACAGTCAAGCGCTGGTTAAGGAAGCTGGCATCAAAGCCTACATTCACCGTTTCTTTTGTTTCCCAAACAAGGCCTGCGTTCACAAGCTTCACCTGAGTAGAACCCGGAACAATAGCACCGCCGAATACGGTCACAATACTCTGGTTGATAGTTCCGATATAATCCCAATCGCCGATGGAAGAGTTACCAAGACGACCCCAGTTACCTCTGATCTTCAAATCATTGATCCAAGGCACATCAAAGAATTCCTCGTTTGAAATTCTCCAGGCACCGGAGAATGAGGGGAAATTACCCCAACGGTTTTCCTTAGCCAGACGGGAAGTACCGTCACGACGGAAAGTAGCAGTCAGATAGTATCTATCATCATAAATGTAGTTTGCACGTCCCAAATAAGAAATCATAGCATTCTCGCTGATGCTGTTTGTATTCTGCTGGTTGCTTTGTCCGGCATTCAATACGGTCAGATAATCACCGTTACCCAACATCGGGAAGTTCAGGCGGGAAGCCCACAAACCTTCCCATTCATGGTGCTGGTAAGTAGTACCGACCACGGCATCCACATGGTGCTTGCCAAAATCCTTGTTGAAGTTCAACGTGTGCTCAATCAACATGTTGTAGGTATTGTCGCGTGCCTTCTGGCTTTCCGGATCACGGTGCTCCTGGTTCTGGGTCCAGTTACCTTCTCCACGGAACCATGAGTTCTCATAAAAGTAAAGGTCGACACCACCGTTGAATTTATAGGAGAGGAATTCGAAAGGCTTGAACTCCAACCATAAAGAACCATTCAAACGATTCTGGCGAAAATGACGGTATTCCAAATCTTCACGGGCAATCGGGTTTACACCGAACGTATTGTACTTGCCGGCATCACCATAGCCATATCCTCCCGGATTGTTCTCGTCGTAGATGGGGATGGTAGGCATCATGCGCAAAAAGTCATTGTAGGTATTGGTCTGGTTCGGGTCTGTGTTTGTAAGTGAATAAGCCAAGTTTTCACCAAAAGAGAACCAGCCTTTTTTACCCTGCGTATTGACACGGAAGCTGTAACGGTCAAAAGTATTTCCATAAGAAACACCATCATTGTTATAGTAACCGGCTGATACAAAATAACTGCCGGAATCGCCACCACCGGAAAGTGATACGTTGTAGTCCTGCACCAATGCGGTCTTCAACACTTCATCCTGCCAGTTGGTATCATACTGTGAGTGTTTCTGAGTGCTGTTTACAGTGGCAATACCATCTTTGATGGCTTCATTATAGGCAATATCATTATACTTGATATATTCCGCCGCATTCATCAAATCAAATTTCGGACTCCATTCCAACGTTTCCTTTACGCTTACATTCACTTTCATCGGGCCTTTCGTACCCTTCTTGGTAGTAACGATAATCACACCATTGGCTGCACGCGAACCGTAGATGGCAGCAGCAGAAGCATCCTTCAGAATCTGAATGGACTCTGCATCCGCAGGGTTGAAATCGACACCCGGATCTGTAATCATGCCATCAATCACCCAAAGCGGAGAGTTATTGCTCAAGGAGCCGACACCACGAATCTCAATGGAGGCATCTTCGCCCGCCCTACCACTACTGCGTACATTGACACCGGTTGCCAAGCCCTGCATCTGGCTGACCAGTGTTCCTGCAGCGCTTTTCTTCATTTCCTTGGTATCAACAACGGCGACTGCTCCGGTCAAGTCGGATTTCTTCACGGTCTGATAACCGATGACAACCACTTCTTCCAGTGCTTTCGAATCGTCTTTCATCACCACGCGCAAAGCAGTTCCCCTATAGACAACTTCCTGCGTAAGCATACCGATATAAGAGAAAACGAGTGTACTTCCCTTCTTTCCACTCACTGAGAAATTACCGTCGATATTGGTAATGGCACCCGTGGTAGTACCTTTTACCAATACATTTACGCCTACCAAAGGCTCACTATTTGCATCCGTCACCGTTCCCGTCATGGTCACCTCTTGTGAATATGCGGTAGTTGCAAACACAACAAAGAATAAGAATAAGATTTTCTTGATCATTTTTATAGAATTAGATTTTAAAACTATGCGGAAACTAACGCCCGCTTTTAAATACACTGCAGAAAGAAATTAGCCACTTCTGCCAATCATAGAACATTGATTAGAATCTGTTACGTCATAGGCATAGGAATCATGGTATTATAAATAGTATTATAAATTGTTGGTTTTCGGATGCAAATATATCTGCATAATGCTAAAAACAATGCAAATATTGCTTCAATCTATGCAATTATAAATCCAAAAAAATGCCCCTGAGGCGTTTCTCAGGGGCATTTGATTGGATTGTTATATTTAACAGGCATTCCATGCCATCATTTCACGAAGTCCTTGGGCAGAATGCCGAATTGTTTTTGGAAGCACTTGGTAAAATAGGAAGGAGTATTGAAACCGGTCATGTAGCAGACCTCATTGATTTTGCACTCCCCTTCTTTCAAAAGCTGTGCTGCTTTCTTCAACCGTTCCAGGCGGATGTAGTCGTTGGGAGTCATGTCCAGTATGCCCTTTATCTTCCTGTTCAGGCTCGAACGGCTCATGTTCAGCAGGCCTGCCATGTCGTCCAGGCAGAAATCCGGATTCTGCATATTGGCAACCACCACCTCCTTCAATGTTTTAAGGAAAGATTCATCTGCCTTTGTCATTGCCATACTGCCCGTCTGCACAAAAGGAGAATGGGCGAAAGAAGCCCGCAGCTTCTCACGGTTGCTCAGCAGATTGGCTACACACACCTTCAGATATTCCACGGAGAAGGGCTTCTCTATATATACGTCAGCGCCCAGCTTCATTCCCTCTATCTTGGCTTGAAGGGTCGTTTTGGCTGTAAGCAGGATAATCGGTATATGGCTATAGTCGAGCTCGGACTTCAAATGCTCGCACAGCTCCAGCCCATCCATCTCGGGCATCATAATGTCTGAAATGACAAGATTTACAGTATGCTCCTTCAATACTTTCAAAGCTTCCACCCCATTCACGGCAGTCAGCACACGATATTCGGAAGAGAGCTGTTTCACGACAAATGCCTGCATTTCCAGGCTGTCTTCCACCACCAGAAGAGTATACCGGTGCTGTTCCAAGGCGGTACCGGCACCACTTTCCTCGGAGGGTTCCCCGACCGTTACCGGTTCTTTACGCTCCATGGCCACCGTCTGCTCGTGTTTCAGCGGAAGTGACAGCAGGAAACAGTTGTTCTCCATCGAATCTTCCATGCACAACGTACCCTCATGGAGTTCGGCCAACGAACGGGCAAGTGCAAGCCCGATACCGGTGCCGGGTACAGAACGCAGCGTACCGGTTTTATACTGGATGAACGGCTTGAAAATCTCCTCACGCATCTCTGCCGGAATGACAAGACCGTCATTGCATACGGAAAGCAGCAGCCTTTCATCTTCCGCATATAACCTGATGCGTATATAGGTCTCCGAATACTTAATCGCATTGGTCAGCAGATTGCTGATAATCTTGGTAAGCCCTTCCCTATCGACCGAAGCATACAGGCTTTCGGGAGTCTCCATACTCAATGCCAGCCCTCGTTCACGCGCCAAAGGCTTGAAGCGCTTATATGTCTTTTGTAAAAGTTCGGATACATCACATTCCACAAAGTTCAATTGGAAACCTTGCGTCTCAGTCTTCCGGAAGTCCAGCAACTGGTTCACCAAGTCGAGCAGCCGGTTGGTATTCAGCTCCATGGTCTCCAAATCATCCCTGATGTCATCCGAAACAGACCGGGAAGCCAGCACATTCTCGAGCGGGCTCTTTATCAGTGTAAGCGGTGTACGTATCTCATGGGCCACATTCGTGAAGAAATCTATCTTTGCCGCATACAGTTCCCGTTCCTTTTCCCGCTCAAACTTGTCCATGGCCTGTTGGTGCTTCTGCCGGGTCCGTTTTCTGAAATAGATGATTACGGCGGCCAGTGAGCATAACGCCAATGCCGTATAGACAGCATACGCCCAGGTGGAAAGATAGAAAGGAGGATGTATGTAGATGTCGAGCACACGTTCCGTCTCATTCCACTTACCGTCACTGTTGGAGCCTTTTATGCGCAGTGTATAGCTTCCATAAGGAAGGTTTGAATAGTTGATGATAGAATTCCGCCCTACCGTATACCAGTCACGATCAAAACCTTCCAACTTATATTCAAGGCCATTCATCTCGGGTGCTTGATAGCTTAAGGCTGCAACCTGGAAAGAGAAAGAGTTCTGGTCGGCATCCAGCTCTATCTCATCCGCATAGGTGATGCTCTTTTCTAAAGGAGAATCCGGACTGCCCGCAGAAAGCCGTTTGTTGAACAGGTAGAAATCCGTAATCACTACGGGAGGGAGGAAGGTGCTCTCCACAAAGGTTTCCGGGTCAAAGGCTATGAATCCGTTGATATTTCCCAAATAGATGCGCCCTTTCTTGTCGATGTAGCCGGACTGGAAATTAAACTGATTGCTCAGCAACCCGTTGGCCGTGGTATAGACATGCTTGCTCTCCGTATCGGGGTTGAAGCAGACCAGACCATAATTGGAAGTAATCCATAGATTTCCCCGCTTGTCCTCGACCATCTTGTAGATGGTATTGCTCGGGAATCCTTTCGACATGTCATAACGGGTAAAATTATCCGTTTCCGGATTGTAGCGGCAGAAGCCCTCACCCAACGTCATGAACCACAGACGCTTCTTGCTATCCTCGTAGATACTGATTACCTTATTGTAGGAAAGAGAGGTCGAATCGTTCTCATTAGACAGATAATTCCTCCACTGCCGGCTCCTTACATTGTAGCAGAACACTCCATTGGAGAAGGTGGCAAACCACAGATTCCCGTTGAAGTCCTCCAGGATGTTATAAGTAAACATATTCTTCAGCTGGGGAATCCGGGTAAAATCGTCTGTGGAGCGGTTATACTTCAGCAAACCGGAGGTAGTACCTATCCACAAATCTCCCGTGATTGTCCTGCAAATGGAAAAAGCATCATTGGCAGTCATGGAGTTCTCACTTTCACCTTTGGCATAGTGCTTCACCTGCCTGGTACGGAGGTTCACCCGGTTCAGGCCACCAGAGAACGTACCTACCCACAATTCATCCCCGTCCAGACAGAGGCCATGGATATTCTGAAAAATGGCCGGATGCTCAAAGGGCTCTATCTTTCCGTTCTCCGGATTGTAATTGAACAATCCTTTGTCTTCGGTGCCTATCCACAAGGTGCCGTCATTGCTTTCACAGATTTCCCGCACACGGCGGCCGAAATATCTGAGATTGTCCCTTGGATAGAACTTCTCGAAATAAGTCCACTGATAAGGACAATAGTTCACTCCGCCGAAATAAGAACCTATCCACATACCGTTCTCCTTGTCACAACAGAGCGAATAAATGGCATTGTCCGACAATGCATACGAATCATCCTGGTCGGGAACAGTCAGATGGGTAATCTTGTCATTCGCCAGATTATAGATATACAGACCGGACTCTGCGCCCACCCACAGTTCATCATCAGACCTGAACTGCAAAGCCCTCACATAAGTATCCAGCAGTTTCCGTGTCTTTCCCGTAGTCTGGTTTATCTCAGTCAGCCCGTTCAACGAAGCGATATACACACAGTTATGGGGACCGCTGACCTGCCAGTTGATAATATCATTCTTGAAAATCTCATTCCCTTCCGCATCCTTGAAAGGTTGCAAAGGAGTTTCAAAGTTATCTTTCGTATAGTAAAGATTATCCGCGTACAAGGCCAGCCAGCAAGTCTTTCCATTCAGCCAGAAGCGAGTGACGTTGGGCAGCCCCGAATCGTGCAGATGGTTCAGCAGTTCCCTTTCATCCGGTTTATAGCAGAACAATCCCTGGTTCTCCACAGATATCCAGATATTGCCGTCTTCATCACTTTCAATCATGGTTACAAAATCCCTGATGACACTGCCGGTATCACTTGCCTCATTGAAAGCGGTAAAGGAATCCAGGACGGGATCGTAGATAAAGACTCCCCCATCGGTGCCGATCCAGATATTGCCCCGGCGGTCTTCGTAGAGCGCAGTTATGAAATTCTTGCCCAAACCGGAGTTCTCTTTCTTGTATACACGGAAAGACAATCCGTCATAGCGGTTCAGGCCATCCTTGGTCCCGAACCACATAAAGCCTTTCCTATCCTGCAAAATCTGATATACGGTGTTCTGCGAAAGACCATTCCGAATATCCAGCGTCCTGAAATAGTAATGGACAGCATCCTGCGCACAGACCGGCAACGCCATCCACATGCACAAACCGAGGAAAAGCTTTATAATCGATCGTCTCATAACAATACTGTGCTTAAGTCCAATGACAATGATGAGTGACCGGCGATTCACGCCAATCACTCATCCTTATGAAATTATTGCCCTATTATTTTTTCAACGCATTACAAATACGCGTATTTATCTCCTTCACGCGCTTCTCATCCAGCTTTATCACCTTGCGGTCGTAAGTCATCAAACCGTTTACTTCCACTTCCACATCCGTGGTCTGTGTATAGACGGCTGCCGAGAATCCCTTAGAGATAAGCTGATATAATATATCGGCATACTTCGCATACTCATCGGTTACTTCCTTGGAAGAGTTGAACTGGACATATCCCCAATTGCGGTTCGGCTCCCAGATATGGTCTTTCAGGACAAGACCGATGCCACCATACTCACCCAAGACCGTAGCGCGCTGTCCATCATACAAGAACAGTTCCGGTTTAGGATAATGATGCAGGTCGAGCATGTCGCCACAAGCATAATGATTACCGCCACTTGCCGGATTCACCAGACGTGTCGGGTCATATTGTTTCGTCCATTCGGCTATCTCCACCGTCTTGAACTGTCCCCAGGCCTCATTGAACGGCACCCATGTACCGATGCACGGATAAGAGTAGAGACAATCCATGATTTCCTTCCATTCCTTGCGATAGGTTGCTTCAGATTCGGCAGAGCGCTTCCTTTCCGTACCATTGAAATACTGGCGCATTTGCCATTCCGGACCACGGTCACCGCTCGGCATGTCCTGCCATACGATGATGCCAAGCCGGTCACAGTGTGTGTACCAACGTGCCGGTTCCACCTTGATGTGCTTACGAATCATATTGAAGCCGAAATCCTTTGTCTTCTGTACATCATACAACAGAGCCTCGTCTGTGGGAGCCGTATACAGTCCGTCGGGCCACCATCCCTGGTCGAGCGGTCCGAACTGGAACAAAGCCTTGTTGTTCAGTTCCAGACGTACGATGCCATCCGCATCACGACGGGTGGAGTACTTACGCATGGCAGCATAGCTGTCTACCTTGTCCACTACCTTGCCTCCGCTTTTCAGCGTCACTTTCAGTGTATAGAGGAAGGGGGAATCAGGGCTCCAAAGCTTGGCATTCCGGGGCATGGACACTTCCACCGGCTCTGCATTGATACTCTTGCCGGTGGCTACCAGCTGGCTGCCGTCGTAGACATTCACTTCCACAAAGTCGGAAGGGCATTCCATATTCAGTTCTGCTTTGACAGTCAGCAAGTTACTGTCTATATCGGGAGTAATACGGAGGTTTTCGATATGCTTTCCGGCAACCGGTTCCATCCATACCGTCTGCCAGATACCGCTTACGGGAGTATACCAGATACCTTCCGGATTGCTGACCTGCTTTCCACGGGGTTGAGGACCTTTATCCGTTGGATCCCAGACCTTTACGACCAACCGGTTACTGCCTTTGGCAGAAAGGGCGGCAGTAATGTCAAAGGAGAACGGAGTAAATCCACCCGTGTGGCTGCCTACTTTCACATCATTCACCCACACGTCCGTTTTCCAGTCGACAGCACCAAAGTGCAGCAGCACTTGTTTTCCCTTCCAAGCAGAAGGAACCTCGAAAGTGCGCTGATAGACCAACTCCTGGTTTTCATTGATTCTTTTTCCAACTCCGGACAAGGAAGATTCGATGGCAAAGGGAACAAGTATCTGTCCCTCAAACTCTGCCGGGAGGTGCTCCCCTTTACTTATAACGGCATAATTCCACAGTCCGTTCAAGTTCTTCCAGTCACTTCGTTCCATGATGGGACGAGGATATTCCGGCAACACATTTGCCGGGTCAATCCGGGATGCCCAGTCCGTTTTGATTTTATCACCTGTCGGCTTCCATTGCGCCGAACTTCCGATTGCAAACAACGTCAAGAATGACGATATGAGGAAAAGTCTTCTCATAGTATTATACTTTTAATTGATTCTACATGCCAAAGATAAGCCGATTCTGAGAAAAAGAATAGAAATCCTGAACCAATAAATAGTATTTTTATGGCATCTCAAGGCATTATCATCTCATTTATTCAAAAAAATCATTAAAGACGCCTTTCTATCGGTGTAAATATGTTGAAACGCTTGTTCAACTGGCCTATGGCATAGGCTGCCACCTTTTCGTCCGTTTCACCCTTACCGCGTCGTGAAACATAGCGTAGAGCATATTCACATTTTCCTGCACGCCGGCCGTTTCATAGTTGTCCGTTGCCCAGCAAGGCGTAAAGCCCACTTCGGCTTTCAACGTCACCACCGGCTTGCCAATCTGGCCTTTGGGGGTAGTATTCAGAACGGCGCCATTTGCCGCACACGAACCATAAAGCGAACCGGCCGCCGGAATGTCTTCCAGTGCATCCGCCTTCACCAAGGAAACCGAACCTGCATAGCTGCTCTTTTTGACCGTGCCACCACAAACAATATGCTCCTAATTCGAGGCATCCGGATGATAAATACGATACCGGATTCGGACGTCTGTGCAGTATCAGAGAAGATATATCCCGATTTTAAGATATGACACATTACGGCATACAACTTTTTTCGTAACTTTGCAGGGTTTTAAAATACACTGAACGAATGGAGTTTAAGTATGACGTTATTGTAATCGGTGCCGGACACGCCGGATGCGAGGCCGCCGCCGCCGCCGCAAACCTGGGTTCAAAGACCTGTCTCATCACAATGGATATGAACAAAATCGGGCAGATGAGTTGTAATCCTGCAGTGGGAGGCATTGCAAAAGGACAGATAGTACGCGAAATAGATGCCTTGGGAGGATATATGGGATTGGTGACAGACCAAACAGCCATACAGTTCCGTATACTGAACCGCTCCAAAGGTCCCGCCATGTGGAGTCCACGCGCACAGTGCGACCGCAATAAATTCATCTGGGCCTGGAGAGAGATTCTGGAGAATATCCCCAACCTGCATATCTGGCAAGACACCGTGCAGGAAATCCTCGTTGAAAACGGAGAGATTACGGGAGTAGTGACCATGTGGGGGGTAACGTTCCATGCCAAATGCGTGGTGCTCACCGCGGGAACCTTCCTCAACGGACTGATGCACGTGGGACGCACCATGCTTCCCGGAGGACGTATGGCAGAACCCGCATCCTACCAATTGACCGAATCCATCGCAAAACATGGCATCAGCTTCGGACGCATGAAGACGGGAACCCCCGTACGCATAGACGGACGCAGCGTACATTATGAGGATATGGAAATCCAGGACGGAGAATGCGACTTCCATAAATTCTCGTTCATGGACACCCGGGTACGCCACCTGAAACAACTTCCCTGCTGGACTTGTTTCACCAATGAAGAGGTACACCGGATTCTGCGGGAGGGACTGCCGGATTCTCCCCTTTTCAACGGACAAATCAAAAGCATCGGCCCCCGTTACTGTCCCAGTATAGAAACCAAGATAGTGACCTTCCCCGACAAACCGCAACACCAGCTTTTTCTGGAGCCTGAAGGAGAAACAACCCAAGAACTCTACTTGAATGGTTTTTCTTCTTCATTGCCCATGGACATCCAGATTGCAGCGCTGAAAAAGATACCGGCATTCAGAGACCTGGTCATCTATCGTCCCGGTTATGCCATCGAATACGATTTCTTCGACCCTACCCAACTGAAGCATACGCTGGAAACAAAGAATATAAGAAATCTGTTCTTTGCCGGACAAGTAAACGGAACGACCGGTTACGAAGAAGCTGCCGGGCAAGGAATTATGGCAGGCATCAACGCTCACATCAATTGCCACGGCGGAGAGCCGTTCACCCTTGCAAGAGACGAAGCATATATCGGCGTTTTAATCGATGATTTGGTAACAAAAGGCGTGGACGAGCCTTACCGTATGTTTACTTCGCGTGCCGAATACCGCATTCTGCTCCGCATGGATGACGCCGACATGCGCCTCACGGAAAAAGCATGGAAGTTGGGGCTCGCCAAGGAAGACCGTTACAAGCTGCTGACAGAAAAGCGTGACGCTGTGAACCGGATTATAGACTTCGCACGGAATTATTCGATGAAACCGGCATTAATCAATCCGGTATTGGAGCAGCTCGGCACTACCCCGCTTCGACAAGGATGCAAACTGATAGATTTGATAAACCGGCCGCAGGTGACGATTGAGAACATTGCCGAGCACGTCAGTTCCTTCAAACACGAACTGGATAAAATATCCGATAGAAAGGAAGAAATTGTAGAAGCTGCAGAGATACTCATCAAGTACGAGGGCTACATCGGACGCGAACGGATTATTGCAGACAAGTTGGCAAGACTGGAAAGCATCAAGATAAAAGGAAAGTTTGACTATAATTCCATTCAATCCCTTTCCACCGAAGCAAGACAGAAGTTGGTAAAGATTGACCCGGAAACCATTGCTCAAGCAAGCCGAATTCCGGGAGTTTCTCCAAGCGATATTAACGTCCTGCTGGTACTTTCGGGCAGATAACGCGAACGTTCCACGTGAAACAAAAGAATTCAATAAACGCATTAAATAAACTGATTATGAGCAAAGAAACACTTGCCAAAAGCATCCGGGAAATACCCGACTTCCCCATTCCGGGAATTCTATTCTACGATGTGACCACATTGTTTAAGAACCCTGCCGCCTTGCAGGAGCTATCGGATACCC
>CAJJYX010000059.1 GCA_905197435.1 uncultured Bacteroides sp.
TGTTTCTTTTCCAGATTGGCACGAGCTACCCGAACAGTAATAGCGTCTCCCAAACTGTATATTTTGTTTTTGCGGCGTCCGCGAAGACAATAGTTCTTCTCGTCGAATTCGTAGTAGTCATCATCCAGATCACGAACAGGGACCAGACCTTCACATTTGTTTTCGTTCAGTTCTACATAAAGTCCCCACTCGGTTACGCCGGAGATTACACCGTCGTAAATCTGCCCCAGACGTTCGCTCATAAATTCCACCTGTTTATATTTGATGGAAGCACGCTCGGCATTGGCTGCAATTTGTTCCATGTTCGAGCTGTGGTCGCAGAGGTCTTCGTACTTAGCTTCGGATACGCTGCGTCCTCCGTCCATATACTTCGTCACCAAACGGTGTACCATCATGTCCGGGAAACGGCGGATGGGAGAAGTAAAGTGAGTGTAATATTCGAAAGCTAGTCCGTAGTGACCGATGTTATGGGTTGAGTAACGTGCTTTCTGCATGGCACGGATGGACACGGTTTCAATCAGGTTCTCTTCCTTCTTGCCTTGGATGTCGTCCAGCAGGTGGTTGATGGATTTGGAGATGTCGGTCTTTGTGCCGCTGGTGCGCAGCTTGTAGCCGAAGCGGGCGATGAACTGTGCCAGGTTGTCCAGCTTCTCCGGGTCGGGGAGGTCATGGATACGATAGGGAAGTACTTTCGGTTTCTTGCCTTTGGGCACACGGCCTATCTTTTCGGCCACGGTGCGGTTGGCAAGCAGCATGAACTCCTCCACCAGCTTGTTGGCATCCTTGGACATCTTGAAGTAGACGCGGATGGGCTTGCCCTTCTCGTCGATTTCGAACTTCACCTCGTAGCGGTCGAAGTTGATGGCGCCGGCCTTGAAGCGGTTCTCACGCAGTATCTTGGCAAGCTTGTCCAGTTGGAGCACCTCTTCCTTGAAGTCTCCCTTCCCGGTTTCGATAATCTCCTGGGCTTCTTCGTAGGTGAAGCGCCGGTTGCTCTTGATGACGGTATGCACCACGCGCGAGCTCTTCACTTCTCCCTTTTCCGTCATTTCGAAGATGACGGAGTAGGCCAGCTTCTCTTCGTCGGGGCGGAGGGAGCAGATGAAGTTGCACAGCCGTTCGGGGAGCATCGGGATGGTACGGTCCACGAGATAGACGGATGTGGCGCGTTTCTCGGCTTCCTTGTCTATGATGCTGCCTTCCTTCACGTAATGGGTCACGTCGGCTATGTGTACGCCCACTTCCCAAAGCCCCTCTTTCAGTTTGCGGATGGAGAGGGCGTCGTCGAAGTCCTTGGCATCCTTGGGGTCGATGGTGAAGGTGGTTACACTCCGGAAGTCCTCGCGCTTGGCTATTTCCTCGGCGGGGATTTCGGCGGGTATCTTGTCGGCGGCTTTTTCTACGGCGGCGGGATAGACGTATGGCAGGCCGAATTCCGCCAGGATGGCATGCATCTCGGTGGTGTTGTCTCCGGCGCGTCCCAGGATGTCTATTACCTGGCCGATGGGGTTCTTGGCTTTGTCGGGCCATTCCACTATCTTGACGATGGCCTTGTCGCCCGTCTTGCCGCCTTTCAGTTTCTCTTTGGGTATGAAGATGTCATTGGCAAGCGTGCGGTTTTCCGTTACGAGGAAAGCGTATGACTTGGCCACTTCCAGGGTGCCCACGAAAGTATCGTTGGCACGTTCCAGTATTTCGATGACTTCTCCTTCGGCTTCGCGCCCGCGGCGCTTGGCATAGAAGGCGATACGCACCTTGTCATTGTTCATGGCATGCGCAGAGTTGCGCTCGGCGATGAATATCGGTTCGCCTCCACCTTCCGGAATGAAGGAGTTCTTGCCGTTGCTTTTGCGCTGGAAGGTTCCGGTCATCTCTACACCGTGGTTGTTCAGCTTGTATTTGTACTTGTCCACTTCTGTGATGTAGTCGTCCATCAGCAGTTCGGACAAGATGTCCATACACAGCATTTTCAGCGGATGTGTGGTGAGGTGAAGTTGCTCAAAGATATATTTCAGGGATAGTACTTCGTCTTGCTTCGTGTGGAAGAATTCAAGCAATACTTTGACAAGCTCTTTCTTCTTCATGCGTTTGCCGGCTTTCTTTTCTTTCTTTTTGGCCATAATGGTAATGAATTAATGTGCACATTGTTCTCTTCTGCAAAGTAAACAAATAAATACGTTCCTTCGTTCACTCCACCTTCAAAATATTGCCGTTCTATTGAAAATAATGGAGGAGCGGCGGTTTGTAATGGATTTATGTACTATCTTTGCAACGACTTAGCCGAAAGCAGATGGAAATGCAAGCTCTGAACAAAGAAGATGTCACGAGGGAAAAAGAAATTTACCGGGTGACGGCGGTGGGAAGTGTGGTAAACTTCCTCTTGCTTGTCTTCAAGTTTTTTGCAGGCATTGCGGGACACAGTGCCGCCATGCTGGCGGATGCGGTGCATTCCTTGTCGGATTTCATCACGGATATCATTGTCATTGTCTTTGTGCGCATTTCGGCAAAGCCCGAAGATGAGGGGCACGATTACGGCCATGGCAAGTACGAGACGCTGGCAACTGCCATCATCGGTATTCTTCTGTTGTTTGTGGGATTCGGCATCTTCTGGAACGGGGCTTCCTCCATTTACCGTTTTCTGCGGGGTGGCTCTTTGCAGGAGCCCGGTGTACTGGCATTGGCGGCTGCATTGGTTTCCATCATTTTCAAGGAAGCGCTTTATCAATATACCGTATTCAAGGGCAGGAAGTTGAATTCGCAAGCGGTCATAGCCAACGCCTGGCATCACAGGAGTGATGCGCTTTCGTCCATAGGCACGGCAATCGGCATCGGTGGCGCCATTCTTCTGGGCGACCGTTGGCGGGTGCTCGATCCGGTGGCTGCGGTCATTGTCAGCTTTTTCATTATGAAGGTGGCTGTACATTTGCTGATACCTTGTGTGGACGAATTGCTGGAGAAGTCACTGCCTGCCGAGGTGGAGGATGAGATAGTGAGGACGATTCTATCCTTTCCCGGCGTCAGTTCGCCGCATCACCTCCGTACCCGCCGCATCGGTAGCTATTGCGCCATCGAGGTGCATGTGCGTATGGACGGCTGCATTCCGCTGGAAGAGGCCCATCGGACGGCAACGGCGGTGGAGGACAAGTTGAAGGAGTTGTTTGGCAAAGGAACACTTGTCAGCATCCATGTGGAGCCGGTGAAGGGAAGCGCCAAGGTGATAAAGTGACAGCCGGTGAGGTAAAATGACAGCCGGTGAAGTGATGAGGTGACGGGAGATATGAAAAGTAATCAGTAATTAGCAACTGAAGAAGTGGAATCGATTTTAATTACAGGAGCAAGCGGATTTATCGGAAGTTTCATCGTGGAGGAGGCGTTGAGGCGTAAGTTCGGTGTGTGGGCGGGTGTACGCTCGTCCAGCAGCCGCGAATATCTGCGCGACCGCAAGATACATTTCCTCGAACTGGATTTTGCACATCCCAATGAACTGAGGGCGCAGCTTTCGGGACATAAAGGAACCTACAACAAGTTTGACTACATCATTCATTGTGCCGGTGTGACGAAATGCGTGGACAAGAAGGAATTCGATTTGGTGAATTACCTGCAGACCAAATATTTCATCGATACGCTGAGGGAGCTGAACATGATTCCCAAGCAGTTTATCTTCATCAGTACGCTGAGTGTGTTCGGCCCGGTGCACGAAAAGACATACGACCCGATTATGGAGGGTGACACTCCTTCACCCAATACCGCCTATGGGCTCAGCAAGCTGAAGACGGAACTTTATTTGCAGAGTGTCCCGGGTTTCCCCTACGTCATCTACCGGCCGACGGGCGTATACGGACCGCGTGAGAAGGATTACTACCTCATGGCGAAGTCCATCCGGCAGCATACGGACTTTTCTGTGGGCTTCCGCCGTCAGGACTTGACGTTCGTCTATGTAAAAGACATTGTGCAGGCTGTCTTCCTCGGAATGGAGAAGCAGGTGTCGCGCCGCGCCTATTTCCTGGCTGACGGGAAGGTGTATAACAGCCGTGCTTTTTCCGATCTGATAAGGAAAGAATTGGGCAATCCGTTTGTTATCCGCCTGAGATGTCCGTTAATTGTATTGAAAGTCGTATCTTTGTTCGCAGAATTCTGGGCGAAGCGGCGGAACAAAGCCAGTACGCTCAATTCGGACAAATATAGAATAATGAAACAACGCAACTGGCAGTGCGACATCACACCGGCCGTCAAGGAACTGGGTTTCAGCCCTGAGTACGACCTGGAACGGGGTGTAAAGGAAACCATTGCCTGGTATAAAGATAAGGGATGGCTTTAGATTTATTTAAAAGGGTAGAAACCCGTAAGGGGCTTTTTGCAGTAGAGAAGATTACGCTGATATACAATCTGCTGACTTCCATTCTCATCCTGTTCCTTTTTCAGGAAATGGATCATCCGGTGCAGATGCTTGCAGACCGTGCTGTCATTGCGGGCATGACCTTCCTGCTGATGTATCTTTACCGGCTGGCACCTTGCAAGTTCTCCGCCTTTGTGCGCATAGCCATCCAGATGTCGCTGCTTTCCTATTGGTATCCCGATACATTTGAGTTCAACCGTATCTTCCCCAATCTCGACCATGTGTTTGCTTCGGCAGAGCAGTGGCTGTTTGGCGGGCAGCCTGCCGTATGGTTCTGTGAAAGATTTCCGCAGATGTGGGTGAGCGAGCCGTTCAATATGGGCTACTTCTTCTATTATCCGATGATATTGTTGGTGGTGGTGTGGTATTTCCTCTATCGTTTCGACCTTTTCGAGAAGGTTTCATTTGTCATCGTCACCGCTTTCTTCATCTATTACCTTATCTATATATTCGTCCCCGTTGCCGGGCCGCAGTTCTACTTCCCCGCCATTGGCAGCAGCAATGTGGCGCAGGGCATCTTCCCGCCTATCGGCGACTATTTCCATCATCACCAGGAACTTCTTCCCGGCCCGGGCTATGAGCACGGATTCTTCTACAATCTGGTGGAGGATTCCCAGCAAGTGGGTGAGCGTCCCACGGCTGCTTTCCCCAGTTCGCACGTCGGGATGTCTACGGTGCTGATGATTATGGCATGGCGTGGCAGCAAGCGTTTGTTTGCGTGTCTGTTTCCTTTCTATCTGCTGCTGTGCGGGGCCACGGTCTATATCCAGGCACATTATCTGATAGACTCTATCGTGGGCTTCGTTTCGGCTTTCGGCATTTATATTGTTGCCACGTGGATGTTCAAGCGGTGGTTTGCACAGCCGATGTTCAAATGACGGCGAGCATCGGCCCGATTATGTCGAAGATGCGGTACAGTTCCTCTTTCGTCTCTGCCCGCAACATGGCTATCCGGGTGTCGCGGAAGTTGGGGATGCCTTTGAACAGCGGGCTTGCTGCCAGATGCCGGCGCACGTGCAAGATGCCCCGGCGCTCGTCCAGCAGGTTTACACTGTCTTCCACCTCCTGACGCAGTACCTCCAGGCACCATTCGGAACTGAGCGGGGGAAGTTCTTCACCGGTCTCCAGATAATGTTTCACCTCCTTGAATATCCAAGGGCGCCCGAAGCTGGCGCGCCCTATCATGATGGCATCCACGCCGTAGCGGTCGAAACACTCTTTGGCCCGTTGGGGAGTGGTGATGTCGCCGTTGCCGATGATGGGGATGTGCATGCGCGGATTCTTCTTCACCTCGCCGATAAGCGTCCAGTCGGCTTCACCGGTGTACATCTGCGCACGGGTGCGGCCGTGGATGGTGAGGGCGGCGATGCCGCAGTCCTGCAACTGCTCGGCAAGGTCGACGATGATTTTGCTGTTGGCATCCCAGCCCAGGCGGGTCTTGACGGTGACGGGAATCTTCACGGCATCTACCACGGCACGGGTGATTTCCAGCATCAATGGAATATTCTGCAACATGCCGGCACCGGCACCCTTGCCCGCCACGCGCTTCACGGGGCAGCCGAAGTTGATGTCCAGTATGTCCGGACGTGCCTGCTCCACGATGCGGGCGGCTTCCACCATGGTGGCTGTATCCCGTCCGTATATCTGTATGGCTACGGGCCGTTCTTCATCGCTGATGTTCAGCTTCTGTTGGGTCTTGCCTACGGAACGTATCAAGGCATCGGCAGAAACGAATTCGGTATATACCATGTCCGCTCCGAAATGCTTGCACATCAGACGGAAGGCAGGATCGGTGACATCCTCCATAGGAGCGAGGAATACGGGGCGTGGGTTCAGGTCTATATCTTTAATCTTCATAATCTAAGCGGATTTGTCCGCAAAAGTACAGAAAAAAGCCTACCTTTGCATACTCTAACTCAAAAAGAAATGATGAAACACTCAATCAGTGACTTCGAAATCATGGCACCGGTAGGCTCGCGCGAATCTCTCGCAGCAGCCATACAAGCGGGTGCGGACTCCATCTATTTCGGCATCGAGAACCTGAACATGCGTGCCCGTTCGGCAAATACCTTCACCATCGACGATTTGAAGGAGATAGCCCGGACGTGTGAAGAGCATGGCATGAAAAGCTACCTCACCGTCAATACCATCATATACGACCGGGATATCCCGCTGATGCGCACCATCGTGGATGCGGCAAAGGCGGCAGGCATCTCGGCAGTCATTGCGGCCGATGTGGCGGTGATGAGTTATGCCCGCCGGATAGGGCAGGAGGTACACCTCAGCACACAGCTCAACATCAGCAACGTGGAGGCGCTCCGCTTCTATGCGCAGTTTGCCGATGTGGTGGTGCTGGCAACGCGAACTGAATCTGGAGCAGGTGGCCGAAATCTACCGCCACATCCGTGAGGAGAATATCTGCGGCCCGAGCGGGGAGCAGATACGTATAGAGATGTTCTGCCACGGCGCGCTTTGCATGGCCGTCAGCGGAAAGTGCTACCTCTCACTGCACGAAATGAACCACTCTGCCAACCGCGGAGCCTGCATGCAGGTGTGCCGCCGCAGTTACACGGTGCGCGACAAGGAGACCGATGTAGAGCTGGAAGTGGACAACCAGTATATCATGTCGCCCAAGGATTTGAAAACCATCCACTTCATGAACAAGATGCTGGATGCCGGTGTGCGTGTCTTCAAGATTGAAGGGCGTGCCCGCGGTCCCGAGTATGTGCGCACGGTGGTGGAGTGTTATAAGGAGGCTATCGGCGCCTATTTGGACGGTACGTTTACGGACGAGAAGATTGCCCGGTGGGACGAACGTCTGAAGACGGTCTTCAACCGTGGTTTCTGGGACGGCTACTACTTGGGACAACGCTTGGGCGAATGGACCAAGAACTATGGTTCTGCCGCCACGGAGCGCAAAATCTATGTGGGCAAGGGTATCCGCTACTTCTCCAATATCGGTGTGGCCGAGTTCTTGGTAGAGGCAGCCGAAGTGAGCGTAGGTGACAAGTTGCTGATTACGGGCCCCACGACGGGAGCCGAATTCCTGACACTGGAGGAAGCCCGTGTAGACCTGAAGCCGGTGCAGACCGTAAAGAAAGGACAGCATTTCTCGATGAAATCGGTGAAAATACGTCCCAGCGACAAGCTCTACAAGCTGGTTTCCGTGGAAGAACTGAAGAAGTTCAAGGGACTGGACGTGGAGAAGCAACGTGGTTAAGTATCGAATAGTCAATCGTCAAAACAGTGAATATGAACTATATTTATGAACTCCCCATGAAGGTGCGCGATTATGAATGCGACCTGCAAGGTATCGTCAACAATGCCAACTATCAGCATTATCTGGAGCATACGCGCCATGAGTTCCTGCTGAGTACGGGTGTCAGCTTCGCCGGACTGCACGAGCAGGGGGTGGACCCGGTGGTGGCGCGTATCAATATGGCTTTCAAGACTCCCTTGAAGAGTGGTGACGAGTTCGTTTCCAAGCTTTATATGAAGAAGGAGGGCATCAAGTACGTCTTCTATCAGGACATCTTCCGTGCTTCCGACGGTAAAGTCTGCCTCAAGGGGGTGGTCGAGACCGTGTGCGTGGTCAACGGCCGGTTGAGCGACAGCGAACTCTTCGACCGCCTCTTTGCCCCTTATCTCAACCCGTGCAAGTCCGAGTAATCTGTGGTGGGATGAGCAGTGACGAACGCGTTTGCAGTATAGCCCTCACACTTTGCCCCGGCATAGGACGTATCGGGGCAAAACGTTTGATAGACGGTATGGGAAGTGCCGTCGAAGTGTTCTGCCGGCGGAGGGAACTTCCTGAAATCATGCCCGGCGTGAATCCGGGGGTAGTGGCGGCTCTTGACTGCCCTGCAGCCTTCCTGCGTGCCGAACGGGAGATGGAATTTGTAGAGAAGAACCGTCTTTCCTGCCTGACGCTGAAGGATGAGGCCTACCCTTCCCGCTTGCGCGAATGTGAAGATGCGCCGGTTGTGCTTTTCTTTAAAGGGAACACCGATTTCAACCGCCTGCATGTCATCGATATGGTGGGTACACGCCGTGCCACCGATTACGGCAAGCAGTTCTGTGCCGGTTTCTTGCGCGATTTGGCCGCTCTTTGTCCCGACGTGCTGGTAGTGAGCGGGCTGGCCTACGGAATAGATATTCATGCCCATCGCGCCGCCCTGGCAAATAATCTCCCCACCGTTGCTGTCCTTGCGCACGGGCTGGACCGCATCTACCCCCATCTCCACCGGAAAACAGCCATCGACATGCTGGCACAAGGCGGACTGCTTACAGAATTCCTTTCCGAAACGAATCCGGACAGGCATAACTTCGTCAGCCGCAACCGCATTGTGGCGGGCATGAGTGATGCCACCATCGTAGTGGAGTCTGCCGCTAAAGGCGGTTCTCTCATCACTGCCGAACTGGCGGAGGGGTATCATCGTGATTGTTTTGCCGTTCCGGGGCGTGTTACGGATGAATCCTCCATCGGCTGCAACCGGTTGATACGCGACAACAAGGCCGCCCTTATCCAGGATGCGGAAGAATTTGTGCAGGTTATGGGCTGGGGCGCAGCCGGACAATCTGCGCGGAGAGAGGGCATTCAGCGCAATCTCTTCCCGGAACTGACGGAAGAGGAAGAGCTCGTTGTGCGCATCCTTATGAGGCAGGGAGACCTCCACATCAATGCGCTGGTAGTGGAAGCGGACATACCCGTCAACCGGATGAGTGCCTTGCTCTTTGAACTGGAGATGAAAGGAGTGGTCAAGGCAATGGTGGGCGGTGTCTATCATTTGCTGGCCTGAAAGCTGTCGGCATCCTGTCTTATTTTTCCGGTTTCCCGTATTTCATGATGAACTCTTCCGGGCGGTCTGTTGCAATGAAGTCCACTCCCAGATCAACCGCCTTCTGGTTCTCTTCCGTCTTGTCATCCAAGCCCAGGACGAGCGCCAGTACTTGCAGGTTGTGTGCGCGGCATTTTTTTACGAATTGCGGAGTGAGGGAGTCAATCCAGGCAACAGCTATGTTGGGCTGTAGTTCCTTTACGACGTGTTCTATGTCCTTCTCACTTCTGATGTAGGCTTGCAGGGTTTTCACTTCAGGCGCCATCTTTCTGAAGCATTTGGCATGTTGCTCCTTGCTGAAAGTGAAGTTGCAGTTTTCCAGCATGCCTTCCTTCTTTATCAAATCCAGCAATTGGTGCAGACCGCCGTTGCGGTAGTCGATGGTGATTCGTAAGCCATGTTCTTTGGCCTTACGTAGCAGGTCGGTAAACCGCAATACCCGTTGTCCGGCAAACCGGGGGGCAAACCAGGAGCCTGCATCCAGTGTGTCTATGTCGGCCGATAGCCATTGGGAGATGGCGCCGGTGCCGTTGGTGGTGCGGTCGAGGGTGGAATCGTGCAGTACGTAGAAGATACTGTCTTTGCTGATGCAGACATCGCATTCTATATTGCCTACACCGTATTTGATGCACGAATCGACGGATGCCATTGTATTTTCGGGGGCAATGGCTGCTGCACCGCGGTGTGCACTGGTTATGGGTATCTTGGTGGTGGCGGCTGGTTGCCGGGAGCATCCTGCGGCGAGCAGGATTATGGAGAGCAATGTGAGTACCGGTTTTTTCATAATAAGCTTAAATGTAGATTCTTTATATTTAGCAGTTATAAAACAGCCATCGAAGATAACCATTTCTTGTCATTTAGAGAAATGTGCGGGCATAAAAAAAGGAGTACCGCCGTACTCCAACCTTTGTTAACCTTAAATCTAATATTATAAAAAAATCACATTACAAATGTAGAGTTCCCGTTGCTATCTTCCAAATTTCAGGATGCTCCTGCTGCTTCTTTTATATTTCTTTTACTGAATTTTACTGTTTCCGCACACGGGCTGACTTTTTGAGAGAGTATGAAGGTTACTTATGTCTAAATGATACATGCTTTGCTTTGCTTCCGGGTCGGGAGGAGGAAATCCATTCATGGCATTCCGAAGAGGGCATAAGTTGCAAATCTGTTTCAATCGTTTCACAGAACCTTTCAGCCTTTGAAAAGAGTTGTGGCAAGTGGATTCTATTCGGTAATTATCTTCTACTTTTGTCTGTATACAGCGCAAAATTATGGGAAAATGCTTTTATATATATGTCCTTTGTCCACTCCTTTTTTGCATGGTGCCGGAGCAGGCAGCAGGGCAGAATAAATCGGCAGGATTCCATAGTTATACTTGTAAAACGGTGCTGGCATTAAAAAACAATTTGCTTTACGACCTGGCCTTGGCTCCAAACATAGAGGTGGAGCTGCCATTGGGAAAGAGGTGGTCCTTGAATGTTGAGTACAAATGTCCTTGGTGGTCTGACAGCGAACATGGTTTCTGTTATCAGCTTATCTCCGGAGGGACAGAGACGCGTTACTGGTTGGGGACCCGCCATACGCGCGGAAGATTGTCCGGACACTTCCTGGGAGCATATGCCGAAGGAGGTACCTATGATTTTCAGTTGGAAAAGAAGCAGGGATACCGGGGGAAATATTATGCAGCCGCAGGAATGGCTTATGGATACGTGCATTCATTGGCCCGGCATCTGGCGATTGAATTCAGTGTGGGCATTGGATACTTGGATACGGAGTACCAGAAATATATTTCTTATGGGAATGATTTGGTTTGGGCCAGCAGTGGAAAGTATCATTTTGTCGGGCCGACAAAAGCAAAAGTTTCTTTGGTGTGGCTTCTGACGTCAGGGAGATGAGTGCCATGAAAGACACATGCCGCATGATTCTCTGGCTCTTCTTCGGACTGTTGCCAGTGCTGGGAAGCTGTAGTTTCCGTGATATGCTGGATGATTATCCCGTTAGCGGAGTTCGTATTAGACTGGATTGGAAAGGGGTGACGGATAAGCTGCCGGAGACGATGCGGGTTGTCTTCTATCCGAAAGATGCCCGGGGGAGGATGGTTGAAAGCTATCTGTCTGCCGAAGGAGGTGAGGTAGAGGTATCGCCGGGCAAGTATGCGGTGGTGGCCTACAACTTCAATACGAAGAGCATACAGATACGGGGTGACGAGAGTTATGAGACGATTGAGGCCTTTACGGGACACTGTACGGGGGTGGATATGGACGAAGACATGGTTTGGTCACCCGATCCTTTGTATGTAGTGACCCTGGATGAGATAGAAATAAGGCAGAGTGATGTGGTGCTTCCGTTGGAGTGGAAGCCGGAAGCGGTAGTGAACCGTTATTCCTTTGATATAAAGGTGGAAGGATGGGATAGGATATCGGATATCATCTGCCATGTGAGCGGTTTGAATGGAAGTTATTTTATAGGAAACCATGCCTGCCGTTTGAGCGAGGTGCCTATATGTGTAGATACAAAGCGTGAAAACGGGCTCCTATGGGGGAATTTCTCCAGTTTTGCATTACTGAAGGACGTCAAGACCCGTGCGGATAGCCCGATATTGCTGACGCTGAA
The DNA here is from genome assembly GCA_905197435.1 of uncultured Bacteroides sp. Taxonomy (GTDB): domain Bacteria; phylum Bacteroidota; class Bacteroidia; order Bacteroidales; family Bacteroidaceae; genus Bacteroides. The sequence goes on from CAJJYX010000059.1 coordinate 11,848, forward strand.
GATTGTGAAACGGGATAAGACGGTTCAGGAAATAAAGGTGGACATCACAGGAGTGATTGAAACAGCTCCTCCTTCGGGAGGAGGTGGAGAAGAACCCGATGTGGGAGTTCCTGATTCGGAAATACATATCGAGGTCCCCATACCGGAGGACAAGGTTGTGGTGGATGATTTGAAACCGGGGACCGATGAAGGAGATGGAGGAATTGGTGGTGATGTGGATGATTGGGGCGATGAAACGGATGTGGAGTTGCCTGTAAATTGAAATCAAACAGACAAATAAATATATTAACTTTAAAAACAGACTATTATGAAGAAGGTTTTATTTTTGGCTTTGGCTGCTGTAGCGGTAATGAGTTGCTCGGAAAGCGAGGAGATAGAGAATGCCGGACAAAAGGCGAAGATTAAATTGGGAACGGTAGTGGGCACCACCACGAGAGCGGCAGTGACCGATTTGACGGAATTGCAGAAGGTGGGATTCACTGTGTATGCTTATAATACGGGAGGAACGAAAATGGTCTCCGTTACGACCGTTGATGCAATGAAGGAATTCATGACGGATGTCCGGGTAACCTATGAGGCTTCTGCCTGGAGTTTGACGGGCGGCACATATTATTGGCCAATGACAGATAACTTGCAGTTCTTTGCTTACGGAAATCCGGGTACCGGAGCCCTGACCTACAATAAACCGGCTGCCGGAGCCATATATCCTTCCATCACTTATACGGTAGCGGGTGTAGCAGCCCAAACGGACTTGGTTGCTGCGAAAGTGGCGGATGCAACCAAGGAATCAAATGCCGGTAGTGGGGTGTCTTTGAAATTCAGCCATATCCTGACCCAAATAAATTTCACTGTCAAGGCAGCCGACGCTTTGACCTATAAACTGAAAACGCTTACAATATCCGGAGTGCACGATAAGGGTACTTATGATTTTGATGATTCAATATGGAAGTCCCAGGAAGGAACTGCGACTTATGCACATACGATTGACGCCGGTGCATTGGAAGTGAACACAACGGGTGTGGAAGTGAATGCAGCCTGGATGTTGATGCCCCAGGAGTTGGACGCAAATGCCAAAATCAATGTTACTTATGACATCTATGAGAATGACATTCTTCTTGATGCTGTAACTTCTGCCATTGACTTGGATGGTACACAAGCTTGGGGTGAAGGCAAAAAGATACGTTATACGCTGACGCTGGCCAATAAGGCGGCAAAAGTAACCTTTGTACCTGAAGTTGGTCCGTGGAATACCGGTGATGATACGAATGTGGAAAAATGAGACAGACTTAGTATGAGCTTGGTGTAGCGGAAATACCTTTATTGAATTACTTCTATTTTATTCATTCCCCGGGACTTCTTTATGAAAGTTTCCGGGGAATGCTTCTTTTATGCGTATTATTTATCTATTTTTGCCACAGCAACAAACAAACAAATCTACCTGCCGATGCCCGACTCTTCTGCTTGCAGAGGAAAGAAACAATGCGCTCAATGTCCCAAGGCTGTGGACAATGCGATAGTATACGCTTCCCATCCCAGAGGATTCCATCTGCCGGCCCGGAAGTGTGAGGAAAATATTATGATTTTCTTGCTGAAAGGAGAAGTGCTCGTCAACAGTCAGGAGTATGCAGGAACCGTGTTGCATGCGGGTGAGTTCATCCTTCAAGCCATTGGTTCAAAGTACGAAATACTTGCCATGACGGATGTGGAATGTGTTTGTTATCGCTTCAATAAGCCGGAATTCTTCTGTGAAGCCCGGTACAACCATATCATGAAAGAGGTTACGCCTCCATTGATATTCTATCCTTTGGCCATTACTTCCGAGTTGCGGCTCTTTTTGGAAAGCTCCAAAGCCTATTTGTCCGATGAGAAGATTTGCCGGGAGATGCTTTGTTTCAAACGGAAAGAGCTTGCTTTCATTCTGGGGAATTATTACTCCGATTATGAGCTCTCCATGCTGATACACCCTCTTGCCCGGTATACCGATTCCTTCCACTATTTTGTGTTGCAGAATCATGCCAGGGTAAAGACGGTAGAGGAACTTGCCCAGTTGGGGGGATATACGGTGACTACTTTCCGGCGTATATTCAATTCTGTTTTTCACCAACCGGTGTACGAGTGGATGACGGAGCGGCGTAAAGAAAGCGTAGCCTATGAACTCCGCTATACGGATGCCTCCATATCAGAGATCTGCTATAAACATGGCTTTGAATCGCTGCCGCATTTCTCCAATTTCTGCAAGAAGAATTTCGGCGCTTCTCCCCGCAGCTTGCGTGCCGGTGCTTTATCTGAAGTAAACGGCATGTCATAAAAAAACTCCTCCGACGGTTTCCCGCAGAGGAGTCTCTTGTGATATTAATCAAATATAGTGAAAGCCGGGTGATAATTTGAGCTTGCTCAAAGGTTTATCCGAAGCATATCCTATATTATTTGTAGAAAGGCCACCGTATTAGTCTTTCAGTTTCGCAATGATGAAGTCGCGGTTCAAGCGGGCGATGTTGCTGATAGAAACATTCTTCGGGCATTCGGCCTCACATGCACGGGTATTGGTACAGTTACCGAAACCGAGCTCGTCCATCTTGCTCAACATAGCCTTGGCACGGCGCAATGCTTCCGGTTTGCCTTGGGGCAGCAGGTTCAGCTGGCTCACCTTGGCAGAAACGAACAACATGGCAGAACCATTCTTACAAGCTGCCACACATGCACCGCAGCCGATACAGCTGGCAGCATCCATTGCCTCGTCGGCGACGGGCTTCGGAATCAGGATAGCGTTGGCATCCTGGGGAGCACCGGTACGTACACTGACGTAACCACCTGCCTGCATAATCTTGTCGTAAGCCGTACGGTCGACCATCAAGTCCTTGATAACCGGGAAACCGGCAGAACGCCACGGTTCAACGGTGATGGTATCGCCATCGTTGAAACGGCGCATATAAATCTGGCAAGTCGTGGCGCCGGTTGCCGGACCGTGGGGATGTCCGTTGATGTAGAGCGAACACATACCGCAGATACCTTCGCGGCAGTCGTGGTCGAATACAACCGGTTCTTTACCTTCAGAAATCAGTTGTTCGTTCAGGATATCCAGCATTTCGAGGAATGAAGTATCGCCCGGAATATCTTTCATTTGGTATGTTTCAAAAGCGCCTTTTGCTTTCGGACCCTTCTGGCGCCATACCTTGAGCGTAAATGATATATTTTTATCCATTTTCTTTAATTCTTTAAATGTTCAACTTCCCGATTAGCTCTTGTAGTTACGAGTCTGTACCTTGATTGCTTCGTAAACCAGCGGCTCTTTCAGCAATACCGGTTCTTTTTCGTCAGAACCTTGGTATTCCCAGCAAGCAACGTAGAAGTAGTTCTCATCGTCACGCTTGGCTTCGCCTTCTTCGGTCTGGTATTCTTCACGGAAGTGGCCGCCGCAACTTTCGTTACGGTTCAGTGCATCGTAAGCAACCAGCTCGCCCATAGTGATGAAGTCGTACAGACGGATGGCTTTGTCGAGCTCTACGTTCATTCCTTCCTTGTCGCCCGGGATAAACAGCTCTTTCTCGAACTCCTTGCGGACTTCTTTCAGCTTCTTCAGACCTTCCTTCAAGCCTTCGGCTGTACGTCCCATACCTACATATTCCCACATGATGTGGCCCAGTTCCTTGTGGATGGAGTCTACGGACTTCTTACCCTTGATGTTCATCATCCAGTCAATCTTGTCCTGAACGGCCTTTTCGGCAGCTGCGAATTCGGGCAGGTCGGTAGAGAAACGGGGAACTGTAATCTGGTCGGCCAGATAGTTCTGGATAGTGTAAGGCAATACGAAGTAACCGTCGGCCAAACCTTGCATCAGGGCAGAAGCACCGAGGCGGTTCGCACCGTGGTCGGAGAAGTTACATTCACCGATGGCAAACAGACCCTTGATGGAGGTCATCAGTTCGTAGTCAACCCAGATGCCACCCATGGTATAGTGGATAGCCGGATAAATCATCATCGGGTTTTCGTATGGGCTTACGTCGGTGATTTCTTCATACATATCGAAGAGGTTGCCGTAACGTTGTGCAACTACATCTTTGCCCAGACGGTTGATGGCCTCGGAGAAATCGAGGAATACGGCAAGGCCGGTGTTGTTCACGCCATAACCCTTGTCGCAACGTTCTTTGGCGGCACGGCTGGCAACGTCACGCGGAACGAGGTTACCGAATGCCGGATAGCGGCGTTCCAAGTAGTAGTCGCGGTCTTCTTCGGGAATATCTTTTCCTTGCAGTGTGCCTTCCTGCAGTTTCTTGGCGTCTTCCAGCTTCTTCGGAACCCAGATACGGCCATCGTTACGCAGAGACTCGGACATCAAGGTCAGCTTGGACTGCTTGTCGCCGTGAACCGGGATACAAGTGGGGTGAATCTGCACGTAAGCAGGGTTGGCAAACCAGGCACCTTTACGGTAGCAGGCCATTGCTGCAGAGCAGTTACATGCCATTGCGTTGGTAGAAAGGAAGTAAGCATTTCCGTAACCACCGGTGGCGATTACCACGGCGTGGGCGGCAAAGCGTTCCAGTTTACCGGTCACGAGGTTCTTTGCGATGATACCACGGGCGCGTCCGTCGACGAGGACAATGTCTTCCATTTCGTAGCGGGTATACAGCTTCACGGTACCTACGTTCACCTGGCGGCTCAATGCAGAGTATGCACCCAGCAGCAACTGTTGTCCGGTCTGGCCTTTGGCGTAGAAAGTACGGGATACCTGTGCGCCACCGAACGAACGGTTGGCCAACATGCCTCCGTATTCGCGGGCAAAGGGAACACCTTGTGCCACACACTGGTCGATAATGCTGTTTGAAACTTCAGCCAAACGGTAAACGTTTGCTTCGCGGGCACG
>CAJJYX010000060.1 GCA_905197435.1 uncultured Bacteroides sp.
CTCGAAGTATGACATCCGTGTCATCATGCTCATTACCCCCGAAACCGACGAAAAGCGTATCCGCGAAATAGATGCCCACACCGACGGTTTCATTTATATGGTATCATCAGCAGCTACCACCGGCGCACAAAAGGATTTCGACAACCGAAAACAGGCTTATTTCAAAAAAATTCAAGACATGAATCTGCACAACCCACGCATGGTAGGTTTCGGTATCAGCAACAAACAGACTTTCGATGCTGCCTGCTCCCATGCTTCCGGAGCTATCATAGGAAGCCGTTTCGTAACTCTGCTCAATAAATACAAAGGAGATGCACAGCAAGCCATTACGCACTTGAAAGAAGATTTGTAATGAAAAGGGAGCAAGGAAAGCGAAGATAAACAGAGCCTCGGCATAAAAAATGAATAAATTCATTTCATTCTACTCTCGGTTTGTATTATCTTTGTGCCCGAAAAAGAAGTAAAACGCGATATTTATGAAAGCAGATTATCCCTCCATTCTCTTAATTTACACAGGCGGGACTATCGGAATGATAGAAAATCCGGAGACCGGTGCGCTTGAAAACTTCAACTTCGACCAGTTGCTCAAGCATGTCCCCGAACTGAAGCGCTTCAACTATCACATCTCTTCCTACCAGTTCGACCCGCCTATCGACTCTTCCGACATGGAACCCTCTTTTTGGGCGAAGATTGTGAAAATCATCAACTACAACTACGACTATTTTGACGGCTTCGTCATCCTGCACGGCACCGATACCATGGCCTACACGGCTTCTGCACTCAGCTTCATGCTCGAGAACCTTTCCAAACCGGTCATCCTCACCGGTTCCCAACTTCCTATCGGCACCCTGCGCACCGATGGAAAAGAGAACCTCATCACCGCCATCGAGATAGCTGCTGCACGACATCCTGACGGCAGCCCCATAGTGCCCGAAGTGTGCATCTTCTTCGAGAACGAGCTGATGCGAGGCAACCGCACCACCAAAATCAACGCTGAGAATTTCAACGCTTTCCGCTCTTTCAACTTTCCCGCACTGGCCAAGGCGGGCATCCATATCCGCTACAATGAGCACCTCATCCGTCGTCCCGACCCGTCACGCCCCATGAAGCCGCACTATCTTTTCGACACCAATGTCGTAGTGCTCACGCTGTTTCCAGGCATTCAGGAAAGCATCATCAACTCCGTGCTCCACGTTCCCGGGCTGAAAGCCGTTGTCCTCAAGACATTCGGCTCCGGCAACGCTCCCCAAAAAGAGTGGTTCATCCGCCAACTGAAGGAAGCCAGCGAACGCGGCATTGTAATTGTCAACATCACCCAATGCCAAAGCGGCGCCGTCGAAATGGGACGCTACGAAACCGGTCTGCAACTTCTTCAGGCAGGTGTCATCAGCGGCTACGACAGTACACCCGAATGTGCCGTCACCAAACTCATGTTCCTCCTGGGGCACGGATTGAACCAGACCGAAATCCGTTACCGTATGAATTCCGACCTGGCAGGGGAAATCACTAAACAATAACCTTTCTTCTCCCATAGTATCCCGGTAGTATGAAGGTGTGTCAAAACTAAAATTCACGTCTGTATCATCCGCTTCGCTCTCTTTATGAATAGGAGATATCTGTGTGCCATATAAAAGTACAGAATCTACAACTCTGCCGGAAGAGCTATATACATTGCATCCCTACATTAAAATTGCCAATCTTTGGAACAAACTTGATTTATACGCCCATGATGCACACTTAAAAAGAGTTAATAAGTGCACTTTTATTCCCTATAAATGAGGCATAATAGTATTAATAAACGTACTTTTGCTTAAGATCAAACAAAACAAAAATACCATGGGCAGGAATATTGAATATAAATGTCTGTTGCCACTTGCATTCTTTACAGTAAGCATACTGCTTCAGGGTTGTAAAGACGACGTTTTTAATCCCGAAAAAGTGAAAGCAGCCTACCAAGACAGATTTCCGGTTAAAGACATCGACCCGGCAATGGACTGGAAAATGACCATGCAGGTCAGAATCAATATTTCGGTCCATGAAGATGCAGGTGCAAACTATACCATACGTATTTATGACAAAAACCCGTTAGCCGATAATTCTACGGCAAAATTATTGGCCGAAGGTACGGCTAACAACCAACTGAGTTTTTCTTCCATCATGGACTGTCCTTCCACGCTTACTTACGTATTTGTGTGCCGTACAGATGCAAATAATAGAAATGTCGTGAAATGCGTCCCGATAAATAACAATCAAATAAATGCCTCGTTCGGTTCCTCCGCAGTCACCCGTGTCGTGGCAACCAGGAGTGTGAAAATTCCTACCATCGAGACATACACCCCTACCCGCACGGCTGCAGACATGGAGGCGCTGCTCGAACAAGCCATCGAAGTGTCACCAAACGATTATTACGAAGACTATCAGGCGGGAGGAATTTATAAAATCTCCCAAGGCAGCACCTTTACAGGAACAATCAGCAGAGCATTGGATTCCTCAAACCCCGCCATCCTCATAATTGCAGGTAAATGGGAGCCTTCGGGTTCCATACAACTGGAAGATGGATACATCGTGTATATATTGAAAGATGCAGGCATAACACTCCCCGAAGGAAGCACGTTTATGATGAAAGGGAGTACTTATTTCAACATTTTCGAAGGCGGCAATATTACCGGTGCCGCAAACTCCACAATCGACATTACCAATGCTTCCATGCAAAACTATAATTATAATGCAGGAACAATCGAAGTGCAGACCATGACGAACGGCGGTGGCGGTGTTTTCACCGTATATAATGCCCCCTCGGGAATATTGAAGGTACGCAACTACCAATGCAGCACCTCAGGCAATCGATTGATCAACCGGGGGATAGCAGAACTCGGAGACACGCATGACAATTTAAACCTGTATAACGGCGGTCAACTCATACTTTCCACCTTAAAAGGCAATCTGATAAACCAAGGGCACGCAACCGTTGCCGACACCCAGGAAAATTGCCATGTCGAAAACGGATGTTATCTGAATATTACCGGCCGTTTCAAAGGGAATCTGACTTTAGGGGATAATTGTGCGGCCACCATTAACGAATATCCGGATGTATGGAATAAAAGCATTACATTAGGCAATAGTTGCATGATCAATATCGACAAGGCAAGTTTCATGGGCACCACCTTTATAGGAGACACCGAGCCGTCGCTTATCAAAGTAAATACATTAGACAACATACAATTAAGCGGCAATGCCTCCCAAGGCAACATCTATTTCGAGTTCCAAAGTTTCGACAACAGCTTGGCGAACGATGGATGGAGGAATATGAATGCCCTGACCTATTTTTCCAAGTGGGGCGAATCTCCCGTCTTGATTCCTGCCGGCGACTGTACAGGAGGAGGTAACACTCCCAGCGATTCAGGTTCGGAAACCCCTGCCGACCCCATCCCTTATACATACGTATTCGAAGACAACTTTCCGCTGGTAGGCGATTATGATTTCAACGACGTGGTTTTGGATGTACAGACAACCCATCATCTTGAGAAAAAGACAAACCACGTCAAGCGCATCCAGCTCAATGTAACCCTTACTGCTGCCGGAGCATCCAAAGCCCTTGGTGTAGGCCTCCGCATAGTGGGCATCAGTAAATCCGACATTAAAGAAATTACGACCGGAGGAGCTGACAGGCGATTCCAGGCATCGTTCAACGACCCGTACAGCCAGTTTAGCTATAACAGCGGCACACACATGGAGGACGGAGACCCCAACGTTGTCATCCCCATCGCAGGTGAAGTACACAACGTATTCGGTGAAAGCCCCGGAACCATGGTCAATACCGGAGGAACCGGTATCACAGCCAATGTCTATACCTATGAAATAATCATCGAACTGGCGGACCAGACGAAAACCGAACCCCTATTTTCCAAGGACAACCTCGACTTCTTCATCTGCTACCAATATAAAAGCATGCAGCAACGCATGGAAGTACACCTCTACGAGTTCTGGGGATATGGAGCCACCGCAGCCGGAACCGTGCAACAAGAGAACCTTGATTTGGCAGGTAACAACACATGGGCTATTTGCGTACCTTACGGATTCCGTTATCCGATAGAGACCATCAATATTTCACGTACAGACGATCCTACGGCCAGCGCCTATCCCGATTTTATCTATTGGGCGAGGGACCGTAGCAGCTATCGGGACTGGTACATGAACCCGGTAGAGGCAAATGTGTATAGATAATACGAAGAAAGCAAACCATTAGCATAAACAATGAAGAAAATATTATTTGTAGATGACAAACCTGCCATAGGCAAGGTACTCTCGGTGTATTTGGGCAAAGAAAACGAACTGGTATATTTTGAAGATCCCATCCGGGCGATAGAATGGCTGAATGAAGGGAATGAACCGGTCCTGATTATCTCAGACCTCCGCATGCCCAGGATGACCGGCAATGAATTTCTGCAATACCTGAAGGAAAACGCACTCTTCAGGCATATCCCGGTCGTTATCCTCTCCAGCGAAGAGAGCACCACCGAACGCATCAACCTGCTTGAAGCCGGGGCTGAAGACTTCATCCTGAAACCCTTCAACCCGATGGAACTGAAAGCCCGCATCAAGAAATACCTCTAACACACACTAAACTAATGGATATGTTATATTACATTTACATAGGCAGTAACCGAACCGCCATCGACCACTTGAGTAAAGTGACGGGAGGCATGTTCATGGCTGTTTCCTCCAGCAACAAGGCAGCAAAGGTCATCGACAGCATACGTGAGCGATATAACACTTCCATTCTTTACGAGCAGAACGAGCCTCAGAAAGACAGTCAGGACATCGCTTTCCTGCACAAACGTTTCCCGCGCGTCTATATCATCCTCATCACCGAAGGGCTGCAAACAGAAAACCGCAAGGCTTATTTGCAGGCAGGGGTCAACAATACCCTTCCCCCAAAAGCCGATGAAGAAAGCATCCTGCAGATGACAAACTTCCTCCAACGGCGCAAAGAACATAAGCTGCAAGAGTTCAGCCAGTCTCACCGCAAGATATTCAACACCTTCCACCTGCCCATGTGGAAGCGTATCTTCGATATACTGTTTGCATGTGCAGTGCTCATTGTACTTTCTCCGCTGCTCATCGTCACAGCAATAGCCATCCGCATGGAGAGCAAGGGCAAAGTGATTTACAAATCCCAGCGCGTGGGAAGCAACTATCAGATATTCGACTTCCTGAAGTTCCGTTCCATGTACACCAATGCAGACAAGCGCCTGAAGGAACTGAACGCCCTCAACCAATACAAGATGGAAGAAGAATTGACGGACGAGCAGCCCGACCTCCGTTTTGACGACCTGACGGGCTCTTCCGAAGAAGAGGCAACGTTGCTCATTTCGGATGATTTCATCATCTCCGAAGAAGATTTCCTTAAAAAGAAAGCCCAAGAGAAACTGAATACATTTGTAAAAATAGAAAATGACCCGCGTGTCACCCGCGTAGGCCGTTTCATCCGGAAATACAGCATCGACGAACTGCCGCAGTTGTTCAATGTCCTTAAAGGCGACATGAGTATTGTAGGCAACCGCCCCCTGCCCCTCTATGAGGCCGAACTGCTGACCAGCGACGCATATATCGAGCGCTTCATGGCCCCTGCCGGACTGACGGGACTATGGCAAGTGGAGAAACGTGGCGGCGCCGGGAAAATGTCTGCCGAAGAACGCAAGCAACTGGACATCAAATATGCCAAGGAATTTTCATTCTGGCTGGACATGAAGATATTGTGCAAGACGCTGACAGCATTTGTGCAGAAAGAAAATGTATAAAATAAAGATAACAGGAACTATATGGCTTTAGAGATGATAATAAGATATATCAAGCCAATCATTTACAATGTAATCCTTGCAGGATTGCTGGGGTTGCCTTTATCTGTGGCTGCGCAACGGGAAATAACACGGGAGGAACGCATCAAAATATTAGAGCAACTCAAAATGGAGGACAAAAAAATAGAAGCCAACACATTAGGGCTAATCAGCCCGAAGGCATCTATGGAAATTGAGAAATTGGAATTGCCTCCCCTATCCGTATTCCTGGATGCAGTGACGGAAAACGCGTCAGTAAAAAGAGCACAATCCCAAGTAGAGCAAATCAGGAACCAGTATAGACTGGAAAAGCGGAACTGGTGGAATTACTTCAAGCTGAACGGAAACTATTCTTACGGACGTTATAATGTCATAGGCAATGCCAGTGATGAGTTTACCCCGATGTATCAGACAACCATGTCGAGCGCCCAAAACAATTTCAATGTCGGGGCCAGCGTCGGCGTCAGCCTGGGCGACTTGATCAACCGTCCGTTGAAACTGAAAGATTATCGTTACCAGATAGAGCAATTGCAATACATGCAAGAAGATGTCATGGAAGAACGGAGGCTGAAGGTACTGGAAGCCTACAATGCGGTTACCGAGCAATTGGCCACCATAAAAGCCAAAGCGGAAACGGCTGCCTTGTATAATGCACAAATGAAAATTTCCGAGAATAACTTCATACAAGGAACCGTCGATATCATTTCACTCTCCTTGGAACGTGCGCGCCGCACCGGTGCCGTGACCACGTATGAGCAAAGCCGTGTCGCTTTACACAATTCAATCGTATTATTGGAGATGCTGACTAATGTCAAAATTATAACAGACAAGTAAAACTAATTATGAACATAGTACAATTTTTGGCAAGTTTCTTTTACCGCATCCGTTACTGGCTATTGTGGGGAAGCCTCCTTGTTACGGCAATAGTCATATACTTCACCCAATTTTTGCCATACAGCTATACGGTAAACAGCAGTTTATATGCAGGCGTGACCAACAGCACCAATCTGGACGGAAGCCAGCTCATCAATATCAACAGCACCTTCGATAATATCATCAACATAGGCAAGTCCAAGAACACGCTGGCAAAGGTTTCAGTACGCCTGCTCGCAACCAACCTCGTATATGGTGACGAGTGGAAAGACAACATGTACATCCAAGCCAAGCATTACAGGCAACTCATCCAGATTCTTCCCAAAGAAGTACTGGCTTTGGTAGACCGTTCCTCTTTGGATAAAACCGTAAATAATCTGATGAATTATAGAAAAGAGAACAGCAGCAATTTCGTCTACTCCATATTCAGCCGCCCCTATCCGTTCTACAGCTATAGCGCATTGAATGCAATCACCATCAAACGGTTGGGCACCAGCGACCTGATAGAACTGGTATATACCTCTGCCGATCCCGGCATTACACAAAATACGCTCAGGATATTGGAAGACGAGCTGTTGAAGGCTTATGAACAACTCCGGTTCAGCGCCACGAACAGCGCCATCGCCTATTTTGAAGAACAAGTACGGATAACCAAAAAAGCGCTTATGTCAGAAGAGGATGATTTGACAGACTATAGTGTTCAGAAGCAAGTTATCAACTACAATGAACAATCCAAAGCATTGGCCCTGACCAAATATTCGACAGACGACCGCATGGAAGAAGTCCGGCGAATCTACGAAAGTGCGGTTGCCTTGCGCCAGTTGCTGGAGGACAAGATGGACATACGTGCCAAGATTATACGGACAAATACCAATTTGTTGCAAGAGCTGGAAAAAGTCAGTACCCTGAACCAAAGCATCCTCGAGCAGGAAATATTCACCACAGAACAGAGCCAACAGAACAGCCATAAACTGCAAAAGGAGAAAGACGCCCTGCAAAAGGCTGAAGAAAAGATAAGCCATCTCTCCGATAATTTGAATGAGTATGGTTTCTCCAAAGAGGGTGTGGGCATTCAAGACATGGTGACAGAATGGCTGACGGCATGTATCAATGAAGCCAAAGCCAAAGCAGAAGTAAAAATATTGGTTGACCGCCAACATGAGATTGTAGACCAATACCGGGAATTCTCACCCGTAGGTACTCAAATCAAGCGGAAAGAACGTGCCGTGGGCATTGCCGAGGACAATTACCGTCGGCAAATAGCAGGCCTTGCTGAGGCACACCTCCGCCTGCAGAACATCAAGATGACGACCGCCAACCTGCAGGTCATAGCATCTCCCGAGTTCCCGCTGACAGACAATGGCAGAAAAAGGCTTATCTACGTCCTTGCCGCATGCCTCGGCAGTTTGATATTCATAAGCGGCTACTTCCTGCTGGTTGAACTGCTGGACCGCACCCTCCGCGACCCGGAGCGCAGCAGGCGTCTGACCGGACTATCTGTCATTGCGGCATTCAATGGCGTGAGCAACCTGAAGTATCGCGGATTCCTCAAGGCGTGCAACAGGCTTGCCGCAGCCTACAGTTGCCGGCAGCTTAACAACTATCTGCATCCGGGCCGCCCCACCGTCATCAACCTGCTCAGTATGGAGAAACGAGAAGGAAAATCATTCCTTGCCAAGTATTTCATCGACTACTGGGAGACGGAGGGAATAAAGGTGCGCCATGTAAAATACAATTACGATTTCGACACCCAAAGCAAGGCGTATGTGCAAGCTCAAGATTTGTCTGACTTCTGGACTCTAAATACGGCAGAGGAGATGCCGGACATTATTTTAGTGGAATATCCGGCTGTCAATACCGCCACTCTGCCTATGCCGGTACTGAAAAAGGCTGATTTCAATTTGTTGATAGCCAACGCCGCCCGCTTGTGGGGCAGAGATGACGACACCCGGTTGAAACCGTTAAAGGAAGAATTGAAAGAGACTCCTTTGTTTATGTATCTCAACAATGCAGACCGTGAAGTGGTTGAAAGCTTCACCGGAGAATTGCCTCCTCACACTCCGGTTCACAGCTTCTTCAGCCGGTTGGCACAATTAGGTTTAACATCAAAAGCTGCAGCTGTAAAGTAAATCAAAAGCTGCTGAGTAAAAAGCTAATAAAGTAAATACAAAAGCCGTAAAGTAATTACAAAATGGGCATCAAAGAGCATAGCATATCTCCCTTCGTAGTAACATCGTCGGTGTTCATTATAGGGTTGGCTGTAATCACTTGCAGCCTACTCTCCGGCGCCTGGTATATCTTTGTCATCGTTTGCCTTTTCCCCCTTTTCCTGATAATGGCGGTACAAACATTGAAGGCCCCCTTTGTCGGTGTATGCCTCCTATTCACATTCAATTACTTTTTTATTCCTTGGTACAGATACACGCAGGGCAGCGGGTTGAGTGTCTGGTATGATGTCGCAACTGTCCTCCTGCTTGTGGCGCTTTTGATACATTCCTATTATCAAGGTAAGCTTCCATGGAAATACGCCAGAAACATTCTGACAATCGGCGGCTGCGTATGGGGCATATACACTGCGGCTGAAATATTGAATCCAACAGCACTCACGGAGGCTTGGATTTACTCCCGCGGAACGATATACAGTACCCTTGTCATGTCATTAATTGGTGTTTTAACGATGACCTCCTACAAGCGGTTGCGCGTCATTATGCTTCTTCTGTCCATATTCACACTGACAGCCGTGGCAAAAGCCGTTTACCAGAAATACGCAGGTTTCGACGAGATAGAAACGACAATGCTGATTGAAACGGAAATGTACAGGACACACCTCTTATCCGATGTCACCCGCTACTTTTCCTTTTTTACAGATGCCGGGAATTTCGGTTCCAACATGGGTTTTGCCACCATTCTGTTCGGCATTTCCGCCATCTTCGTGAAAGAGCGCTCCATCAGGAACTATTACACGATTATTGCCATGTGTGCCATATACGCCTTGTTCATTTCCGGTACCCGCGGTGCGCTGTTCGTCCCCATCGGAGGAATCATATTGTTTACTTTTCTCAGCAAAAACATCAAACTCATGGGAGCTACCATCTTCTTCGGATTGTTCTTCTATGTCTTCTTCGCCCATACCTATATCGGTGAGGGCAACACTTCCATCAGGCGCATGCGCACAGCTTTCAGGCCGACGGAAGATGCCTCATACATGGTCCGCAAAGAGAACCAGAAGAGACTGGGCGAATATCTGAAGGGCAGGCCTTTCGGAGAAGGGCTTGGCTTGGGAGGAGTAGAAGCCATGAAATATGGCAATCGCCTCACAACACTCATTCCCCATGATTCTTTTTACGTCAAATTATGGATGGAAACCGGCATTGTAGGATTGATGCTTTATCTGGCGATATATGTCAGTGCACTGTTAAGAGGTTGCTATCTTATCATGTTCCGGATTAAGAATGACGAATTGCGCGGAATGCTCACCGCCATTGCTTGCGGCATCTTCGGAATGATGGTAAGCGCTTACGGGAATGCCTTTTTCGGCCAGTTCCCGACGGGATTTATAATCATCTTGTTTTTGTCGGTCCTGCTCAACGGAGAGCACATAGACCAACTACTGACCAAGCAAATCGAGCATAAAAAGAAATAGAAAATATTAAACAGAAGACATATATGAACGACATTTTTTCCATATTCAATCCCGACTGGTGGATGGACGAGAACAACAATGCCTTGCAAATGACAGACGCGGTTCTTTTCTTATTGCTGGGCATCCCCGTAGCCTACTTGTTTATCTATGCATTGGCCTCCTTGCGGAAATACAAGAATCCCTATCCACCGTCCCCCAAGCAACATCGTTTCCTGGTCCTCTTTGTTGTGTTGAAAAACGGCAAGGAAGTGATAGAGTCCATCAATCATTTCCTTGATACGCAGATGTATCCGAGAGAAAAATACGACATCGCAGTAGCTGCCACACAACTGTCCGAAGAAGACTTAGTTACGCTGCTCCAGATGCCGGTCAATATTGTCGTGCCCGATAAAGAGCATTGCACAAAGATATATGCCATACAGCAGGTTATGGAGCGTTATTCTCCTCATGAGTACGATGCCATCACCATATTCAATTCAGACAACAAAGTTGTTCCTAACGCATTGGAGCTTTTCAACAACGCCTACTACTCCGGATGCGATGCCATCCAAGCCCACCGCATGACGGAAAACCTGAATACCAACATCGCCGTATTAAACGCCACCAGCGAAGAAATCAACAACCACCTCTTCCGCAAGGCACATACGGCACTGGGATTCTCCTCCGCCCTCATCGGTTCGGGCATGATGTTTGACTTTGAGATGTTCCAGGAAATCGCTCCCAGATTATCAGGAAGCGATTTGGCCAAAGCTACAGAAATGGAACTCCTGAAGGAAAACATATATACCGAATACATGGAAGAAATAGTCTGCTATTGCAAAAAGACGGACGATACATCGGGGTACAGCAAAGAACGCCAACGCTGGTTGGGCTCACAGTATCGCAGCTCCATACTGGCATTGCAACAATTTCCGGCCGCATTCTTGCAAGGGAAGTGGGATTTATGCGAAAAGTTGTTCCAATGGCTGCTCCCGTCCCGTTTTCTGCTCATCTTATATATCACGATATGTGCCGTGGCAATGACATTCCTGGAGTGGCCGCTTGCTACAAAATGGTATGCCCTTTTAGCCGTTTTATTCATCACTTTTTTGATGGCCATGCCCGAAGGGGAAATCAGCCGCAAATTCCGGAGCGCTTTCTGGTCTCTGCCCATATTGGTAGTCACCTCTTCCATGAGCCACATCACAAGAATCTTTAAACGGAAAAAGAAAGGAAATGCAGTAAAATGAGAATCGCCATCGAAGCCCAACGCATTTTCCGCAATGACAAGCATGGCATGGACTTTGTCATCCTGGAGACACTGAAAGAACTGCAAAAGCGGAAAGACGGTAATGAATATTACGTATTCGTTGCCCCGGGAGAGGACCGGTGCCTGGAAGAATCGGAGAATCTCCATATCATTGAGCTTCGCTGCCCTACTTATCCACTGTGGGAGCAGATAGCATTGCCCCGGGCTGTCAGGAAGTTGAAAGCAGACTTGCTGCATTGTACATCGAATACAGCTCCGCTATGGTGTCCCGTCCCATTGGTGCTGACGCTTCATGACATTATTTATCTGGAACCGCGTCAGCATCGCAGTCCTTCCTTCTATCAGGAAATGGGATGGCATTACCGCCGCCTGATTGTTCCCCGCATCCTGAAGAAAGCAAGAAAGATTATTACAGTTTCGCAGTTCGAATGTACCCGCATACGGGAAGCTTTGCAGCTTCCCAAAGAAGTCATTAAAGCCGTGTACAACGGCTACAGCGCTTACTTTACGATGCAGGAAACACCCGATGAGAGTATTGTGCAGAAATACATACCGCACCCGGACTTTCTTTTCTTTCTTGGAAATACAGACCCCAAAAAGAATGCGGCGCGTACCCTGAAAGCATACGCGTTATATCTGCAAGCATCCCAAACGAAACGCCCCCTTCTCATTGCCGATTTAAAAGAAGAATATATCGACCAGCTTCTTCAGCAAGAAGGAATCACCGGGATAAAAGAACACCTGCATTATCCGGGATATATCAGCAACAAAGATTTAGTAACCCTTTATAATGCAGCATTTGCATTCCTCTATCCTTCCTTGCGTGAAAGTTTCGGAATTCCTATGCTGGAGGCTATGGCTTGCGGCACTCCTGTAGTGACGAGCAACGTTTCGGCAATGCCCGAAGTTGCCGGTAAAGGTTCCATTTTAGTCGACCCTCAAGAACCGCAAAAAATAGCAGATGCCTTGCTACGTCTGGAGAATGATGCAACATTCTATCAGCAACAAGTAAATTACAGTCTGGAACGTGTAAAACTGTTCTCCTGGAAACACACAGCAGAAGAATATGTAAAGATATATCACAGTATTCACCAGTAATCGGCAAACATCATGAGAGACTTCATCATCACCAGCCTGCAAACATGGGACATCGAAATAGGTAGTACCATCAAGAATACTGCATTGGAAATTTCAAAGCAGAACCGGGTGCTCTACATAAACACTCCGATGGACATTTCCATCCGGCTGAGAGGGAACAGACAATCTCCGTCATACATCCGGCGTATGGACGTCATCAAAGGAGAGGCTTCACCACTCCGGCAAATCAACGCCAACATGTGGGTACTGGACTGTCCTTTCACCGTGCTCTCGGCCAATTTCCTGCCCGCATCGCTTTTCAATATCGTCAACAGAAAAAACAATGCCCGCATAGCCCGATGGATTGTAGAGCAGGCCACCGCGCTCGGCTTCAAGAATTACATTCACCTCATTGATACAGACATTTACCGCAGCCGCTATCTGAAGGAGTATATCCATCCGGCTGTCAGCATCTATTATCGGCGCGACTACATCATAGGCGAGGCCTACTGGCGCAGACACGGCACCCGCCTTGAACCGGAACTGGCTGCTTCGGCCGACCTCGTTCTGGCAAACTCCACCCGCTTTGCTGCAGAACTGCAAGCCTACAACCCTCATACCTACCCCATCGAAACCGGAGTAAACCTGACGCTATACAACCCCGCCAAAGAGTATGAAATGCCCGATGATGTACAAAATATTCCACATCCTATCATCGGATATATGGGTACGATAAACAGTACCCGCCTTGACGGAGAACTGCTTTATCAGATAATAAGTCAGCGTCCCGATTATAGTTTTGTGTTCACCGGACCAGAAGATGACATTTTCCGTCGGAACCGTATCCATAGTTTGAAAAATGCCTATTTCACCGGACAAAAAAAAGTGGACGAATTACCGGCCTACATAGCTGCCTACGATGTCTGCATCAATCCGCAAATGGTGAACGAGATTACCGACGGTAACTATCCGTTGAAAATAGACGAATATCTGGCTATGGGTAAACCCACTGTCGCAACCAGTACCCACACCATGCGCAACATATTCGCAGGTCACACGCACCTGGCCATCAACCCGGAGGAATGGCTTGCGGCCATAGACCGTGCTGTGACCGAAGCTGACGACAAAGAACTGGCCAAACAGCGCATAGCCTTTGCCGAGACCCACAGTTGGGGGCATAGCGTGAAGAAAATCTATGAAATAATCGACTCATTCCTAAAGAAGAAAACTACATGAACTATCGTAACATAGACGACTTGAACCATTGCATCCTGCAACATCTCAGCATTCTGCCACGGGATTTCGACCTCATTGTCGGTGTGCCCCGCAGTGGCATGTTTCCCGCCAACCTGCTGGCACTCTATCTGAACCTGCCCGTCACAGACATTGATTCTTTCCGCAACGGGCATATTTATCAGACCGGAGAACGGGGGAAAACTTTCAACATGACCCACATACACAAAGTACTGGTTGTGGACGACAGCATAGCCACGGGAAAAGCTGTGAAGAAATGCCGCGAGCTCCTGAAGGACATAGAACATTTATACAACATCAAATACTGTGCCATTTATGCAGTTCCACTACACACTCATTCTGTTGATTATTTTTTCGAAATAGTCGATTATCCCCGTTTCTTCCAATGGAACATCATGAACCACTCTATTCTGCAAAAAACGTGCATGGACATCGACGGTGTGCTTTGCGCAGACCCCACTCCGGAAGAGAACGATGACGGCGAGAAGTACCGTCATTTCCTGCTGAACCCTCCTCCGCTATTCATTCCCAAAGTCACCATTGGCACACTGGTCACTTCACGTTTGGAGAAATACCGTCCGGAGACGGAAGCCTGGCTCCGGAAGAACCATGTGAAATACAATAAGCTTGTCATGCTGGACCTGCCGGATATGGCTGCACGCCAACGGGCGAATTGCCACGCCTCCTTCAAAGCCAAAGAATACGGTTCATCCACCGACTACATGCTGTTTGTAGAAAGCTCTATGCCGCAGGCTGTGGAAATCAACCGCCTGACCAAGAAACCGGTACTTTGTACAGAAACTTTCCGGATGATTTATGAGTCCAAATCACTATACTATAATCTGAAGTCGGGAGAAACATGCCCGTGGCTACGGCGTTTTATGATAAGGGTGCGCAACAGACTGAGAGCATTATCTCCTTCCAAGAAATAGCATTCGCAGCATTTTGGAACAGTTAAACAGTTTGTCTACTAATACCGGCCCGATTGTTGCAATAAAAGTTGCAGACAGCAATATGGGGACAATCGCATCAATCCCCATCATTTTCAGTATAATCCGCCCACCGGAAGTACCGAAACCATGAAAAAGATAAATACTGTACGCATAGCCGCCTATCCAGACAAAAAAACGGTTGTGCCACTTCGATGCCAGCAGCAGGAACAAGGTGGGAATCAACGTCACGGGATAAAGCAGCATGCTCAAAGAGGCGTATTTACCGGGATAGAACCACACTATCTGTATCAAGACAATCCCCCATAGCGCCACGGCAAGCAAGACATGCCTGACAGCCGGACAACTGTAGAGCGACACAGCAAAACGGCAGGCAGCCACGCCGACAAAGAAATAGGGCAATTGCCCCAAGGCTCCCTTGAAACTGAACAGGTTGGGAACCTCATGCAGAATCCAGACATCATTTATCCTACTGAAAATCAGCGCCACAATGCAACAAACAGCCCACTTGCCCGGAGTGTCCATCCACTTCCGGCTGTCCATCCACCATTGCACTACAAAAATCAAGAACAACGACGGCAGATACCAATATATGGTATAAGGGAATACATAAATGCGCCACATTTGGCTAAGCTCCCCTTTATTATTAGTGCCCGGCATCAGATACTGTACCCCAAAATACAACGTGCCCACCACCGCCATCGGCACCAGCAGACGCAAAGCTTTCTTCCCGGCGAAACTTCCAAAACCGGAAGATGCGGAGAAAGGCTTCAGCGCATAAGCCCAGCCGGCAATGGCTGTGAACAAAGGCATCTGAATATAATCTATCCACACATAAAGATAGCGCAGCGGGTGTGGAAAATCAATCTTCATGCCTCCACCGGGCCCGGAACCGATGACATGACCCACCACTACCAGCAGGATGGCAATGCCACGCAAAGTTTCAATGGATAAGTTTTTTCCTGCATTTGCCATTAAACAAATATACGACATTTATTCCTATAATGCTTCATCCCCTTCTTGTTTTTTTCATACCTTCGCACCTTTTTTAAAGTACAAACGAAAAATCAATGACAGTCATGGAAAAAAATCAATCTGACCATTACGCTGGACGGCAAGAAATTCTGGAGCTATGAAGGAACCACCAAATATTCGGAAAAGAATGGAAGTGCTACCCGAGCCGCGCGCACAGGAAGAATACCTCCGTCCACATTGCGATAAAAAGAAAAAAATCCTCTCCTACCTCATGAAAATCATCCGGGAATACAGACTTTTCGAACTGGAAGAAGACGGATATTTCATGCCCAAAGAGCTGAATCCCCTACGCAAAAAAGACGAAAAAACGAGAAAAACAGAGGAGGGAAAGCCCGTTTCCGATGCAAAAAATGATGGAAAACAGCCGAAACGCAAAAGGGAAACACCGGAAAACAAGCAAAAAACGGATAAAAATCTACAATACAATAATTTACCAAAAACAATAGAAGTAAATCAAGAGAATATAAAAGATTTAAAAATAACAGCAACAGCAAAATCCAATGCAAGATGCCCCCTTAAACCAGGCGATTCTATCCCTTTGTACTCAAATAATCCAGCCCCTTGATTCCAATATAAAAATGCCCCTGTCAGACGAAGTCC
>CAJJYX010000061.1 GCA_905197435.1 uncultured Bacteroides sp.
ATGAAGACGGCCGACAACGGATGCGCCGACAGGATAAACGACATATACGACATTTGCCGGGATTCGTGCTGGGGATTCTATGCTATCACGGCCTACAACACTGATTCTTCAGACATAAACAATTGGGTTGACTGCACGGGGGCAAGCTATCCTTTCCTCAAAGCCGACGAAGACATGATTAAAAGTATGGTGAGGTCAAACCCTGGTCTGCTTCTGATTAGCAACGGCGTGATCGACAAGAAATGGAGCAACAACAACTTGCCAGACATTGAAAGCGTCGGACAGCCTGAAGCAGCATCGTTTTGGACGGCACACCGTTATTCGCTGACCTTGCTGCTTTTATGGTTCGTCATTCCGCTAAGCATATGCATCATGTCTGACAGAATATGGATTGGTATCAAATACTACAAACACTATATTTTCAAGAAACATTTAAACATTCACAACAATGAGAAAGAAAATTGTAGCAGGTAACTGGAAAATGAACAAGAACCTGCAAGAAGGCGTTGCCTTGGCAAAAGAATTGAACGAGACTTTGACGGCAGACAAACCTAACTGCGACGTAGTAATCTGCACCCCATTCATCCACTTGGCCTCTGTTGCCAACATCATTGACCAGAACATCATCGGCCTTGGTGCCGAAAACTGCGCAGACAAGGAAAAAGGTGCTTACACGGGCGAAGTTTCTGCCGAAATGGTAAAGAGCACTGGTGCCAACTACGTTATCTTGGGCCACAGCGAACGCCGCGCATACTACCACGAAACTCCTGAGATTTTGAAGGAAAAGATCAACTTGGCTTTGGCCAACGGTTTGAAGGTGATTTTCTGCATCGGTGAAGTTCTGGAAGAAAGAGAATCAGGCAAGCAGAATGAAGTTGTCAAAGCTCAGCTTGAGGGTTCACTCTTCGACCTTTCTCAGGAAGAATTCTCTAACATCATCTTGGCTTACGAACCAGTATGGGCCATTGGTACCGGTAAGACTGCCACTGCAGAACAGGCACAGGAAATCCATGCTTTCATCCGTTCACTGATCGCTGAAAAGTATGGCAAGGAAATTGCAGAAAACTGCTCTATCCTCTATGGCGGTAGCTGCAAGCCCTCCAATGCAAAGGAACTGTTTGCCAACCCGGATGTTGACGGCGGTCTGATTGGTGGTGCTGCCTTGAAGGTATCTGACTTCAAGGGTATTATCGATGCCTTTAATTAATGGATAATGGAGAATTGATAATTGATAATGGGCATGTATGTGCCTGTTGTCGGTTATCAATTCCCTGTGTTTCTCATTATCAATCATCTACTATCAATTATCAATTATGAAAAAGCTTGGTTTGCTTTTAGTTGCATGTTTCGCTTTTGCAACCATTTCTGTAGCGCAGAACAATATTGTGAAAAGTCTGGAACGTACTGTGCCGGGACAGGGCAAGGTGACTATCCATCAGGACGCACGCATTGCGGCATTGATAGGTTCGGAGTATGTACCTACCGGTTCGGATGAACAGAAAGTGATTAAGAGTCCGGGTTACCGCATACAGGTTTATGCAGGGAATAATACCCGTCAGGCCAAGAATGAAGCTTATGCGGTAGCTACCCGCATCAAGGAACATTTCCCCGAACTTACAGTTTATACCTCTTTCAATCCTCCCCGCTGGCTGTGCCGTGCAGGAGACTTCCGCAGTATTGAGGAAGCGGATGCCATGATGCGCCAGTTGCGTGCTACCGGTGTATTCAAGGAAGTCTCTATCGTGAAAGAGCAGATAAACATTCCCTTATAAAGAATAATCATGTTAGGAAAAGAAGAAATTGTATCTCCTTCATTGGACGAACTGAAGGAACATTATCACCGCATTCTCACTCTGCTGGGTGAAGATGCCGGACGCGAAGGTTTGCAGAAGACGCCGGAACGGGTGGCAAAGGCCATGTTGTCGTTGACAAAAGGATATCAAATGGATCCGCACGAGGTGCTCCGTTCCGCCAAGTTCCAAGAAGAGTACAGTCAGATGGTGATTGTGAAAGACATTGACTTCTTCTCGCTTTGCGAACATCACATGCTTCCCTTCTATGGAAAGGCGCATGTGGCATATATTCCTAACGGCTACATTACCGGGCTGAGCAAGATAGCCCGTGTGGTGGATATTTTCTCTCACCGCCTGCAAGTGCAGGAACGCATGACGCTTCAAATAAAAGAGTGCATTCAGGAGACTCTGAACCCGCTGGGGGTTATGGTCGTTGTGGAAGCTAAACACATGTGCATGCAGATGCGCGGCGTGGAGAAGCAGAACTCCATCACCACTACATCCGATTTTACCGGAGCTTTCAACCAGGCGAAGACCCGGGAGGAATTCATGAACCTAATCAGGCATAGTTCATAGGGTGGGGAAAAATCAGAAACTGACTATGACCCTATCTCCCAGCCGCCTTGCCATGAGGATCTTTACTTTGTGCAATTCGTTGTAGCGCTTCATGATGCTGTTGCATTGGGCTTCGTTGTTGATGACGGCAGGGTCCTGCAGGGCAAACATGACGTGCTTTAATTCCTCACTGACGATGGCATACTTGAAGTTTATCATCAACCGTGGGATTAGCTCATAGAGGCGTTCTTCGTCTGTCACCATTTGTTCCATCTGTGATTTTCTCAACTGGTAGCGGTTGCTGATAAGTTCCACGCTCAGTTTGCTGATGACAGGGTCGGGGTGTGTCACGAAATACCGTTCGGCAATGAAGCCTTCACTGTGGATACGTTCGGCAGCCTCCGCCAGAATCTGGCGGTGAAGCGGATTGTGGAAGGCAAGCTCGTCTTCCTTTAAGTCATTGACTATATATTCGGTTACGGTGATAGGGGTTTCCTGTCCCTCTTCATTGGTGACTTTGCACATCACCCGCTCACCATAGAGCACTACCATTTTCAGAATCAGCCGTTCGTACTTATAGAATTCCTGGCCTTCCTTTCCTTCTTGCGGGATGAAAGATACATATTCCTCCGGTGGAAAAGGCGGGGGCGTTTCGGAAGGGGAACCGTCAGGTGACAACTCAGGCGGATAACCGGCAACTTGTTGTGCGTCTGAGATTGCACTTGTAGCTGCTGCATGGCTGCCATTGGCAATGCCCGCTTCTGCATTGGCTCTTGCGGCGTTGGCCGACCGGCGTTCGCGTTCTGCACGCTCGGCTTGCTGTTCGGCTTGTTTTTCGCGGCGCTTGGCAACTTCGGAAACCAGCAGTTTATCTTCTACATGCAGCAATTGGGCACACTCCTTGATGTAGACATCGCGCACGATGGCTTCGGGAATGATGGAAATGCTCTGCACAAGGTTTCCGATAAGCTCTGCACGCTTGATGGGGTCTTTCCCTGCATCTTCAAGCAGCAGGTTGGTTTTGAAGCGGATAAAGTCTGTTTCATTTGCTTGGATGAAGGCCTGGAACTCTGCCGCATTATGCTTACGGGCAAAGGAGTCCGGGTCATCACCGTCGGGCAGGAGGCAAACTTTGACGTTCATACCTTCTTCCAGCAACATATCAATACCTCGGATAGAAGCCTTGATACCGGCAGCGTCACCGTCATAAAGCACTGTCATATTGTTGGTGAAGCGATGAATCATGCGGATTTGTCCGGATGTCAATGCCGTCCCCGAAGAAGCAACCACATTCTCTATGCCTGCCTGGTGCATGGAAATGACGTCCGTATAGCCTTCAACGAGAAAGCAACGGTCTTGTTTCACAATGGCCTGTTTGGCAAAGTATATGCCATACAGTTCATTGCTTTTATGATAAATCTCCGATTCCGGTGAGTTGACGTACTTTACCTTGACACCTTTGGTGGCGCCGGCAAGTACACGTCCTCCGAAAGCCACCACTTTGCCGGAGAGAGTATGTACCGGAAAGATGACCCGCCCCCAGAAGCGGTCGCGCAGCCGGTGGTCGTCCGTTTCGTAGCAGAGGCCTGTCTTGATAAGATAGTCCTTTTTGTATCCTTTCTTCAGAGCTTCCTGGGCAAGGGCATCGTGGCTTTCGGT
This sequence comes from uncultured Bacteroides sp., assembly GCA_905197435.1. Classification (GTDB taxonomy): domain Bacteria; phylum Bacteroidota; class Bacteroidia; order Bacteroidales; family Bacteroidaceae; genus Bacteroides. The sequence goes on from CAJJYX010000061.1 coordinate 4,008, forward strand.
AGAGTAACCCAACTGGAACTTCTCGATGATGTCATCGCGGAAACCGCGGCTGCGAAAATAGGCCATACCGATACTCCGGCCGTCCACATGGTTCTTCAGGATATTCTGGAAGTAGTCGCGGGCAAAATTGTTCACGATGAAGAGGCTTTCCCGTTCACTCTGAGCCATTTTCTCCTCGCTGGATAGTTCACGCTCTTTAATCTCAATGCCGTATTTCTTGGCAAGGTACTTCAGGGCCTCAGGATAGGACATCTGTTCGTGCTCCATGATGAAGTGCACGGCATTCCCTCCTTTTCCACAGGCAAAACACTTGCAGAGCCCTTTGGCGGGGGACACATAGAAGGAAGGCGTTTTGTCATCGTGGAAAGGGCACAGGCCTACATAGTTCACGCCGCGTTTGCGCAGGGTGACGAAGTCCGATACCACATCGTATATCTGTGCGGCGTCGAGTATGCGGTCTATGGTGGATTGGTCTATCATAAAGGCAATTCTATTGATGGTGCAAAGATAAAAAAAATCCCCCGTTGAGGACGAGGGAACCTGATGTTTTAAGTATCGGAAACATCCTGCCTATTTAATATTCTCTCTAATTTTAGTCAGGTATTTCTTCATGCCTTCCGCATCCTTGTTGTTGATGATTTCCAGCAGGTTCTTCAGTTCCAGGCGGATATTCTCAACTTGTGAGGGAGTGCGCGGATTGAACAGAATCTCTTGGAGCAGGTAGTCATCTTCGTTCAGCAGTCCTTTGGCAATAGCCATGTGCTTTTTGAATGTAGTGCCCGGAGCTTCCTGGTGTTTCATTACCGCCGCGAATACGAAAGTGGATACGAACGGGATGGACAATGAATAGGCCACCGTCTCATCGTGTTCGTCGAATGTATATTCAAAGATGTTCAGCTTCATGGTCTGGTAGAGGTCCTTGAAGAAGATTTTGCCCAAGTGGTCGCCCTCGCTGATGATGATGGCATTCTCTGTATTCAGATTGCTGAGGCTGGCAAAAGTAGGGCCGAACATGGGATGTGTCGATACGTAGCGGAAACCACTTTCTTCGTAGAACTTCTTCAGTCCGGTCTTTACCGAAGCAATGTCACTGATGATACAGTCCTTGGGCAGTACCGGCAACACTTGCCGGAAAGCATCCAGCGTGTATTTCACCGTAACGGCATTGATGACCAGCTCCGGCTCAAACTCTTTGATTTCTTCCAGCGTAGTGAAACGGTAGGTATTGTAGACAAAACGCAGTTGGTGCGGATTAACGTCGAACACAGCCGTCTCGTGCTGGAAGCTCAATGTATCTGTAAAGAAGGAGCCCATTTTTCCGGCTCCGAGTATTAATATTCTCATGATTGGTTAGTGGTAAGCGGTTAGTGATAAGTGGTTAGTGATAAGTGGTTAGTGATAAGTGGTTAGTGATAATCGCTTATCACTTATCACTTATTAATAATTTCCATCTGTTGCCTTACACTTTCCTCGTGTATGGCTTCGAATACTTTCTTGATGAATTCGGCATCCATACCGCACAGTGCGCCTTGCGAACCGCGTTTTTCGAGGATTTCGTTGTAGCGTCCGGTTTGCAGGATGGTCATGTCATGCTCCTTTTTGTATGTACCGATTTCACGTGCCACACGCATCCGCTTGGCCAACTCCTGAATAAGGTTGTTGTCGCATTCGTCAATCTGCTTGCGCAATTCGCTGAGGTTCTCGGTGCTCTGCGTCTCCTTGCGGATGACGAGCAGGTTGAGGATGTAATCCAAGACATCCGGGGTGACTTGCTGGGCGGCATCGCTCCAGGCGCAGTCCGGGTTGCAGTGGCTTTCGATAATCAGGCCGTTGAAACCTAAATCCATGGCCTGCTGGCAAAGCGGGGCAATCAGTTCGCGCTTTCCACCTATGTGGCTGGGGTCGCAGATGATGGGCAGGTTCGGAATGCGGCGGCGCAGCTCGATGGGGATATGCCATTGCGGCAGGTTGCGGTACAGCTTCTTGTCATAGCTGCTGAACCCCCGGTGGATGGCTCCCAAGCGTTTCAGACCTGCGTTATTGATACGCTCCAAAGCTCCAATCCATAACTCCAGGTCAGGATTTACCGGGTTTTTCACCAGCACCGGAATATCGACACCCTTCAGTGCATCGGCAATCTCCTGTACGGCGAAGGGGTTGGCAGTGGTGCGTGCACCTACCCAAAGGAGGTCAATTCCGGCCTTCAGGCATTCGTATACGTGTTTGGCGGTAGCAACTTCCGTAGAAACATACATGCCTGTTTCTTTCTTTACTTCCTTCAGCCATGCAAGGCCGTCTACACCTACTCCTTCGAAGCCGCCCGGCTTGGTGCGCGGTTTCCAGATACCGGCACGGAATAGCTTGATGCCTTTGTCTGCCAGTTGTCTGGCTGTACTCATTACTTGTTCTTCTGTCTCGGCGCTGCAAGGGCCGGCTATTACCATAGGGCGTTTGTTTTCGACGCCGGGCAATGTGATGGGTTCTAATTCGAGTTCCATATTCTTTATTTGTTTAATTATATTCTTTAGTTATCATCTCTTTGATGCGCTTCAGTGCTTCTGCCAGTTTATCATCCTTGCAGCAGAGGGAAATGCGGATATACCGCTTTCCGTTGCTTCCGAAGATAAATCCCGGAGTGATGAATACTCTGGCTTCGTGCAGCACGCGCTCGGTCAGTTGCTCCACGTCCGCACAGCTGTCGGGGATTTTGCCCCAGAGAAACATGCCTACCTGCTTTTCGTCGTAAGTGCAGCCCAAGGCGTGCATGATTTCTCCTGCCAGTTGGCGGCGGTTGCTGTAATTCTTGTTATTGCCGTCATACCAGTCTTGTTCTGCTTCAAGGGCGGTGGCTGCTGCCAGTTGCATGGCGCGGAACATGCCGCTGTCAATGTTGCTCTTCACCTTCAGTATCCACTGGACAAAGTCGGCGTTCGAGGCAAGCATGCCGATGCGCCAACCCGGCATGTTGTGGCTCTTGCTCATGGAGTTGAACTCGATGCAGCAGTCTTTGGCTCCCGGGATGCTGAGAATACTGATGGGATGCTTGTTCAGGATAAAGCTGTAAGGATTGTCATTTACGATGACAATGCCTTTGCGGCGGGCAAATTCCACCAGTTTCCGGTATAGCTCGGGGGATGCGTTGGCTCCTGTGGGCATGTTGGGATAGTTGGTCCACATCAGTTTTACGCGGCTCATGTCCATCTTTTCCAGTTCGTCAAAGTCGGGCATCCAACCGTTTTCTTCTTTCAGGTTGTAGCTTACCACTTCGGCTCCCAGAATTTTGCTCAGCGAGGTATAGGTGGGGTAGCCGGGGTTGGGAACCAGTACTTGTTCTCCGGGATTGACGAAAGCCAGCGTTACGTGCAGGATACCTTCCTTGGAGCCGATGAGCGGTTGTATCTCCGTGTTGGGATTCAAATCTACATGATACCATTTTTTATACCATGCAGCGAAACTGCGGCGCAGTTCGGGAATGCCGACGTAGGGCATATAACCGTGTCCGTCCGGGTTCTGTGCGGCTTCGCAAAGGGTCTGGATGGTTTTTTCGGAAGGCGGCATGTCGGGGCTTCCGATACCCAGGCTGATGACATCCATTCCTTCGGCATTCATTTGTGCCACTTCTTTCAGCTTCCTCGAGAAGTAGTATTCACTTACGCTTGCCAGACGGTCGGCAGGCTTTATCCTATATGTTTGATTTTCCATCTTCATATTCTCCTAATATTTTCAGTTCTTTGGTCAGCGGTGTGATGGCCGCAATGGATTGTTTATATCTCAGTACGTTGTCAAACACGACATCTACATAAAATTGGTATTCCCATTCCCGTCCGATGATGGGCAGTGATTGTATCTTTGTCAGGTTGATGCGGTAGAAGGACAAGATAGACAATACCTGTGAAAGGCTTCCTTCGATATGGGGCAGTGTGAATACCATGCTTGCCTTGTTGACCTCCTTGCTGCGGTGCCGGTTCAGTTCATCCACTTGCCAAGGGTCGGCCACTACCAGGAAACGGGTGAAGTTGTGCTTGTTTGTTTCGATACCCTCCTGCAGGACTTTCATGCCATAGCGCTCTGCGGCAGCTTTGGAGCAGATGGCTGCATGACCTTTCAGGTTCTCCTTTTGGATGATTTCGGCACTGAGGGCGGTATCCTCGCTTTCCACCACTTTTATTTTGGGGTGTTGTCCCAGGAATTCACGGCATTGCATCAGGGCGATGGGGTGGGAGTTGACTTCGGTGATGTCGTTCCAATCCTCATCGGGCAGGCAGACAAAACTATGGGAGATGCGCAGCTTGTACTCGCCTACAATCTGTGCACCACTCTGGCGCAGCAACTCATTGTTGTGCAGCAAACTGCCCGCAATGGTATTTTCTATTGCCAGCATTCCTATGGTCTGGCTGTCTTTTTTGATGGCATCGAACACATCTTCAAAGTTGGCGCAACAGATTAACTCTATTTCTTCTCCTTCGAAGTACTTGTGTGCGGCGATGTCGTGATACGAGCCTAATGTTCCTTGAATGGCTACCTTTTTCATTATTTCTTATTTTCTTGGTTATGCTACAAAAAAAATCCCGCTTCCATTATGATGGAGCGGGATTCAGTATATTACTTGGTTCTCTATTCAGTCCTTAAGCATCACTGTCACTTGATACATACAAACTCCCGCTCTACTTTCTGGCTAAAGTAAAAGTAAAAAAAGAAGTAATATGCATAAGTAAATGACTTCATACTTGTATTCTCTGTTTTTTTAATTACGCGACAAAAGTAATGCTTTTCTTTTATAAACAAGCAAAAAACTATATTTTTTTTAGGAATAGCAGCAAATTAACCTGTTTTCCTCCTTTTTATAACCCTAAGATGTCGGTTTGCCTTCCACCCGGCTGATTGGCATATTGCCCGTTGAAGTCCTGCATCTCTTTAGGATTGAGCTCCAGTCCTTTTTTCATATCCTCCGTGGAGCCTTCCTTGTCTCCATTCAGCAACCTGGCGCGTCCGCGCTCATGATAGGCTTCCGCAAAATTCGGATTCAGCTCTATGGCTTCCGTAAAGAGCTCTATGGCCTCTGCCAGTTTCTTCTGGGTGATGTAAAGCTGTCCCAAGTAGAGGAATGCCTGTTCGTTGAAGGGATTCAGCTCCGTCACTTTCCGGTAGCTGATTTCAGCCTTTTCTTTGTCGCCCGTAGCCTCTTCTATCTTTCCGCGCAGCAAGATGGCGCTTTCGTCTTCCGGGTCTTGTGCCAGAATGGCGCTTATGTCTTCCATCGCTTCCTTGTATTGCTGCATTTGTGCCAGCGCTTCGGCACGCAGCAGGCGGGCTTCGGTAAAATCATCTTTCAGTACGATGGCTTTCGTGAGATGGGCGATGCACATGATGCCGTCTCCTTGCCCATTGTCGGCCTTGCCGAGCAGATAATGAGCCATGGCGTTGCCTTCCTCTATCTCAATGGCTTTCTTTGCTGCTTCTGCCATGGCAGGATAATCTTCCTGCATGTAGCATACGTTGGCAAGGCTGAGGTAGGTGGAGGTATGTTCCGGTTCTATCTCGGTCATGCGTTCCAGCAGTTTGTGTGCCTTGTCCAGTTCGTTGGTTTGGGCGTAGACTTGTGCCAGATAGCCCATGGTCTCGAAGTCTTCCTGAATGGCAAGAGCTTCCGTGAAGCATTTGATGGCATAATCTGCACGGCCCATGCGTTGTGCCCGCATGCCGTCATACTTGAATATTTCAAAATTCTTCTGCTCGTTTTTTTGTTTCTCATTTTCCGGATTGTCTGATTTGCCGGAGAAAAAAGATTTAAAGAATCCCATATGCACTGAATTAAAAATTAAATTGGGACAAAAGTAATGAATTATTTTTTGATTTGCAGCATTCCGTTGATGGCAATTACTTTGCCTTCATCCAGCAGGAGATGCAATGCCTCGGTGAGTGCCTCTTTCCCGACCGCTATCTTTTCTGCCAGGGTGGCAGGCGTCATCTCTTGTCCGGACAGTTGGTGAAGTATTTCCTCAAAGAGCTCTTGGGCAGGCCGGTTGCCGGTGCTTTTGTTGTTCCTCAAGCTGATGCAGGTATCACACTGCCCGCAGTTGTGCTCGTTTCGCTCTCCGAAATAGTGCAGTAGAATCCGGCTGCGGCACACGGTGTCGTTGGTGACATAATCCAGCATGGCGGCTATGCGTCTCTCGTATCGTTCCTTGCGTTCCTCGTACACGGCGGGAGGGATTTGCAGGTGGCGCATTTCTACCCGTTCGCGCGTGTATATTATATATGGTGTCTTCTTACGGGGAATGTAACTGACGATGCGCAGCTTGGCAAGGTGTATGAGCAGCTCATACACTTGCCGGCGTGTGAGCCCGGTGCGTGTGGCCAGTGAATCTTCATTGATGAAAGTATAGTCTGTGAAGATACCGGTATAGGAGCGGAGAATGGTTTGGATGAGTTTGTCCATATCTTCGCCGAGCTCTCTCAGTTTATAAAGTTCGTCTCGACGGATAGTGAACAGTAGCCGGGATGCATTGTCTTGTTCATCCGTATATTCCAGGTATCCGGCTTGTGTCAGAATCTTCAAGGCACTGTCCACGGGGACGGGGAAATACTTGAACTTCCGGCAGAAGTCTTCAATGTTGAACTCGCGTACACAACCTTGTCCGTCTCCCATTGCCATTTGGTAATAGTATTGCAGATGCTCATATACCTCTTTTATATAGTCTTTTTCAGGGAAAGTGTCGGGAATGCGCTTGTGCAGCGTCGCCTTATCCGACTTGGCGTAAAGGACGACCGCGTAGGCTTTCTGCCCATCCCTCCCGGCACGCCCAGCTTCTTGGAAGTAGGCTTCTATGGAATCGGGCAGGTCCATGTGGATGACAATGCGTACATCCGGTTTGTCTATGCCCATCCCGAATGCGTTGGTGGCAACCATGACGCGGCTTTCTCCCGTCTGCCAGCGATGCTGGCGGATGTCTTTGGTGGCGTCGTCCAGTCCGGCATGGTAGAAATCGGCAGTGATGCCTTCGTTGTGCAGCAGTTCGGTGATTTCCTTGGTGCGGCGGCGGTTGCGTACATAGATGATGGCGCTGCCGGGCATGCGGCGCAGGATGTGCAACAGCTCTCCCGTCTTGTTTTCCGTCTTGCGTACGATATAGGCAAGGTTCCTGCGTTCGAAGCTCATGCGGAACACATTTTCCTTGCGGAAATGCAGACGGGCCTGGATGTCTTTCACTACTTCCGGCGTGGCGGTGGCAGTCAGTGCCAGGACGGGCACGCCGGGCAGCAGTTTGCGTATTTCGGCTATCTTCAGATAGGCGGGGCGGAAATCATACCCCCATTGCGAAATACAGTGGCTCTCGTCCACTGTGATGATGTTGATTTTCATTTTCTGCAGCTTGGTGCGGAAAATCTCAGTATCGAGCCTTTCGGGAGAGATGTAGAGGAACTTGAAGTTGCCGAATATGCAGTTCTCCAATGTGACGATGATTTCCTGCCTGCTCATGCCGGAGTAAATGGCAAGTGCCTTGATTCCCCTTTTTTTCAGGTTTTGTACCTGGTCCTTCATCAGGGCAATCAGCGGGGTGATGACCAAGCAAAGCCCTTCCTTGGCAAGTGCCGGAACTTGGAAAGTGATGGATTTCCCTCCTCCCGTGGGCATCAGTCCCAGGGTGTCCCTCCCCTCGGCAATGCTGTTGATGATGTCCTCTTGGATTCCCCGGAAGGCATCGTATCCCCAGTACTGCTTCAAAAGCTTCACCTCAGGCCCCTCCCCCGTAGGGAGGGGAGTTTTGAAGTTACTATTGCTGTTCATGGCTTTGTTGAACTTGGAAGTAGGAGAGAGGTCTCAATTCGGCTTGATGTCTTCAATCTGCAATTGTACCTCGCCTCGTTTATGGGTATTCTCTTCGATGGAATAGCAGATGTCGAAAGAGCGTTTGCTCTTGATGAAGCGTACGTGGGAGCTTTGCCCGAAAGCGATGCCGTTCATAACATTGTTCGATTTGTTGTCCACCAACTCCAGTTTGATGTGCTCCTGGTCGCGTCCTACGACCTTGCTGGTGCCATAATCATAGACGTTGTGCGTGCAGAAGATGGGCTTGGCATTGTCCGGTCCGAAGGGGTTGAACTTCTTCAGGTCGTTGAAGAATTTTGGAGTAATGTCTTTGAAGTCAATCTCGGCATTGATGTTGATGACGGCACATGTCTGTTCCGGCAGGATGTTGTGTGACACGAACTCCTCGAAGCGTTCGATAAAGGCCGGTACATTCTCTACCTTCATGGAGAGGCCGGCGGCATAGGTATGCCCTCCGAAATTCTCCAGAAGGTCACGGCAGTATTCGATGGCTTTGTAGACATCGAACCCGGAGACGGAGCGGGCCGAGCCGGTTGCCATATCATCCGTACGTGTCAGCACTACTGCCGGGCGATAGTAGATTTCCGTCAACCGGGAGGCTACGATTCCGATGACCCCCTTGTGCCAGTCCTCATTGTACAATACGATGGAACGGCGGTCGGCGAGTCCGTCCAGGCCGGCCACAATCTTGTTGGCCTCCTCGGTCATGGTCTTGTCCAAGTCCTTGCGGGTCTCGTTGTATTGGTTGATTTGTCCGGCTTTCTCCAGGGCAAGGGAGAAGTCTTTTTCAATAAGCAGGTCGACAGCCTCTTTTCCGTTCTGAATGCGTCCGGAAGCATTGATGCGGGGGCCTATTTTGAATACGATGTCACTGACGGTGATATCCTTGTCCGTCAGTCCGCAGACATCGATGATCGCTTTCAGGCCTACGCTGGGGTTGCTGTTCAACTGCTTCAAGCCGTGGTAGGCAAGGATGCGGTTTTCGCCCATGATGGGTACGATATCCGATGCGATGCTGACGGCGCAGAGGTCCAGCAAGGGGATAAGGTGATGGAATTCGATGCCGTTGTTGATGGCAAAAGCCTGCATGAATTTAAAGCCTACGCCACATCCGGAAAGATGCTCGTATGGATAGGTGTTGTCTTCCCGTTTGGCATTCAGGATGGCTACGGCAGGAGGCAGTACATCATCGGGAACGTGGTGGTCGCAGATGATGAAGTCGATGCCTTTTTCTTTGGCATACGTGATTTCCTCAACGGCTTTGATGCCGCAATCCAGTACAATAATCAGTCCTACGCCACTTTCCGCAGCATAGTCCACGCCTTTGATTGAAACTCCGTATCCCTCATTGTAACGGTCGGGGATATAGTAGTCTATGTTCGAATAGAACTGTTGGATAAACTTGTAGACCAGTGCCACAGCCGTGGTGCCGTCTACATCATAATCTCCATAAACAAGAATGCGCTCTTTCTTTCCCATTGCCTTGTTCAGGCGCTCTACGGCTATATCCATATCCTTCATGAGGAATGGGTCATATAGGTCCGGTAGTTGGGGGCGGAAAAACTTCCGGGCATCGGCTGCCGTTGTTATTCCCCGCTCCACCAGCAATTTCCCCAGTATCGGGCTAATTCCCAATTCTTGGGCCAGTTGTTGGCTTGCTTCTGCCTGTTCGGGTGTAATGGGTTGATAATTCCATTTGTGAGTCATTTTATATATTATTTTTTCTTTTTCTATCTCAAGATGTCGGGGAGCAGGGGGAGTCCGATATGCGCACTTTTCTCCAACAAGGTGTAAAGGTATGAAAAACTCTTGAAATGGAGGCGAATTCTCCGGAAAATCTTCTTAAGTATATGTATTCTATGCTAAAGCCCTCTTGTTTTTGCACCGATAAAAAAAGAGTGCCATCCTGTTTTTATCTCTTGTGCAAAGGCTATGGCATCATGTTGTCCTGCCATCGTGCCCGAAGTCACGGTCCCGAAGTCCGGGGTGGAGGCTGCTTCAGTCTGCTTTGAAAGATGTCCGGTGCTTATTTTAAGGTTTATCTCCAGGTTGGAGATTTGTATCTCCAGGCTTGATATGTATATCTTCAACTTGAAGATTTATATCTTCAGGCTGAAGATAAACCTTGAAGTATGCCCGATATGACTTTTCAAGCAGGATGAGCCGGTCCTATGGCCTGTTCCGGGCATCCTTGGCATTATAGGTTTGTCTGCTGTTGTCTTGTCTCGGAAATCTTTGCGCAAAATGAAGAACTAAATGCGCAAATCAGGATAAGAATGGAAAACGAACCCCCTATTTTTGCACATGTCAAAACTCATAAGAGATATACTATGGAAAAAAGATTTTTGCAGATATGCTGCACATTAGCTTTGGCTGTTTTCGTATCGGTTTCTCAGGCTTGTGCGGGAAATAGCGGTTCCCGAGCTGCTGATATGTCTGTGCAGGCAGGCGATGGTGCCGGTAACGTGGCTTGGATGAAGTCTCTTCATGACACACTTCCTGTATGCAAAATCTCTATTCCGGGCACACACGACAGTGGTACCGTTAAAGGAGGCCCTATGCTGAAAACGCAGTCGACGGCTATTCCTGCCCAATTGCAGCAGGGCATCCGCGCTTTTGATATTCGTCTGGAGAAGAAAAACGGCAAATTGGGCATATTCCACAGCCATGCTTTTCAAGATATATATTGGGAAGACGATGTGTTGCCTGCCTTCATAAGCTTCTTGCAGGCACATCCTACTGAAACTCTGATTGTTTCATTGAAAAAAGAAGGAGGCGAGTCGCAGGATTATGCTTCTTTACTGTCCGTCTCTTTGAGCGCCCCTGCGCATCAACGTTATTTTGTGCAGGATTTTCGTCCGGAACTGACATTGGGAGATTGCCGCGGAAAGATGCTGTTCCTGCATAGGGATTATGTCATGGATAACTATCCGGGAGCTGTATGCGTGGGTTGGGAAGACGACAGCACTTGCTTGTTGACCCTTCGCAATAAGGATGGAAAAGAAGGCTGCGTGTTGCTTGAGGATGAATACCAATATGAATCGGGCAAGGACGCCGGCAAGAAAATAGATGCCTGTATCCGCAATTTCGACAGAGTGTCTGCAGAGCCGTTCCCCTCACGCCGTTGGGGAATTACCTTTGTAAGTGCCACGGGATTGCCTTTGGGAACTCCTAAGGTTTTTGCCAAGAAGGTGAATGAGCCTGTGGCAGGTTATCTGAAGAAGTCGGGCAGCCGAAATTGCGGCATAGTCTTCATTGATTTTGTAAATCTGCGGGGAGGACGCCGCTTGGTGGAATATCTGATAGACAGCAACTTTGTTGAATAGAAAGTTTGCGCAAAATGAAGAATTAAATGCGCAATTTGGAATCTTGAAAAAGAGTTTGTTCCTTAATTTTGTACATGCTAACCCTCTTAAAGTAATATACTATGAAACTGTCAATTGATTTAGGCGGAACCAGTATCCGGATAGCGCAAGTGGAAGATGGAAAATGCCTGAATAAGGTATCGGTGGCCTGTCTGGCCCAGCAAGATGCTTCCACAGTGCTTAGCCAGCTTTCCCGGCTCATCGAAGAGATGATGAATGAAACGGTGGATGGCATCGGCATAGGTGTTCCTTCGATTGTTGATTCGGAAAAGGGAATCGTCTATAATGTGGCAAACATATCTTCCTGGAAAGAAATACATTTAAAGGAGATCTTGGAGAATGAGTTCAAAGTAGCGGTTGCCATTAATAATGACTCCAACTGTTTTGCTTTGGGTGAGAGCTTGTATGGCGAAGGGCAACCTTATGCCAATATGGTCGGCGTTACTATCGGGACAGGTATCGGGGCCGGTGTTGTCATTGACCATCGCTTGTATTGCGGACAATATGTGGGAGCAGGTGAGATAGGCTCATTCCCTTATCTGGATTCTGATTTCGAACATTATTGCAGCAGTTTCTTCTTTAAACGGCATGACACTACCGGTGTGTCGGCGGCAGAAAAGGCAAAGCTGGGAGACCGGGCAGCATTGGATATTTGGAAGGAATTCGGAATGCACCTGGGGAATCTGATGAAAGTAATTCTTTTTGCTTATGCTCCTCAGGCGATTGTCTTAGGCGGGGGCATCGTGTCGGCTTTCCCTTTCTTTAAGGATGCCATGGAGGATGCCATGCAAAGTTTCCCCTATAAAGTCATATCGGATAATGTGAGGGTGGTGGCTTCATCTCGAAAAGATTCCAGTTTGTTGGGCGCTTCTGCCCTTCTTGGCTGATAATCTCAATATATGCTAATTGGAAACAGTATGCACCATGTTGTTGTATTGTTTTACGTATAAGTAAGGAACATTAGGTAATTATTTGCTTCGTAATAACTATGTAATTCTGTCTATTGACCTTTGTGCCAGAATTATAATTTTCTATATTATAAACTCTTAATATATTTTCATTAATACCAATTCTTTTACATAACCTATCAAAATTATTATTAAAAAGATTCATAGTGAATAATTTCTTATCATACATTTTCTTTAAATTATAATGAAAATTAGTTGGTTTTGCTTTTATACATT
>CAJJYX010000062.1 GCA_905197435.1 uncultured Bacteroides sp.
CTCCTCCCATAAAAGCCTTCAGGCCATTCACATCCTGAGGTACATAAAAAGAGTAATTCCAGGAATTACCTTCGATAAACCCTTGGCCATGAGTATCCAGCACATCGAATTTTTCCTTCATCTGTCCGGCAGCATTCTTCGGCCGGATAAAACCCAAACGCTCGTCCACCAGATGTTTATAGGCTCCGGCCCGCTTCAGGTAAGTATCGGCCACTTCCCGGTCGCCCATTTTCTTCGCCATATGATAGATCGCCCAATCGTCATAACCATACTCCAGGGTGACCGATGCCGAACTACCGCTCTTTTCCATCGGCACATACCCCAATTCCATATACTCTTTCAATCCTTCGAGGTATGGAACGGTAGAAGTACTCACGACAGCTTCCAGGGCCAGTTTTTCATCCATCGGAATACCTTTCACGTAAGCATCGGCTATGACCGAAGCCCCATGATATCCGATCATACACCAGGTTTCGTTGCCATAAAACGACCAGACCGGCAACATATGTTCGACACTCTTGTCATAATGGGCCAGCATCGAGTTGACGATATCGGCATTGATATCCCGTTGCACCAGATTGAATAAGGGATGTAATGCCCGGTAAGTATCCCACAAAGAAAAGACGGTATAACGGTCGCCTTGGGTAGTCAAAATCTTATCACTCTCCATAGCGGGATATTCCCCGTTCACATCCTGCAGGATATTGGGATGTATCAGTGCATGATAGAGTGCCGTATAAAATACCGTTTTCTGCTCTTCCGTACCTCCCTCTACAAGAATGCGCGAAAGGTCATCGTTCCAGCGGTGTCGGGCTTCCTCCCTCACCCGGGCAAAGTCCTTGCCCTTCTGCTCGGCATCCAGATTGAGGCGGGCATTCTCTATGCTCACAAAAGAGACTCCCATCTGTACTTCCACTTGCTCGCTTTCTTCGGTATCGAATGTAAGATAGGCACCGATATCATCTCCAGCCAGTTCTTTCCCGTAGCCGGTATAAAGTTTGTAGCGGCCGTTATCCGGATCCCATTCGGCCTCCACACCGGTCATAGGGCGCTGCTTCTTCCAATAGCCCGAAGCAACGGGCTGCTTATTGGCACGCATTACAAAATAAATGGGGAAAACAGCCTGCGGGTTATAACAGAAAGTGCCCAGCAACTTCATGCCTTCAAACTCGCATTCACCCGTCCGGCGCAGGAAAGCCCCCGATTCATTGGTCAGGCCTTCGCCCAGATTCAGCAACACATGGCTCTGCCCTGCGGGAAAGGTAAAACGCGCCACACCCGTGCGGGGAGTTGCCGTCACTTCCGTCTTCACATTGTAGCGGGTCAGGAAGTTACTGTAATATCCGGGAGATGCCTGCTCGTCCTTATAGCGGCTTCCATACTCCTTGTAATCCACAGACAGCTTTCCCGTAGTGGGCATCAGCAGCAGAGAGCCCAATTCCGGACAACCTACCCCACTCAGGTTGACATGCGAATATCCGGTGAAGAAGCAATTGTGATACTCATAGGGAGTGGACCACCAGCGTGCATCCTTATCATATTTGTTGTCCTCCGATCCCATCACGTTGAAAGGTACTACGGACATCATTCCATTGGGGCAGACGGCTCCCGGATTCGTGGTACCGAAGTTGGTGGTACCGATAAAAGGATTCACATAGTCCGTCGGATGCTTCTCTACCGTGGCCATAGACACAGTAAGCATTCCAAAGGAGATGATACAGAAAGTAATCAGTCGTTTCATAATATAGCAAGGGATTATTTTTATTAGTTACCGAGTGCTCTTGCCATAGCTTTATATGACCGGAAGCACTTTGCAATGTTGCTACAACCATTATGTTGTGCAACAACAGCCATTGTAGAGTGTTACTGCAACCACAGTAAAGCACTACTGTAATTATAGTAAAGCATCACTGTAACTGCTGTAAAGTACCGCTTTAATTATAATAAAGAGCCACTGCAAAAAGCATGCAGCATCTTTGCAGTGGCATCGCGCTCATTACAAGCAAGTTACAACAGATGTTCTTTTCTGCAGTACAATGATTACGCTGTCTGCTTTTTATTCTTATAGAATACTTGTGCGCTTCGTGAACTCCAGAATCTCATGGATATAGCCGAAGGCAAGACCTACCACCGTATCGGCTGCACCGTAATATACGGAAACACGTTCTCCGTCCTGCAATGCAGCACAAGGGAACACCACATTGGGCACATCGCCCGCCAGTTCGTATGGAGCAGCGGGTGCAAGCAGATATTCGCGGGTGCGGTACAGCAACTTGGCAGGGTTGTCCCTGTCGAGGATGGCTGCCCCCATGGAGTAGCGGAAACCGTTGCAAGTGGTAATCACGCCGTGATAAAACATCAACCACCCTTCGGCCGTGAGAAACGGCACCGTGCCTGCCCCTGTCTTGGTGCATTGCCAGGCACTTTCGGGGAAAGGCGTAGGCCCCATCACATGACGGTGCTCGCCCCAGAACTTCATATCGGGACTGAAGCTGATGTAAATATCTCCAAAAGATGTATGCCCGCTGTCACTGGGACGGCTCAAGAGCGCATATTTGCCATCGAACTTCTGAGGGAGCAACACACCGTTGCGGTTGAAAGGCAGAAAGGCATTCTCACACTGGAAGAATTCCTTGAAATCGAAAGTATAGCCTATGCCGATAGTAGGACCGTAGTAACCATTGCACCACGTAATCCAATAGCGGTCCTCAATCCACGTCACACGCGGGTCGTATTTATACTCGGACTCTATCATGTCTGTATTCCCGGCCTTGAACTTGATTGGCTCATGTTCTATTTCCCAATGGATACCGTCCTTACTGAACCCGGCAAAAATATTCATCTGCACCGCACGGTTGTCACAGCGGAACACACCGGCATAACCATCTTCAAACGGAACCACCGCACTGTTGAAAATACTGTTTGACGATGGGATATGATACCGGTCTATCACGGGATTTTCCGAATAACGCCACATTACATCCGTACAGCCCGCCGGCCGTTCTTCCCAAGACATTGTGATTTTATTGCTCATAATTACTCTATGTTATTAATTGGTTATTGTTATCTCTTCTCATCGGCATACGTGAACGGTATGAAGTACGTAATGAGGAATGCAGGAATGGTGGCAAACAGCGTGAAGGTGAAAAACACCTCGTACCCCAGCCAGTCGCTGACAAAGCCGCTGATTGTGCCCGGCAACATCACGCCCAGATTCATGATGCCCGAAGCAAAGGCATAGTGTGCCATCTGGTGTTTTCCAGGAGCCACCTGCTGCATCATGAACAAGGTCAGTCCCACAAAGCCGAAACCATAGCCGAAATACTCGAGCACGATGGCGCTGCCTATCAGTATTCCGCTTTCCGGTTGATACATGGCAAGCAGTGTATAGGCCACAAAGGGCAGGTTAAAGATGCAACACAGGGAAAACAGCGTCCGCCGCAGTCCCCGGTGCGAAATATAATAGCCTGCCAACAGCGAACCCAGCACAAAAGCTGCCGCTCCATAAGTGCCGTAGTACAAACCTATCTGCTGCTCATTCAGTCCCAATCCGCCCGCAGAACGCTCTGCCTTCAGGAAAAGGGGGACAATCTTCATGACAAAGCCTTCGGCGAGCCGGTAAAGGATGATGAACGCTATATAGTACCAGATGTGCTTCTTCAAGAAGAAATCCTTGATTACCGCCACCAGCTGCTTCCACGTTTCCTTTGCCGACTTGTTACCGGATGCGGCAGCACCGCCCGAGGGCAGCATGCGTATATGATAAAAGCCAAGCAACAACATCACCACCGCCAATATCGACATCACTGTCATCCATGCGTGCCGGGTAGCTTCGTAGCGTACTGCTTCCGCAACACCCTCCACTCCACCGAAACCCACCAGCAATGCCCCTGCCAGCCAGACCAGCCCGCCGGATGCCACAATCTTCGCTATATTGTAGAAGGCCCCCTGCCAACCGATATACTTGGCTTGCTCCTGCTTACTCAGTTCCGACATGTAGACACCATCCGTAGCCACATCGTGCGTAGCTCCACTGAAGGCAATCACAGCCAGCAGTGCAATGCACACCGCAAAAAAGAACGGCAACTGCAACGCTAAAGCTACCAGAGCAAAACCTGCTCCGGTAACCATCTGCGCCAGCACTACGAAAAACTTTTTCGTCTTGAACATTTCAAGGAACGGACTCCAAAGGAACTTCAGCGTCCAAGGCATCATGATGAGTGACGTCCACAAAGCAATCTGCGCATCACCGATGCCCAGCCCCTTGAACATCAGCACAGAAACCATGTTCAGTACCACAAATGGCAATCCCATGGCGAAATATACGGTGGGGATCCACGATATAGGATTATGAATTTTTCGGTTCATCCCTTCTGTATATTACCTGTGTCACTTCAACGGTTCACTGCCCATAGTCAGTTCCAGTGTACCGCCGTCTACTATATCTTGATGCATGAAGAACGGGGTCTCCAGCTTATTGCCGTTCAGGACAATGCTCTGCACATACTTGTTGTCGCGGCTGTTGTTATGGGCAATCACTTTGAACGACTTACCGTCTTTCAGATGAATAGCCGCTTCATTGAACAACGGGCGTCCGATGGAGTACACCGGCTTGCCGGGACATACCTGGTAGAAGCCCATTGCATTCAGTATATACCATGCAGACATCTGTCCGCAGTCTTCATTGCCCGAAAGTCCGTCGGGATTATTGAAGTAAAGCGTATGCAACACTTCATCCACAATCTCCTGCGTGCGCCAAGGCTGGCCCACGTAGTTGTAAAGATGGGCAATGTGATGGCTCGGTTCATTGCCATGGGCATACTGGCCTATCAGACCCGAAATATCCACCGAGGTCGACTCACCTTCCAACTTAGAGTCGGCAGTAAACAGAGAATCCAGCTTGCCAATGAAGTCTTCGCGTCCTCCCATCAGTGCTACCAATCCGTCAACATCGTGGGGAACGAACCAGGTCCACTGCCAAGCCGTACCCTCGCAATAATCGTCATTACGGTGGCTGGAGGAACGGGGATTGAAAGGCGTACGCCAGTTACCCTCACTGTCCAGCCCACGCATGAAGCGGGTACTCGGGTCAAAATAAACCTTATATCCTTCGGCAAAAGCCGCATATTTGTCGCGGTTGGCTTCGTCGTCCAAGGCACCCGCCAATATAGAAATACACCAGTCGTCATAAGCGTACTCCAGGGCTTTAGCCACCGACTCATTGTCTTTGTCACAAGGCACGTAGCCAATCTTGTTCTTCCAGTATTTGGCCTGTGGCATCAGGTGCGGCACGACCAAAGGATGGGTAATGATGCCGGTCGTATCGTATTCTGCTGTACGGAGACAAGCTTTGTAGGCTTCCTGCACATCGAAGTTACGGTATCCTTTTACATAAGAATCTGCTATGAGGGAAGCTGCATGATAGCCAATCATGGTCCCCGTATAGTTGCCGGCCAGTTCCCACATAGGCAATATACCACCCTCGCGAGACTTCCGGATGAGTGAACGGATGAAAGCCTCGTTCAGTTCCGGGTCGATAATCGTCATCAACGGGTGATAGGCACGGAACGTATCCCACAAAGAGAAAATGGTATAAACCGGTTCCTCCGCCTTGCCCTGGTGGGGTTTCAAATCCATGCCAAAGTAACGGCCGTCGACATCGGTAAACAAGTTGGGTTGCATGCCCGTATGGTAAAGTGCCGTATAGAACATAGTACGCTGGTCGTTATCCTTGGTGTCGATATCAATTTTGGAGAGATAAGTGTTCCACTGCTGGCGGGCAGCACGGCGCACACCGTCAAAGTCCCATCCGGGAATTTCGGCTTCCACATTCTTGCGGGCACCGTCCATATCTACGGCAGACACACCTACCTTTACCAATACTTCCTCATCGCCTTCCGTCTGGAATTGCAGCAAAGCTTTGGCAGTAGGCAGAAGCGGACCACCTTCATCCAATACCATGGAATCTGTAATCAAAGTATAGGTGAATGGTTTGGAGAACTTGGCATAGAAGTTGATATACTGGTCGAAAGCCCAATATACAGTCTTTTTGCGTCCACGGATTTCGGTGTCACTGATTATTTCCAACTCCATTTCCTCATTCTTCTGGCGCTGGATACTATAATCCAAGTCGAGGATGAAGCCTGCATCTTCCGCCTTCGGGAAGGTATAGCGGTGAATCGCCGCACGTTTGGTAGAAGTCAGTTCGGCCTTCACCCCGTAGCGGTCCAGAAATACGGAATAATATCCGGGTTCCGCCACTTCATTCTCGTGGGAGAAGGCGGAAGCATATGCCATCTGCTGGCTCTTCGAACCCATGGAGTGATAGTCTTGCCGGCCCACGGTGGGCATCAGCAACACATCACCGTAATCGGCACAACCTGTACCGCTGACATGTGTATGCGAAAATCCGTTGATTGTAGTATCTGCATAGTAATATCCGGAGCAGGCATCCCACTCATAGATGCGTGTATCAGGGCTGGGCTGGATCATCCCGTTGGGAACTACCGCTCCGGGATAGGTATGCCCATGTCCGCCCGTACCGATAAACGGATTGACGTAGGATGCATAGTCCTGTGTCGCCTGGGTACAGCTACAAACCACTCCCAGCAGAAAGAGTCCGCCCAACAGTATGGAATTAGATTTCATGTTTTTCTTCATATAATTTATTGTATTACGATTAATCTTTAGATTGGCATAAAGCTAAAAGAAGAGAAATGCATAGCTTCATGATAGCACCTTGTTGTATGAGGGTAAGTGTACTTGGACAGCAATCTTAGCACTTTGCTTGAGGAGAGCCTCCCTATTGCTTCGGGCAAGGCTCTCCTTTTTCAAATCAAAAATCAATTGTTCGTTCTTCCACAAAGCAAAGTCATGGAGACATTGAATCAGCGTACCTTCTGCATCGTATAATTTTCACTCACGAAGTAGGGGACATCGGGGAAGAGATCGGTTTCAATCTCACCGCCTACATACTTATAGGGATTTATCGCCCATCTGTTGCCCAGACCATAGATATGCATATCACCGTTAGGAGCGATGGCACCATCCATATAATCATTATCATAGTCAGGATATGCCTTCCACTGGAAGATTTTACTATAAGTACCGAAATGCATCT
The DNA here is from genome assembly GCA_905197435.1 of uncultured Bacteroides sp. GTDB lineage: Bacteria > Bacteroidota > Bacteroidia > Bacteroidales > Bacteroidaceae > Bacteroides. The sequence goes on from CAJJYX010000062.1 coordinate 7,121, forward strand.
TATAAGTGGCAGGGTCTTCTGCATCACCCTCATGAATGGTTTGCGGATAGATGAGCAGTGCACCGTTATAGTAATCGCAATGCATCGGATACTTACCGGTGATTTCGGGGAAAGTACCCCAGTTGTAAACCACATATCCGGTACCCTTTTCGTCCTTCTCAATGATTACATTCTTCTCAAGCTCCTGGCTACCCTTCCAGTCCCACCAACGAGGATTGCCTTCTTCGTCCACATACGTAAAGAGAGAGTTGCTGGAAGTTACTTTCCATTCGCCGACCAAATCTTCGTACCCCATCATCTTTCCCTGATAGGCTTCACCGGTACGGCTCCAGTATTTACCGCTCCACTCCACTTCATCATCAAAGAGTACCTTACTTATTTCCGAAAGTAACGTATAATACTGATACGCCAACGGTTTGGGGTTATAAAACATCTGAATGCCATAACCTTCATCTTTCACTTTCTGGAATTTACTCTTATCAAATCCGCTCCAACCTCCGTTCAACTCTTCATTAATCTTCCAAGGCAATGGGGCATACTTGGATTTGGGCAGATTCTCAAAATGAGACTCCTCACGGCCAAAAGCTCCATTGGTGTTCTGGTTCTGGTAGTAACCGTAGGTCATATAATCTACGATATCACCTACTTTCACACCTTCTACCTCACCATCGGGAGAGTCGAGAGAGCCATATTCATACACGCCAATCAGCTTACTACCAAACACTTGCCGACATTCATAGACCAAGCGTGCGAAGTTGGCACGTGACCGTTTTTCGAAACCGGAGCCGGGATTTGAGTTATTGTAACTGGTGTACTCATCATCAAAGTCAATGCCATCCAAACCATAGATATCCAAGTAGGCTTTCAGTTCCTTGGCAAAGTCTTTGGCAGCGGCTTCCGAAAGATTACCCATACCGGCCTCATCATGGTTACCGAGGATAGTCATCACTACCTTAATGCCTTTGGCTTGTAAAGGACGGATATATTTATCCACATTCCTCAGCAAGAAAGAAACTTGATCATTGCAAAAAACATGTACGCGACCGGTCTTACTATCCACATTGATGTTAGCAGCAAAAATGCTGACTACATCAAAGAAAGGCTTCCCACTGCTCTTCATGGTATATTCACCCATATTCACGATATTTTCATCATTTACTTCCACAAAGCAATGCGTAAGCATATCGCCCTTGCTGATACTCTCAGGAATAGCAGCCAATGGCTTCACCAGATAAATATAGTTCTGATTGTTCGTAGAAACCTCCACACCGTTATTTGCGGATGCAGAAACGGCAACAGCATAAGTCTGGCCGATTGTGCCTCCGGCATTGATATTCAGTTCTACAGAAGCCGACTTCTGTTCTCCAGCCTTGATTATGGCAGTTCCGCCATTTGCCAAGCTCAGTTTATCGACAGGATACATTTTATAGTCTGTTCCATTCTTCTTATTGTATGCCTCCAAAACTTCTTCATCTACTTTGAAGGTTACCGTAACATCCTGCTCTGCTGCTTTGCTCAGTTCAAAATAGAGATGTCCGGTAGCGACCTTGTCGCCAAAGACAGAAATCGAAGTAAGTTCACGTGCACCGGCAGCAGACTTTACATAGCCATACACGCCATCCACAGTATCCAGTCTGTCACTATTACCGGTATTGATGACAACATCATCTTCACAACCGACGAAGCATAGTCCTGCACATGCAAAAGCCATTGCCAGCAAGCCTGATTTTACATGATTCATATATTTCATAATCAATATCTTTTTATTTGAATTAAGGTATAACTAAATTATTTAGCGGGCAGTTCCACGGCAGTCCAAGTCAATGACTCTACTGCAGTAGCGTTGTTCTCATTTCCGCTATAATCATGAATGGCAGTACCGGCACCCTCATCGAACTTCCAGTAGGAAACCAATCCGTCAGCATCCGGCTCTACTTGGTAGTAGTGGTCCTTTGCATTGATTTCTTCTGATGTCAACACTTTGTTCCAGATGCGTACCTCCGAGATATTGCCTTCCAGCCAACGATCACGGTTGTATGAATGGCCAATCCAGAAACCATTTCCTTCATCAGTCATGGTCTGTCCCCAGTTTACGGTGCCATAGTCCAAGGTTGTTTCCAACATATTCTTACCGTTAATATAGATTGTAACACTTTTTGCATCCGCATCGTATGTCATGGCTATATGTGTCCATTCATTTGTAGGAATAGCCAGACTCTCATCAGTTACATTGCCCTTGCCCGTAGCAACCTGCAACTGATTCTGCGGAATTCCGGAGTCACCGATACGAAGCAGAAACTGACCTTCGATTCCCATAATAGAAGTCAGCGTCTTATCAAACTTGCTTATGCGAACCAATGCCTCTGCCGTCAGTTTATTCATATTATTGACTACATCCGGATTGGTCCAACTTACGTAAACCAGATTCTTAGTAATATCAGGAACCGTATTAATCAATGCAGCTCCCTTCAGTACGTAGTACATGGTACCGGAGCTCTTCAATACTCCGATACTTGCCTGGTCTACAGTAACCGGCAATACATATACCTTCTCACGATCCAGTTCCGTCAGGTTCTTGAAGCTGACAGTGATATCATCTGAAATGACAGCACCGGCCAAAATGATAGTCTGCGGAGTTTCGACCGTATAATAAGCTTCCGGCAGAGCCTCAGCCGTATCATAATAGATAGCATTATAAGTAGCCACCAGTGAAGGGTCCGCCTTCAAGGCAATAATTATATCCTGTGATTCAGGGCGAGCCATTGAAATCCGGAATGAGCCTTCCGTATCGGAAACCGTGTTTTTCAACAACACAGTGCTGGTCATCGCCGAGCCGTTGATATACACCTGATTATCGAAATTCTCAATGTCATTATCATTACAAGCAGCAAATACACCTGCCAATAATGCCATCGATACTAAACATATACTTTTCAGTTTCATGATATTCTTTTATTTTTTAGGAGCAGGATTCATAATATTAATAGCTTCTCTCACGTATTGATAGGTATTGGTGGCATTATAGTAATCATTCTGCATGTTCTCAATAGCCAGACCGGCTTTTGTAAACTCAGCAGATGGTTCTGTCACCCAATAAGCAGCTTCCGACAAAGCTCTCAAAGCATTGTAATATCCGGTAATCTTATCTGTTGTATCCAGAGAGACGGTAGATGCCAATACAATGAAACGGTCTGCCGGAACTCCGTCCGCCATCAGAGCCTGAAGCGCTTCTATTCCCAACTGTGCAGCATCTGTGACATCATTTGTTATCAAGATGATATGGTCACAAGAAGACAACACAGACTGACCTATCAAGCTGGCAGGATACCCCTGAAACACCAGTTGCTTGCCTGAGTTGGCACTCTTCCAATTGGATATCACACCAAAGAAAGTGTCTTGATTAGCCTTTGCTTCAGCCTTGTCTGCCTCGGACATATAAACAGGATTACTGCCGCGATATTCGGCAACAATACCGTCGAAAGGTGCTTCCAGAGCAATCAATCTGTTCAACTCAGCAGAAAGATAAGCCGAGAATGCGGACGTTTCCGTTCCTTCCTTCGTCTTGTCGGTATGTTCTTTCAAGATATTGTCATAACTGATGGAATAGAATACTTTGGTACCTTTCTCGTGTACGGTTACAATATCTTCCAGTTCGAACTCCGCCAAATCGGGAGTAGCCGCAATAATTACATCCAGACTGTCGGGGACATCTGACATGTGCTGCCCACGGCTGAAAGGCACTTTCTCACTATTATCAAACCAGCCGTATACAATCTTATGGTCCGATTTTTTATACTCCTGCAAATTCTTCAGATACTTGGCGTACAGTTCGGGAGACTGTTCGTCGATTCCGGGTTCTGCCAAATTGATGCCTTCTGTATCTGTCCAGTCGGAGCAGGCAGACAATGCCAATACGGAAAAAGCGACCAGCACGATTCCTTTGAATGATTTCTTATATAATTTCATGATTATTCAGCATTTATTGTTATTATTTACGTGCCCACCATACCTCAGTAGCCATATTGTCCGGTCCACTCAGATAGTTGCTTACTGCATCTTGCACGTTTTCAGTATTATTTGTATATTCTTCAGAAGGGTAAGGCATACGGCGTGCACCTTTCTCGCTGTCAACAACTCCACCGCTCAGATTGCCTTCACTGGTTGCAGGCAGCAATTTGGGATAGCCCGTACGACGGTAATCAGCCCAGGCTTCATTACCCAACGGCCAATTGGCAATCCATTTCTGGGTAATGATACGTTCCTGCTTTTCCTCCTTGGATGCTCCCTCATTCCACTTGACGGTAATGGCAGAAAGATTATTTTCATACGTATTAAGACCGGCGGGATCTTTGTAAAGAGCAGGCACACTGCTGTCATCAGACAGATAGCTGTCTACACCCGTAGCTCCCCACTGTTCGAAAGAAAGGCGGACACCTTGTTCATAAAAATCAGCAGCAGTTCCTTTCATGTTAAAACCATAAACCGCAGTGGCTTCTGCGCGCAAGAAAGCAACTTCTGCCGCATTCATCCAAAGTATGGGATCAGAAGAGGAAATCTTCACACGCGAATAATTAATGAAATGCTCTCTCACCTTACTGAGGCTGATACCGCGGCGCAATCCCACATAAGTCTCTCCCGGCCATTTTGACTCTTCAAAATAACTGGCACGACGATTATCGTTGTAACCGTTCATGTAGCAGATGATGTCAGCGGCAGGGTGGGTATCTCCACCCGAAGCTTCTTCATTGTAGCGTACTGCCACAAACAGCGGATTACTGATTGTACCAAAATATTTCCATGTGGCATTGTCCGTATTCGCTTCAATCAGACCCAACTCATGATTCACCGCACTTTCAGCCATTTCTTTGGCTTTAGTGGGGCTTACATTGGCAATACGGACGGCCAAGCGCAATTTCAATGAATTGGCAAACTTCACCCACTTCTGTACGTTACCGCTATACACGAAGTCTGCAGAAGCGACCAATGCCGCATTTCTATTCTCAGTCAGTACCTCGATGGCCTCGTCCAATTCCTTGAAAAATGCATTGTATACTTCTTCTTGCGTATCATAAGGAATGGTAATCTTGCCATCCTGGCCAATCTTGGAATAAGGGATAGGACCATACGCATCAGTCACACGACCCATAGCGGCAACCTTTATGATTTGTGCAATGGCATAAGGAACCGGATTATTGGTATTCTCCGATACTTGTTTCACTGTGCTCAAGTTACCGTAGAGTGTTGAAATGATACGGTCACTTATCAAAAATACACGCGTCCAGTCATTCGTAGGGTTAAAATTGGATATTGTATTGGACCAGCCGGCATTTGAATCAGCGAAATAACCTCCCAACGGTCCGCCCAACAAGCACTCGGTAAACTGTGTCGTATTGACATCTGATGAAATAACCGTACTTGCCAAGTTGCTCATGGCAGAGCCCAGTACATAGTCATCGGGGGTCAAATCACCCGGTTGATAAGGATTGGAGTTGATATCCATATAATTGCCGGTACAGGACATGAATCCCATAACCAACGGAGCAACAATCAATCTATTTATTATATTTCTCTTTTTCATATCGTTTGGTATTAAAATTTAAAGCTTAAGCTAAAGCCGATGTTACGCAAAGCCGGCATCATGAAATAGTCGATTCCCTGATAGAAGTTATCGGTAGAAGCCACACTTTCGGGGTCGAAAGGAGCCTTGCTGTAAATCATCCACAAGTTACGGCCTACCAACGAAACCTTAATATCACACACATCATTCAGCACTTTTCTGGGGATGGTATAACCGACGGAAACTTCCTGCAGACGGACATTGGTAGCGGAATAAGTATAGTATTGGGGAACAGCCGTACCACTGCCTACCACACCGTACCATGCTTCTGGATTTACCTTATCTTTGCCATTCACCAATACGTAACCTAAATCACGTGCATCGGCAGAAGCCTCAGACACACCATAGTAATCCAACATAGCTTGTGTACGCGAGTAAACCACACCACCCAAACGAGCCGAAATCAAGAAACCTGCTGTGAAATTCTTCCAAATGAAGTTATTACGCCAAGCCAAATTTCCTTTAGGAAGTACACTTCCCAACTTGATGTATTTATCAGGATCTGTAATGGCTTCCGTGGCAACCGTTCCATTCTGATCCACAAAAATCTGTCCGTTGACATCACGTTTCATATCGCGCAGCGAGTAAAGGTCGCCCATACTTCCACCTTCTTTCAACAAGAAGCGGGCATCAGCCAAACCACCCATATTCAATATACTCAGAGAAAACAACTCACCGGTAATGGGATTGACAGCGTTGTCTGCCAGTGCCAATATTTTATTCTTGTTTTTGGAGAAAGTTATACCGGTATCCCATGTAAAGTCTTTCCAGGTATTCTTGTAGTTCAGTGACAACTCAATACCTGAGTTACGTACAGCACCGGTCTGGATATACATAGCAGACCAACCGCTGACAGGCAACTGAGGGTTGAATGTTTGATTCATGGTTTTGGCATTGTAATACGTAACATCCAACTCAAAGTTCTTGAGGAAGCGCATGTTCAAACCGATTTCCCAGGAATTGGTACGTTCAGGTTTCAGATTATACAACGGATACTGAGTTGTAATACTCCACTGACCGGAGCTTGAATTCCATTCATAATGCGGATTGGCCAAATATCTGGAGAAGGCACTACCAACAGATGCCCATGAACCGCGAACCTTTATAAAAGAAAGGTAATCTCTGTTTAAGTCAGGCATCAGCTCAGACAGTACAACAGAACCACCGGCTGAAGGATAGAAGAATGATTTACTGTTAGAGTTGGGACCCGCAAGTTGTGAAGGCCAATCGTTACGTCCGGTCAACGTCAGGAAGTAAGTATTCTTATAACCAAGTTCAACCGAAGCGAAAAGGGACTGAGTCTGTTCACGCCATCCTTCCTGCAAACGCTGTGTCTTACTGGCACTCAGATTCTGGATAGCAAAGTAGTTTGTCAATCCTACCGGTTCACCAGAAAATGCATCACCACCGTCGGCAATCGGACCACGTGTCTTCATAACATCCGAACGTATATCGGAGAATGAGCCACCGACATTAGCCTGGAGTGACCAATCTTCACCAAAATATTTGTTGATACTTACCAAAAAATCAGCATACAGTTGCTTATCCTGCGTTTTGGCAATGCCATACAGACCACGGGAAGAGCTCTCGGTAAGCTGTGTATTGGTAGAAGCATAGAACTTTTCCGTATAGTCATTGTTGGAGTTGTCCAAGCGTACACGTCCCGAAACTGTCAGCCAGTCTAAAATCTTATAGCTCAAACCGGCATTCAGCATATAGCGGTCCTTCTTGTTCTGACGCAGATTGCGAGAATTGATCCAATAAGGATTCTGCATTACCATACCCTCGTCACCCACCGGCCAATATTGCGTATAAATCTTACGGGCAGCGTCATAGCGCTCATACATGCTGATATCAGCCCAATCGTTGCCGCGCGGGAACAAATAAGCACCCACCAACGGGTTATTGTAAGTGCCCTGATTCGTCATGTTCTGGTCGTTCTGCAGAATATAACTTGCACCGAAATCCAGAGTCATCTTGTCATCCAAGAAAGTAGTGGTGTTGCGTACCGTGAAATTGTAACGGTTGTATTTGTTATTGGGAACAATACCCTTGGAGTTTACAGCAGCAGCCGATGCATACGTCTGGTTTTTCTCTGTACCGGTTGACAAAGATATGCTTTCCGTGCCTACAATACCCGTCTGGAAATAATCATCTTTCGGACTGTAATTGTAATTATTGGCAGCAGACAAAGGCGCTCCCCAGCTCATGGCTCCTGAAGTGCTCATCACACCACCGGTTCCCGTACCATAACGGTTTTGGAAGCTCGGCATCACAAACGGATTAGTAAATTCAGTATTGCTACTGACAGTAAGACTTACCTTACCCTCTTTACCTTTCTTTGTTGTAATGATAATGGCACCGTTGGCAGCTTCCGAACCATACAAAGCTGCAGCGGCGGCACCCGTCAAGACTGACATCGATTCGATATCTTCCGGGTTGATGTCGGCAATCGGTTCTGAAGAACCTTGTGAGTCGAACTCCTTACCACCGGCAGTACCACGCCCGGAGAAAATGGGTACACCATCAATTACATAAAGTGCATTGGAAGACTGCATGATAGATTTCGTACCACGCATCACTACCTTTGATACGCCACCCACACCGGATGAAGAAGCATTGATGTTCACACCCGCTACCTTACCGCTCAGTGAATTTACAAAGTTAGCGTCTTTATTGGAAGTAATGGCATCCGTATTTACCTGCTGTACATTGTAGGACAACGCCTTTTCCGAGCGTTTGATGCCAAGAGCAGTAATCACCACTTCTTCAAGCAGTTGACTATCACCAGCCATCATTACATTAATCGGTGCATTACCTTTCACGGGGATTTGCTGTGTGATATAGCCGATATAGGAAAATACAATCACCGGATTCGCTATCGTAGTGGCCAGCGTAAAGTTGCCGTCGAGGTCGGTAATACACCCGTCACTGGTGCCTTTTATCAATACATTCACACCAATCAGCGGTCCCATGTCATCCGACACGGTTCCGGTAATCGTCCGCTCTTTCCCATGTTGGTTACCTTCTTGAGGAGCAGCAGGCTTTTCTGAAAGATAAACGATATTATCCTCCACTTTATACGAAATATCCTTCCCGTTGAGAATAACATTCAAAGCATCTTCAATGGATGCATTCTTCACCTTGACATTTTCTACCGGCAACGCAGCCAGCTTGTCGTCACAAAAAAATTGATACTTGGATTGAGACTTGATTTGTTCAATGACTGTCCCCAATGTGCCGCGAGACACTTTCAGATTTAACTGGGCAAAGCCCCACTGGATAGAAACTGCCATGAACAACAAAACTAATAAAGCCCGCATGAATGTCGAACTCCGAAAAGCATAATTGTCTTTCATAAACACAATTTATAGGTTATACAATAAATTACTTTGAGAGACTCACTCTCTCGTATTCTTATATAGAACAACGGGCAATGAAAATACACTTAGTGAAAAAGTGTCTTTATTATCATTAATCCTAAAAAGGGGGTGTCTTGCAAATATGTTAGCTTATTTGCAAGACACCCCCTTTTTAGGATTATTACTATTCTTTACTTCTTCAGCTCATTCGAAAAAGAGTAAGGATAATCTTCCGGCTGCGTACCTCTCTTCATATTCGGCCGGCTGC
>CAJJYX010000063.1 GCA_905197435.1 uncultured Bacteroides sp.
TGACCTTTATACAACCTACTCCGACATTAAAAACTTAGAGGCAGGACCACGACGGACAATATCACCTCATTTATTGAAAATTATAAGGAAATAACTTGTATATCTCAAGTATTTTGGCTTACTTTGTACGTAGGCTATGCATACGATGATTTAAACTCAATTCAATTCCGCCAACGGGCTATATATAGATAAAACAGACAAAATGAAGAATCCTAAAACGAAAAGACTTTTCGCATCGATAATGCTTGGTGTGGCGGTTACAACTAGTGTATTTGCTTCCTCTGACAATGGCTCGGTGACAGTAGTGGACCGGCCGGACATACAGTCTGCCAATGCCAATTATACCGGATATCGCGCTCCACTCCGACCGTTGAATTTTATAAAGTTGCCGGTAGGCAGCATTCAGCCCGAAGGCTGGGTGAGGAAGTTTCTCGAATTGCAGCATGACGGCCTGACCGGACATTTGGGAGAAATCAGTGCATGGCTGGAGAAAGAGAATAACGCTTGGTTGACCAACGGTGGCGATCACGGCTGGGAAGAAGTTCCCTATTGGCTCAAAGGCTACGGTAATTTAGCATATATCCTGAATGACCCGAAGATGATAGAAGAGACCAAATACTGGATTGAAGGCGTGTTTGCCAGCCGCCAGCCGAATGGATATTTCGGTCCGGTCAACGAACGTAACGGCAAGCGCGAACTTTGGGCGCAAATGATTATGCTCTGGTGCCTGCAATCCTATTATGAGTATTCTCACGACCAGCGTGTCATTGACCTGATGACGAGCTACTTCAAGTGGCAGATGACCGTTCCCGACGACCAACTCCTGAAGGACTATTGGGAGAACAGCCGTGGAGGTGATAACATCATCAGCATCTACTGGCTCTACAAACACACCGGAGATGCTTTCTTGTTAGAACTGGCCGAAAAGATTCATCGCAACACTGCCGACTGGACAAAATCCACCTCATTGCCCAACTGGCATAATGTCAACATCGCCCAGTGTTTCCGTGAACCTGCCACTTATTATATGCAGACCGGAGATTCAGCCATGCTGAAAGCTTCTTATAATGTCCATCATCTGATTCGCCGCACTTTCGGCCAGGTTCCCGGTGGTATGTTCGGTGCGGACGAAAATGCCCGTTTAGGATATATCGACCCTCGTCAGGGAGTGGAAACCTGCGGCTTGGTGGAGCAAATGGCTTCCGATGAAATCATGCTTTGCATGACAGGAGACCCCATGTGGGCGGAGCATTGCGAGGAAGTGGCATTCAACTCTTATCCGGCTGCCGTGATGCCGGACTTCAAAGCTTTGCGTTATATCACCTGTCCGAACCATGTCATCAGCGATTCGAAAAATCACCACCCGGGCATCGACAACCGTGGACCGTTCCTTGCAATGAACCCTTTCAGCAGCCGTTGCTGCCAGCACAATCATGCACAGGGCTGGCCTTACTTTGCCGAACACCTGGTATTGGCAACTCCCGACAACGGAGTGGCAACAGCAATCTATGCAGCTTGCAAGGCTACGGTAAAAGTGGAAGCCGGAAAAGAAATCACCCTTCATGAAGAGACGAATTACCCTTTTGAAGAAGGCATTGTTTTCACTGTCTCTACCGGTGAGAAGGTCGCTTTCCCGTTCTATCTTCGTATCCCGTCATGGACCCGAAAGGCAGAAGTGAGGGTGAATGGCAAGAAGGTAAGTACAGCTCCCGTAACAGGGAAATATCTTTGTATCAATCGTGAGTGGTCGAATGGCGACCGGGTGGAATTGACGTTGCCTATGTCTTTGTCCATGCGTACCTGGCAGGTTAACAAGAACAGCGTAAGCGTGGATTACGGGCCTCTTACCTTGTCTCTTAAGATTGCAGAGAAATATGTAAAGGAGGACAGCCGCAGGACAGCCATCGGTGATTCTAAATGGCAAAAAGGCGCTGATCCCCAAAAATGGCCTACTACCGAAATCTATCCGGACACCCCTTGGAACTATTCATTGGTGCTGGACAAGAAGGAGCCCTTGAAGAATTTCAAAGTTATCCGCAAGCCTTGGCCGGCAGACAACTATCCTTTCACGGTGACCGGTGTGCCTTTGGAGGTAAAAGCTATCGGCCGTCCGGTTCCTGAATGGAAGATAGACGAAACAGGACTGTGTGGCGTCTTGCCGGAAGAAGATGCCATGAAAGGTGATAAAGAAGAAATAACATTGATCCCCATGGGTGCGGCACGGTTGAGGATATCTGCGTTCCCGAATACAAGAGAATAAACGACTGTCACCACGCAGGTATGTCAAAACCCTGACAAGCAGGTCACTTCTCACAGAAAAAACAGTAACTAAGGTTATATTATCCGTAATCAGGGTAGTGAAGATACCCCGGCTTCCGCCTAATTTTGTAACCGGGATATTTTGAACGCTTGGAAAGCCATATCCTAAAAGTTTTTTTTTCTGACAATGAGAATGACTTTGTAAGTGATGAAAGATAATACATTGGACATCAAAACTGTATGTGAGTGTAATCGGTGCTTGGGATGTAAGACACTGCATCCTCAGGTGAGCATTATTAATCTGGAAAACCCTAATGTGTATCAGGATGCGGTGAAATTCGAGTTCTATGCCATCCTGCTGATAGAAGACTGCGAAGAGGGATGTGACTGCTGCGGGCGGAAATATTATGATTATTCCAATGCCACGATGGTATTTCTTACACCCGGTGAGATATTCCGGATGAATAAGAACAATACGCTTCCGGACAAAGGCTGGTTGCTGGCATTTCATCCCGATTTATTACTGTGCACCACACTGAAGAATCACATAGATAACTATACTTTCTTTTTCTATCGCAAGGAGGAAGCGCTACATCTGTCGCAACGTGAAACGGAAAAAGTGACGTGCTGCCTTGAGAATATTGAGGATGAACTTCATCATTCCATCGATACGCATAGCAACACCATTCTGTCCCGCCACATCGAATTGTTGCTGGATTATTGCTCACGCTACTATGAGCGGCAATTCATCACCCGTGAGAATAAGAACAAGATGATTCTGGAAAAGGTGGAAGGGATGCTTGATGAATATATCACTTCCGGCAAGTTGCAGGAGGGGAAACTGCCCACTTCCGGAAGCTGTGCTGAAAGGCTGAATCTTTCAACGGCCTACTTTGATGATTTGTTGAAGTTTGAAACCGGTAAGACATGGGCTGAATATCTCCAGCTCAAGCGTTTGCATATGGCTAAGAGGATGTTGCTGGAAGCAGGCAGCACACCTGCAATTGTGGCACGCCGGCTGGGCTATCCGAGTGTGCAGTACTTCAGTCTGATATTTAAGAAAGTTACGGGAGTTGCACCGAATGAGTACAGGTTCTCACAGAATTGAGATTCGGCTACAGTCCAAGATGTGCCGAGCCTTACATTTATTTAAGACTCAGGCTGCATCTTTTCTGCTTTTGATTTGTTAATCAGACAAAAGGTCTTAACTGAATAACAAAGGACAATTATGAAACGAATTATTACATTGATTACACTGGTGCTGGTAAGCGCATCAACCCTGATGTATGCACAGAGTAGCAGTGAGATACGCCAAGCAGAGCGTAAGGCACAGCGTGAAGCCAAAAAAGCGCGCGAAAAAGCAGAAAATGAAAGAAACTATGCCATTGCTGTCCGGGCATTGGAAGAAGGAAAGTTTGTATTGGAGGCAGACCAACTGGTATTCAAGAGAGGACGGAGTGCATTTGTTTCATCAACAACGAATTTTGTAATGATGGACGGTGAACGCGCATCCGTGCAAATAGCTGCCAACAGCGTCCTTGCAGGCCCCAACGGAATAGGCGGCATCACAGTAGACGGCAGCAGAAAGAAAATGAAAATCACAACCGACAAAAAGGGGAACGTGAATTGCAGTTTCAGCGTACAAGGCATCGGAATCTCCGCACAAGTGCATATCACCCTGACCAATGGTGGCAACAAAGCATCGGCAAGAATCAGCCCGAACTTCAATTCGAACAATCTGACGCTGAACGGAGTTTTGGTTCCACTGTCTCAATCAAACGTTTACAAAGGGCGGGCTTTATAGCAATATCCCACAAACCTGTAAAAATCAGGTGTCTTCTCAAAACAAGAACAGTTCCCGATTGTTGTATCTGCATAACTCTAAAACTCAACTGTTATGATTAATTATGTAGATAAAATGGCAGATGCCATAGTAGACGTATTGAAGTACTCGAACCAAGATGTGGAATGGGTGGAACCCGATGACATGAAGCCCAATGACGGAGTGCAACCCGAATGGTTCTACCCTGCCATAGAAAGTGCGGAATACTCGGAAATAACCGCCATCTTGCAATACACCCAGCAAGAAGCAGTGTTTGAAGACGAGATCGGCGAACTTATGCTTGGCATCGCCTTAGTTGAAATGAAACATTATGCCCATGTGCGGGATGCCATCGTTGCACTGGGCGGAACATTGCCCCAACCCTACAACAGCAAGAATGTGAATATAGGTGGAACTCCCACCGAAGCTCTGATACTGGCGGCACACTCCGAAGTTGCCACCATCAAATTCTACAACTCCGTAAAAGAACTAGTCACAGCCGATACATCCTCGGCAGACATTGCCAGAAAGCTGCTCACCAAGCTGATTGCCGATGAAAGCCTGCACTTGAAAATGCTCACAGGACAGTTAAAAACTGTGTTGGGAGACGACAAGAAGTACGAGGAAGCAATGAAAAAGGTGCATAAACTCTGACAGGCATATCATTCTGTCATTTGGCTCTGTCATTCAGAGCCAAATGACAGTGAATTTCAGTCTCTACACACTTATAACCGTACCACCTCCCCTATCATAGGTATCAATACATCCCACGAGCCTTTCTCTTTCAAATCCGCAGCGTTTTTCAGAGGCTCGTCCCAGCGGTGTCTTGCCAAAGCGTATTTGGAATGATGGACGGTCAGAATCTTTGCAGCTTTCAAGTCCTTGGCTACTTGTCCCAGATATTGGGGCATGGTATGAATATATTTCCAATCTTCATTATACTGGCCATTCTCCAATATGGCAAGGCTGATGCCGGGATATTGCTTGCCTATCTCGGCAAAATGCGTATCATATCCACCGTCACCCCCCATATAAATCTTTTGTGAAGGGGTTTCGATAAGGAAAGAGGCCCACAGCGACTGGTTCGATTTCAGCGAACAGCCCGAAAAATGGCGGGCCGGCAGACAATGAAGCAGAAAGCCCTCATCCAACACTGCATCTTCAAACCAATCCAACTCTACCAGAAGCGATTTGTCAAATCCCCAATACTCGAAATGCTCGCCTACACCCAAAGGACAGACAACCTTGCCTACACGATCCTTCAGTTCCATCACCGTTTCATAATCCAGATGGTCCCAATGGTCATGTGATATCACCAGATAGTCAATCTCCGGCATATCGGCAGGCTTGTAGGCATCTGCCCCCTTGAACGGCTTGTTTACAAACGAAACCGGAGAAGCCCCACAAAATACGGGGTCTACCAGAATGCGCTTTCCGTCTATTTGGATAAAGTAGGAAGAATGGCCGAACCATACCAATATATTTTCATCCCTGCTTATCTTGCTAAGGTCTGTCTTTACAACCGGTATCTCTTTCTCAGGGCGCAAACCCGTCTCCTTTTTAAACAAGAATCCCAAGAAAGCACCCAGACGCCCCTCTTGAGAAGTCATCAACACCGTATTATGCAGATTCCGGAATTCCCCGTCTCTGTAATGGGGCGACTTCTTGATCCGCTCCAGGCGTTCTCCTCGAGGAATCCTCCCGAAACTCGGCTGATTGATAAAGACGAATCCTGCAATGGCCACAACAGCCACAATGCTCAATATAATACCGGCTATCATACGCGCTCTTCTCTTTTTAAATAAATTCATATTCGACAAAACTACATTTTCGGTTGCAAATATAGCTGAACTCCTCCAATCTACACTGATACAGATTACCGATATTATTACCAGCCTTACGGATTATACGTCAGAAAGGCAAATTATTGCCATTAAATCATTATCTTCGCGGCAAAATTACGGAATCAATACAATAGGAATAAAAAAGCCAACAAAGAAATGAGCACACACAATCTATGCTGCATCGGTTATATCACCCAAGATAAAGTAGTAACCCCCAAGAATACCATATACATGCCGGGAGGCACCTCTTTTTATTTTGCACATGCCATCAAGCATTTGGATGCCAGCGATTTCTTGCTGATAACAGCACTGGCCGATACTGATATGGGCATCGTAGAGGACATCCGCAAAGAAGGGATTTCCGTCACAGCATTGCACAGTGCACATTCCGTCTGCTTCGAGAATATCTATGGGGAAAATCAGAACGAACGTACACAACGTGTCACAGCAAAGGCCGACCCATTCACGGTAGAAGGTTTAAAAGATACCGATGCACGGATTATCCACCTGGGCAGTCTTCTTGCCGATGACTTTTCTTTGGACGTCATCAAGTTCTTGTCCGGCAAGGGACTCCTCTCGGTAGATGTGCAGGGATTTCTCCGCAAGGTGGACAATGAAAAAGTGCTGGCCGTAGACTGGCCGGAAAAGAAGGAAGCATTGAAGTATATCCATATCCTGAAAGCCAACGAAGCTGAAATGGAGGTGCTGACCGGATGCAGTGAACCACATGAAGCCGCATTGCTGATTGCAGACTGGGGCGTCAAGGAGGTTCTGCTGACCCTGGGGGATAAAGGCTCGCTGATATATGCCCAAGGAGAATTCCACGAGATACCCGCCTACCCGGCCCTTCAGATTACAGATGCAACGGGATGCGGGGACACTTATATGGTGGGATATCTGTATATGCGCAACAAAGGTGCATCTTATCGGGAAGCCGGATGCTTTGCAGCCGCCATGTGCACCATAAAACTACAATCACACGGGCCATTCTGCGGAACGGAAGAAGCAATAAATAAAGTGATAAGGGGATAAGTACCCTGACAATTTTTTTACGTCAGTTTGATTACTAAAGGAAAAGGAGTTATCAGAGTAACTTAATTCCCCACTTATCACACTCACACTATTTATAGCCCGAACTTTTTCAAGTCATCTTCCACACTGCCAATACCTGCAATATGGAACATATCAACCAGTACCTTCAAGACATTCGGAGAAAGGAAAGCAGGCAATGTGGGACCTAAGTGGATATTCTTCACACCGAGGCTTAATAATGCCAACAATACAATGACTGCCTTCTGCTCGTACCATGCTATGTTGTAGACAATAGGAAGTTCGTTGATATCGTTCAGCATGAACACTTCTTTCAGCTTCATGGCTATCACGGCCAGTGAATAACTGTCGTTGCACTGTCCGGCATCCAATACACGGGGAATGCCGTTGATTTCTCCCAAGCCAAGTTTGTTGTAACGATACTTTGCACAGCCTGCAGTCAGGATGACCGTATCTTGTGGCAACGCTTTGGCAAATTCCGTGTAGTAATCGCGGCTCTTCATGCGTCCGTCGCAGCCTGCCATTACGATAAAGCGGCGAATGGCTCCGGTCTTTACGGCATCCACCACCTTGTCTGCCAGTTGCAGCACCTGATTATGGGCAAAACCACCGACAATTTCTCCATGCTCTATCTCTACTGGCGGCTGGCACTGCTTGGCAATCTCTATGATTTCCGAGAAGTCTTTTCTGCCTTCCGCATCCTTATCGATATACTTGCAGCCCGGATAACCGGTAGAGTTGGTGGTGAACATACGCTCTTTATACACTGAATTTGCCAGAGGGGAAACGATACAGTTGGTGGTAAACAGAATCGGTCCGTTGAAGGAAGTGAATTCTTCACGCTGCTTCCACCAGGCATTGCCATAGTTGCCCACAAAATGGGAGTATTTCTTGAAAGCAGGATAATAGTGTGCAGGCAGCATTTCACCATGCGTATAGACATCCACACCCGTACCTTCCGTCTGCTTCAACAATTCTTCCATATCCTTCAAGTCATGACCGCTAATCAAAATACCCGGACGTTTTTTCACTCCGATATTCACCTTTGTAATTTCGGGATTGCCGTAAGTACCTGTATTGGCAGAATCCAGCAAGGCCATCGTCTTTACTCCGAACCCACCGGCTTCAAGTACCAGTTTTACCCATCCGTCTGCCGGCAAGGCTTCGACAGCAATGGTAGCCAGTGCACGTTGCATAAAGACATGGATTGTATCATCATTGAATCCCAGCCGCATGGCATGTTCCAAATAGGCTGCCATACCTTTCAATCCATACACAAGCAGTTCTTTCAACGAGCGGAGGTCTTCGTCCGGTTCACGCAGAACACCCACCGTCTTCGCTTTTCCGGCATAGTCATCACGGGTTCCCTGCCAAGTCAATTCATCCACCTCAGGCAAGAGTACTTTGTTGTTCCCGGCTTCTTGAATCAGCCTATTGCGCAGGACAAGACCCTTATCCACCCGTTTCAAAATGCTTTCATCGTCGAAATTTGCATTTGTAATGGTGCAGAACAGAGCATCCGTCACAAAAATATTCACTTCTTCAGAGACCGGACAGTCTGCCTTGCGCAGTGCATCGGCAGCAACAGAGATACCTCTGACCACAAACAACAACAAGTCCATAGCTTGAGCCGTATGACTTTCTTTTCCACATACACCTTTCAATATGCAGCCGGTTCCTTTGGCTGTCTCCTGACATTGATAACAAAACATGTTTGGTTCCATATACTTATTTATTTAAAAGTTTGCATTATCTTTTAACTAATAAGATAAGCTGCACCTTAGCAATAAAAATAGGCGAGCTTGTTTTCTATTGCATTCGGTTTGCATTATCTTTCAATAAGATAAGCTGCACCTCAGCAATAAAAATAAGCGAGCTTATTTTCTATTGCATTCGGTTTGCATTATCTTTGTGCAAAGATGGGAGTTCTATAACGCGTAAACTGTCACGAATGTTACATCGAATCACAAAAAAATAAAAAAAGAGAATGGAAATCCATACATTGTTGAAAATGCCCCCTTTTCAGGGCATAACGGAAGAGGAATTATTATCCCTCATCCTGGCTCCCGAGCATACACGCAGGCAATACAGCCCTGCCGATTTCATTGCTGTGCAGGGAGAAGCATACCGTTCTCTGTTCATATTGTGCAGCGGCAGCGTACGCACCCAGATGGTCAGTGCAGAAGGAAAACAACTCACCATCGAAACACTAAAAGCCCCGCAACTACTTGCCCCGGCCTTCGTCTTTGCCTCTGAAAACCGCTTCCCGGTAAATATCGAAGCGAAAGAGAAATGTGAGATACTTGTCATAAACAAAAACATTTTCCTTGAATTCCTACACCAGCATCCCACCGTGATGCACAACTTCCTGCAACTGGTATCGGACAGGACTCTGTTCCTCTCAAAGAAGTTGAATGCCTTTGCCCTGCAAAGCCTAAAATCCCGCACACTGAACTACCTACGTATGCACGGCACGATACTCAACCAGCAGGAAGTGGCACAAATACTGGGAGTTGCACGTCCTTCATTGGCACGTGCCTTGTCAGAATTGGCAAGCGAAGGATGCATCCGGACAGAAGGAAGGGAAATACGGATAAATGAAGTATCCGCCCAAAAGTATTTGTGAAAAAGCTCCCATACTTATATATTATTCCTATCTTTGTCCAAGAATACAAATTATGGAAAAGATTCTACTGGATGAAAAACACGAACAGCTATTGTTCCAAATCCCCTTATTAAGGGATTTACCGCATAATATCAAGCAATCACTGCTTGAAAAACTGGAATATTCAGTCTACTCCATAGATAAGAAAGACATAGTTGCCCGGCAAGGCATTCCCTGCAAGAAACTCTATATATTATTGGAAGGCAAATTGCGTGTGGATATCATAGACGGACTGGGCAATAAAGTCATGATTGAATGTATTGTTGCCCCCCGGGCCTTTGCCACTCCCCATCTTTTTAGTACCGACACCACGTTGCCTGCAACCTTTACCGCCATTGAAGACTGCATTTTGTTTACAGCAACCAAAGAATCCACTTTCAAGCTTATCAGCCAGGATCCTAAAGTGCTGCATAACTTCCTCTGCATAACGGGAAACTGCAATGCCTGTACGGTCTCACGGCTGAAAACCTTGTCCCGTAAAACAGTCCGCGAAAGGTTTATTGTCTATCTGTTTGAAAACAAAATCTCCCAACTCTCCAGCATCACCATTGCGCATACCCAATCCGAGCTGGCAGAATACCTCAACGTAACCCGCCCGGCACTTTCAAAAGAAATCAACAAGATGATCAAAGAAGGCATTATCCTGATGACGGGCAAGAAAATTGAGGTATTGAATGAAGCTGCTCTGAAAGAATATATCTAAATTACCATTTTACGAACAAGATTCTCGGATTGATATTGACGGATACCCAGCCCCAATCCTGCCAGCGTTTATAGTTGCCGCCTTTCACCACGTCCATGGACTTCGTGCCCCGCATTATGGAGTAACCGGCAGAAAATCTCACATCTTTCATCACATTCCAGTCAAGCTGGTAGTCTATCTCCGAACCTAACCCCTTCTTTACATCGTCCAACTTGGCAGCAGTAGCGAAATAGTGATAAGAGACATGCATGCTCACCTTCTTGGATGCCTTGAAGCTGACACCCAACTGGGCATCCTGCAAACCGGGAGCCACTCCCTGCCAGGCAGAAGCATAGAAATAATCCATCGCTCCATAGAATTTATGATGTGTCCCGTAAAGGGGATCGAAGGCCTTGAACTTGTCACCTTTCCCATCGTTACCACTCAGATAATCATAACCCAAGCTTACACTCCATCGCTTGTCGATGGCATAGGCAGCCTTCACGCTTGCCATAAAGGCAGATACACTCTGCGCATTCTTATTCTTACCGGTCTGATAATAGAAAGCAGCCTGCACGGGCAGCCAATTCCCTGATTCCGGTTGGTAAGTCACGTAAGTGCCGAATGTCTGCAAATAGCGGGTATGGGAAGTTTCTGTCTCCGCATCACCGGTTTCCATGCCCAGATTCATGAACAACAAAGAGACATCAAGATTGGAAGCTTGCGCCGTATAATGATACCAGAGGGTTTGCATGTTCTTGTAGGGTTGTGCACCATCATAATAATACGTACCTTTGGTCTTTTCCTTGTTCTGGTTGAAAGCAAGAATAAAATGCAGCTGGTGGGCATCCTTGGCATAGCCCAACTTCAAGGCATCGTGATAGCGACCTGCCACATTCCAGTCCAGTCCTCCCAAAATACGCTCGTCGTCATAAGACAAGGTCTGGCGTCCCAGTTGTGCGAAGAAGCCGGCACCGAAGTCGAGCTTTGCCCATGCTTCGTTCATGATGAAACGCCCGTTTGTATCTATCTGCGGATCCTGGCCCCATACACCTACATGTTGTGCGGAAATCTTCATACTCAAATCCGAGCGTTTGTACTCCATGGAAAGACGTGCACGGTTGTTGATGAATGCTGCCGCCTTGTCTCCTTCGAAGCGTGGGAACTGTGCTCCGTTACGGTATTCTGCGCGGGGTCTGATTTGCATCGACATGGTGAACTCATTCTCTTTCTCCGCATTTTGTGCCCACGACATTCCGGACAACAACAATAAGCCTAATGCCAAATAAACTGTTTTCATAAGTATTTTAATTTAAGTTATACGTATGTACACTCACTCCTTGTGCCGAGGGCAGGTAATTGATGCCATACCAACACATTTGCAACAACAGAAAAGATACAAGTAAGCCTGCCAGCGCCTTACGGTGTGCCGCGGGGCGTCCCAGACGAAAATGAATATATGCCAGATAGGAAAACCAGGTAGCCGCCGCCCAAGTCTCTTTGGGATCCCATGCCCAATAGTGCCCCCAAGCAGCTTTTGCCCAGACTGCACCGGACAGCATGCCCAACGTCATGAAAGCAAGCCCTACACAGGTCAGGTTATCACACAAAGCCATCTCATGCCGTTCAATCCCTTTTTTCTTGAACCACAGCAGGTAGACAGCCATCACCGTAGCGGCACCCAGCATGGCATAAGCAAACATATAGACAATGACATGAGGAGTGAACCACGGGCTCTGCAAGGCAGGCATCAAAGTCTTGTTGTGTATTTCGGGCTTGAAGATATTGATGCAGACAAACACCCATGACAAAATGGAACTGAAACAGAGAATCCATTTATACTTCCAGCGACTATAAGTGATGATCCCCGCCAACGGAAGAAAGAATGAATACCACAGACGGGTCTCTCCCATCGTCCGCATCGGAGGCCGTTCCAAAGAAATCCACATGCCTACAATGAAACTGAAAAAAACAGCCAGTCCCAAACAAGTAAAGGCATATACCACTACCGGACGTTTGCCACGCCATGCAGCAAAAGCCCCCAATCCCCAGAAGAGTAAAGCGACAATGGCAAACAGAGCAAAATAATCCCAACTCATATCGTCTCCTCCTTTCTTTCTTCTTTACCTTTTGGTGTATTGACAAACAAGCAGACTGCTCCCAGTACCATCATTATGATGCCGGCATATACAGCCGGAAGCCAGGGGTCGCGCACCAGTTCAAAGACACTGACATCGCTCCACCGTCCCTTCGTTTCGTCATAGCTCAATTGATAAATGTCCCACCCGGATACCTTCAACGGATGGTTCACCTCAATAGTGTCTTCCAACACATCTCCCGCCTGCGTATAAACCGTTACAGCGGAAACAAACCGCTGCGGCTCACGTTCGGGCATCACCAGACTGGCTTGTTCCGACAAATGCAATGCCTTATAGGGGAACATGAAACTGCCACAACTCACCCATCCTTCCTTCGACTGTCCGGAAGTGGTATTCACCGCTTTCAGATAAACGGCATAGGTGGCTCCCATCGAATGGAATTCGGTAAACTTCAAGGTATCTTCCGTAACTGCGGTGGCAGCCATCGGAACGGATTGAAGGACGGAGATGTCCCAATCCAGCAATTTTCCCCGTTCTACATTCTCTTCCAGCAACAAATGTTCCGGCACATCCTTCGGGAGTGCCTGTCCCGTTTCATTGTCTATCAGCATCAGCTTGGGAGGATACTCGTGTATGGTAAATTCCTTCAGCTCAACGGCAAGCGGAAGTTCCGTCAGCTTGCCATCCTCATCCGTGGCACGCCATTCGGTCTTGCCCAATTGAGTAATCATTTTCAGACGTTGCATGTCCGCATTGCCAAGTGTTGCCGTCAAGAGGGTAACAAACAAGCCGACATGGTTCAGCAGAAAAGGAATCTTACGCAATTTTAAAGGAATACATACACGGAGAATAGTCAGCCCCAAAACAGTAACCATCCAAATATAAAGCAGCACGAACGGCCAAAAAGAGAGCATCTTCGAAAAGCCGATAACATCAGCCGGAGGCTGGGCAGAAGGAATCTGCCGCACCAATCCCATAATGACAGTGATAACCGCCACACAGACCAAAGAAGAAACCGCAGCCGTATAATGAGCGAGCCATCCGAAACAATACACCCGTTTACGAAGACCATGCATTCCTGCCAGCAACAGCAGGAACAACACCAGAACAATGATATTGACCGGCCATGCAAACAAACTCCAACGAATATCGCCAACGCTCCACTGCAACAACAAGCCCGTGACGAACAGCCCTGCCCCGCAGATAAAACCTTCCCTATACCCCCACGGTTTCTTCCACATCTTCCAAATTACTATTTGATAATTTACCAAGCAACTGCTCACAATCAGTCAATGCTATCTGTCATTCTTCGCTATGCTCTGAATGACAGATACTCATATCACGAACTAATTATGGATACTTACTTATTTGGAGCCGACTTGTGCCAGACGGTTGTTGGCTTTCGCCTTTTCCAGCCAAGCCGGTGCGGTAGTCTTCAAGAATTTGTCCTTTGCAGCTCTTTCGGCATCCATATCGAGACCGATATATTCCTGCGCCTTGTCTTTGGTGGAAATATCCGGCATGGGGACATTGTCCGTATATCCATGCTTCGCCAGCACTTTAGAAACAGCCAAACGTGCTTGCATGGCTCTATCCAAGCCATGAGACAATACACGCTGGATTTCCTGCGGTGCATGGAAAGAACCTCCGTGAGATGCCACACCGAAATCCCAACGCCATTGTGCCTGGCGAATCAGTGCCAGTACTTCTTTCATCTGCTCTTCCGTAGCTCCCTTGTCCCAAGCAAATTCAGCTTCGATATGGGCTTTGGCGAGTTCCTGTTCCAAGCGGTTGCGGATTTCATTGGCCTTGTGCTGACGTTCGTAGACGTTGTTACGCAAAGTCTCCTCGCTTTCGCGGTGGCAGGTTTGGCAGGTACGGTCTATCATGGCCAACGGGCTCTGTATGTGATGGTCGCTGAACTTCACGCCGCCCTCACTCTTATAGGGCATGTGGCAATCCGCACACGACACGCCACGCTGACCGTGAATCCCCATCTGGGCAATTTCAAAGTCGGGATGCTGTGCCTTCAGAATGGGGGCACGGCTCAACTTGTGTATATAGTCGTAGAAACCGGCCTCATCATAGTAGGCTTCCATATCTTCTACCGTAAAACCTTTGTCCCAAGGGAAAGTCAGGTACTTATCGTCCCCCTTGAAATAATATTCCACATGGCACTGCGCACATACCAGTGAACGCATCTCCTGCGGAGTGGCCTTGGTAATGTCCTTGCCCTGACGCTCAAAAGCTTCGACCAGAGCCGGACGGCTGATATGCAAATTCATATTTTCCGGTTCGTGGCAATCGGCACAACCTATCGGATTCACAATTTCATCGCCCAAAGCGCCCCACTTATTATTATAGAAAGCATCCACACCGACAGCTTCCATCATACGGGGTACGTCGGGACTCTTGCAAGTCCAGCAGGTAGAAGGTTGCGGGCCATCCGCAGCAGTGGCAGGTGCACCGGTACGAAGAGTCGCCGTAATGTCTTCAATGGCATGCATGTGTCCGCGTGGGGTGGAATAGTCCTTGGAGAAGGCATATCCTGCCCAAAGCACTACCATCTCAGGGCGCTGTTCCAATGCATCCACAGCCACATTTCCATTGAATTCACTTTGAAAATCGGTCTTAGCCGTTTCGGTCCACGTCTGATACTCACGGGGGAAGTCACTCTTGAAGACTTCATTGCGTGCTTCAATTCCCTCAATCACAGTTTTGCGGTTATTGAATACACTTGCCAGTTCGGCCCTGCGCTCCATCAAAGCAGAAACACACAAACCCAAGACAAATACAACGACCATTGAGCCACCGAACAACAGCCATCCTTGCCATGATTTTAATCTCTTTTCCATAATATATGAAGATTTATTGTTATTATTTCTTTATCAGTTTCTGCAACCACTCCGGTACGGGAGATTCAGGATAGGGCACCAATGCAGAGGGTGTAGACGAGAGACTGTTCATTCCGCCGTGAGGCACATCGCGGTGGCAGTCCCAGCATGCCTTTCCGTCTCCGGTAAGAGCCATCATGTAGTCTATCTTACCGGCATCCACAAACTCGTTGGTCAGTTGCGCATGGCAACGGATGCAGTTATTCATAATGACCTGCGCACTTGCTGCCTCGGCCCGGATGGCCTGCGGCTCGCTTTTAGTGAGAAAAGCGCCCACGTGTTTCATGCCGTCCATTCCCTTGAAGGTCCATTTCTTTACCATATTCTCATGAGGAACGTGGCAGTCGTTACAAGTGGCATCCCGGCTATGGGAACTGTGCATCCAGGTTGCATAATAGGGAGCCATGATGTGGCAGTTGACACATGCTGCAGGATCATCTCCCAGATAAGTGTGCGCCCGGAGAAGATACATAAACAAGCCTCCGCCACCGATGAGGACACCACATACGATGAGTGCCGTCACTTTCCATCCATAGGACGGAAATAGTTTACTTATGATTGGTAACTTCGCCATATAATGAATATTTTCTCCAAAAATAGGCAGTTGTAATCTGAAAGAGTGTAATCATGATTACACTCTTTCATTTATTTTTTCAGTATTTTTAATAAAGTGTCCACTCACACAAATACTGTCAGCTTTTTCTAAGCAGCTTTCTTCAATTGAACGTTTGCTTTCCTGCCACTCTTCCTGACCAGCCGGCGAACCCAAAGGTAATAACCCGTCAGCGGCAGGCTTGCACCCACCAAAGCGGCAAGGAAGCTCA
>CAJJYX010000064.1 GCA_905197435.1 uncultured Bacteroides sp.
ACAAGCCAGACTGACGCCTGCATCTTCCGCCTGTGTATATGATCGTGTAACAGAATAGCAAATGCCATAATCAATCTCAACCTTTTGCGTTAAGGTAAATTTTACGTCGTCTCCTTGGAAATCTTTCGTAGTAGGCACCCGCCATATAAATTCTTGGAAATAAGTACCGGTATTGATTGAAAGTGAAGGAGGTGGCAATTTAGGGATGTAACTGGTCTCCGGTTTATCTGCAGGCAGGTTATTCAGGGAAAAAGCATAGTGAGCAGCTTGGTCGGAGGAAGTATTCCTTACATCCATATCCTGAATATTACGCTTCACCTCGTTGCTATACGACACACTTCCTATCAAAGGTTTCACCGCAATCGTATCCGATCCAATTCGTATCTGAGCGTTTAAACTCCATGAAAAGCCGGAAGTGTAAGTAACCGAACCGATCGTCGTAAAGGGAGTAGGGCTATGTCCTACGGGAAATTCGCCTACTTTATTTCCATCTTTATCTTTCAATTCATAACTCACCCTCATCTCACGCATATAATAACCGCAGATATTGGTACTTGACTTATCAAAGTGGTGTTTAGTGTACCCTTTATACATATTCTCGTTGGCAACAGCAACTTCCGATTTTATGACATAATAGTCTCCGTTACTGTTGTTTTTCTCAAAAGCATAAAACGGATAAATGGAATGGCGCAAGGTCACTTCACCTTCCCCTTCAACCGGATAAAGCTTCACATCCTTCACCCCCACTTCTTTTTTTATGGCATAAGGAAAAGTCGCAGATGTCAGTTGAGGCTGTATCAAAGTGGTAATATCGGCAATGTCACCGATGCCATTCCCCACCTCTGGCTGCTCAACAATGAGGCGCTCTTTTTCACAAGCGGAAAAGAGCAGACAAGTCAAGAGTGATATTGAAAAAATAAGATACGAATAGTTTTGCTTCATTCTGATTTCTCCTCAAAGTCAAACGCCGAGTTTAAAGTTATCTCTTCCCCACGCCTAATGGTAATCTTCTCACTGAGCACGTATGTTTTTGTTGACTGAACATTTGCCCCCATTTTAAATTCCACGGTATATGTTCCCGTAGGGATATAGCGAAGGAATGAATCATCGTATGCCACACTGCCTTTGCCGCTGGAAGTGTATTCCACTTTCCCTTTCTCGTTCGTAATCACCACATCGCTGATATATTCTCCCTCATTGGTATTAGTGATTTTCAGGAGTCCTGTCGGGATTCGATTAGGGGGTGTAACTTGCGCATATTGCATTTCGTCCATCTTAGGGCTGTTTTTGTGAGATTTGAAATCCGCTCCAGAGCTATAAAAATGACAACTGCCATATGTGATTGTCGGCTTGGTTCCAATAAAGAATTTCTCCGTAGACTGCTCTGTTGTACTCGGCACCCTCCAAATCCAACTGCTGTAAAGAGTGGCATTGCTTACAGACACAAGAGGAGGTACAGAGATACTGATGCTGCCGACCTGGTAGTACGGCAAATTGTTTACCTTATATTCGTACTTCGTAACATTGCTTGTACTTTGGTTTAGGATTTCCACATCCGAGATGGTCCGGCTCTGGCTGTTAGAGAACGTAACGCCACCCGTGACTGTCACCGAGCCGTTCGGGCCGGCAGCGTTTCCCCCCACTGCTACCTCTCCCCCCAGGCTCCAACTCATTCCGGATGAGTAAGAAGTGGACCCTTGGGTCGTCAGCGGCGTAGGTGAGTAATTAGCCAAGTATTCCCCCACTTTTGTCTCTTTATCCGATTTAGTTAAAACGGTCTCAACATTGAAGTTAGTCATGTAAAACCCACACAGCCTGCAATAAACACCGCCATGTTTGCTGGTCCACCTGTGGTCATTGGCATCGACCGGGCACATGTCACTATTATGTGCCGTATATTCAGCCGATACTATATAGAAATCTCCTGCGGTCGGCTGATCTTGGAAAGCATATAATGCATAGATGCTGTATTTTGCGGTGAAAACTCCCTTCCCGTATATTTTATCCGCTTTGGAAAGAGCTATTTTAGCCTCCGTTATATCCAGATCATAATTGAAAGTATGTGTAATGGTTTGGGCACTGGTCAACTTGTCTATTGCCGTTTCACCGGCTTCGGGGGGAAGTACCAAAGATACACTTAGGGTCTGATTGATCCAACTGATGAAGTAGTTCAGATGCTCATTGATCGTGGTACTCTCATCTGCCGCATCCAATATATATTGGTGGCACTTGCTAAAGGCGTAAAGTTCTTTCTCCACGCCGTCATCGACCAATTCATAATCCAGCCCCATTTGCCCGAACCAATTGTTCACCGCGGGGATATCCGGCTTGATAATGATAATTATACCATCATTTTCATAAACAGCCGCAATCTCTTCCTTATAGGTCGAAAGTTCTGCGTTGGAGACGAAGGGCACATTTGTTCCTCTGTTCACAGTGCTACTAAGATGAGTAAAGCGATGGTTTAATGCCTCTTTCATGTCAGCAGGAACGTTTCCCAATATGGTGGCGGGACAGTCCGCCGTTTCATCGGTAGCAATGGAACCACGTAGCGGGGAATCCCATTCACCCTCTGTCTCAACTGCCGGTTCTTCGTTATCCGAGCAAGCCGTAAAAAGCAGGGACGCACAACATACAAGCGAGCAGTATGTGAAAATACTGGCAAAACAATGCTTAATTTCTGTCTTGATCATAGAACTTTTTCTTTAAAATGATTGAATACTTTCCAACAAAATTATTACAAACAATCCATATAAACACACTCTTTACGGCAGGAAAAATATCCCTCTTGTCGAGAGAGCACAACTTTGTGGTTAGAGCATTTCATGGTTTGTCGTCCGAGCAGTATTTTGTTGACAGAGCAGTCTCACAGACAGGGCGGCAACTCTTTTTTCAGGCTTGCGCTTTCCGCCAACGGGCGGGTGAGCATCCCTCTTTTTCCTTGAATATTTTCATGAAGTAACTTTGAGAAAGGAATCCGGACGTTTCGGATATTCTGGCAATGGTCCATTCCTGATGTTCAATCAGCATCCGCTTGGCATATTCCAAGCGAAGCCCCGCAATCCATTCGCGGAACGAAACATGATAAGTGGACTTGATGTAGGCAGACAGATAGGTACGGTTGGTGCCGAGCTTGCCTGCCAATTCCTCGATGGTAAGTCCCGGACTTGTATAACCGTCCATACCGACCCATACAGTCAGCTTTTTCTCGATATTCGCATGATAGGCCGGAGTTTCGTTTGGCATTTCTTCCACATTCCTGCAAACTTCTTCTACACCTTCGGGTGTTTCCTTTTCCAAAATACTTTCCACCTGCTCATAGAAAAGCAGGTAGTTCATGTAAGAGCGATACAGGTAAATATAAAAGGGGATGGAGGAAAGAACCCACAGGAACACATACCGGTCGGGCAGGAATGTCAGCAATCCGCAACTGACCCCATAGATGATCGCCCACCATGTGAAGGCGGACATCCACCGGATATAAGCGGCAATGTGCTCGGAATGGGTGTCATCGAACAGGCGGACTGCCCAGCGGTAGGTAAGGATGAGTTTGCGGGACAGATAGATGCCATAAGCAAGCAGCCACAAGGCCATAAGGAGCAGCCCGACATGCTGTACTGCCCCTTGGGGCAAGGCAATAAGAACGGCTCCGGAAAGGGCAGAGAACGACAGCCAGTACAGTATGTGCCGCAAGAAGCGTCGCCTGGTCAGGTAAAAACGGTCGAGCAATGCGGTAAGCGCCGAACTGAACAGCCAATAAGATATAAAATAGGTGGAAAGGTTCATCAGGATGGCCGCGTCCAGGTATAAAAAACGAAGGTTGCAGAACAAATGAACCGAATAGTTGGCGGATAAAAGCAGTAGCGCCACTCCCATGAGGTGGCATGAACGTATATAGTTGCCGAAAATAGGTTTGTCCGGTGTCTTCACCATAAGGAAACAGGCGGCGAAAAACAGCATCAGCACCAATGCAGTACCAAGCGAATACTCATATATCGTATAATCCATCGTATCAATTTTGCAATAATAACCGGTGGGGATATACAATGGCACTTCCGGCAAATCATTTTTACTTGAATTGCAAAGTGGTTGGCGAATTTACCCCCAATGTAACAGATGCAAAATTACAAGTTTTTTGCATTATTCTTATTTTTAGACCATGTGTTTTTAAGAATAGGCTAAAAACAGGATGTTCTTAAGATAAAATGATTCTTCATCTTCGGGGGAAGTGCACTTGTGATGAAAAAGTGAGATGAGAAGAATCTCTGCATTAAAGGAATACCAAAGATATCCCCTCTTCAGAAGGCACAGAGAAAGAATGAAAAACAAATTAGACCTTTATCAGTAACATTTTAGAAACTTCGATTAACGAAATCGTATGCTCTTCGTAACAAATTCTCAGCATTCTTTTCTTACTCATCTATACATTTGCAACCAAGTCCTTTGCCACTAATTAAAGAGCATGATAAAATCTTTGATATTAACCATTAAACAATGTACAATGAGAAAAACATTCTTTGACAAGCGCACAGATTTCCATTTGTGCCGTATTGTACTGGTAGTATTGCTTCTGCTACCTGCAATCAGTAGTCTTTGGGCTAATCCTTCTCAAAGCAAGGCCATTTCAGGCGTTGTAACATCAGCTGCGGACGGTGAGCCGTTGATAGGTGTCAGCGTACGAGTAAAAGAAACGGCCACGGGTGGAATCACCGACATCGATGGACGATACCTGGTAACTGCCGAGCAAGGGCAGACACTGGTATTTTCTTACATCGGCTGTCAATCACAGGAAATCAAGGTAGGCACTTCTTCCATCATCAACATAGTACTGAAGGAGGATACTGAAATATTGGATGAAGTGGTTGTTGTGGGCTATGGCGTCCAGAAAAAGAAACTGGTAACGGGTGCCACTGTCCAAATGAAGGGTGACGAAATCGCCAAGATGAATACGACCAACCCCTTACAAGCCATGCAGGGACAAACGCCGGGTGTAAGTATCGCTTCGACTTCCGGGCAGCCGGGTGCTGACATGAAGGTAAGTATCCGTGGCCTTGGTACAGTGGGAAATAGTGCTCCTCTTTATCTTATTGATGGTGTGGGCGGTGATATCTCTACTTTGAATCCTGCTGATATTGAAAGCATAGATGTATTGAAAGATGCGGCTAGTGCTGCTATCTACGGTTCGGCCGGTGCCAATGGTGTAGTGCTTATTACCACCAAGCAAGGGCGTGAAGGTAAAGCACAGGTAAGTCTTGATACTTATTATGGAATACAGAATGTGGCTCGCAAGGTTAATATGCTAAATGCAAAAGAGTATATAACCATTATGGACGAACAGGCCTTGAACAGCGGACTTTCGGCTTACAATTGGGGCAAGTACCAGTCCATATACGATACTAATGGCAATGTATACGATACGGATTGGGTGGATGCCATGTTTGAGGATAATGCCACCACAGAGAGCTACACACTGGGTATCACTGGCGGAAGCGCGACTTCCACTTACGCTCTTTCATTGGGCTACATGAATCAGGAAGGTGTCGTAGGCGGTTCGGATGTCTCCAACTATTCGCGCTACAATTTTCGTGTGAATAGTGAACACAAGCTTTTCAAAGATATTTTGAAGGTGGGCGAACAGGTCAGCTTTGTATACAAGATGAACAATGGTATCAGTGTGGGCAACCAGTATAACAACACCCTGCGTGGCGCATTCGGAACATCGCCCATTGCTCCCATTTGCAGTGACAACAATCTCTACGATTCACCTTACAATGACACCAGTTCCAGCGATTGGAATAAGGGTGACGGAAACCCTTATGGTTTGATGATGACCGATAGCAACAATGAAAACAAAACGGCTACTTTTTCCGGTAATGTCTATGCAGAATTGCAGCCCATCAAGAACTTGAAGATAAAAACAGTGTTCGGTGTGGTTTATGGTTCCAGTGAGTACCGCAGCTTCAAGCCGCTCTATAAGTTCAGCCAGTATATATATAATGAAGAACGCACTACAGTGTCCCAGAATGCTAACCATTCTTTAGGTATGACATGGACCAATACAGCTTCTTATGACTGGACCATGGAGCAACATTCGTTCAATGCCTTGTTGGGTATGGAAGCTTACCGCTATGAGGGTACTTACATCGGTGCCAGCAATGGTATGCTAAAAGAAGGTTTCGATGATTGGGGACATGCTTTCGTGGGTAACGGAACAGCTTCCGATTCTACTAATGGCTTGGGAGCCAGTGGTAACCCGCACACTGATAGCCGTAAGGTATCTTATTTTGGACGTTTAGGCTGGAACTGGAAAGAAACTTATATGCTTAATGCCACCCTACGTGCAGACGGTTCGAGCAACTTTGCCAAAGGAAACCGTTTTGGTTATTTCCCTTCGGTATCTGCGGGATGGACCATTACTAACGAAAAATTCATGGAGCAAACACAAGGCTGGCTTGACTTCCTGAAACTCCGCGTCAGCTGGGGACAAGTGGGTAATGCCAATATTGATGCATTCCAATATCTGGCTCCTGTCAAGAGTACCAATACACACTATCTTTTCGGTAGCAGTTACGGTGATTCGGATGCTGCCGCACAGCTTGGAAGCAATTGGGGAGCTTATCCCAGTCGTTTGGCCAATGCCAATATCAAGTGGGAAACTTCACAACAGACTAATGTCGGTCTTGACGCCCGATTCCTCAATAACCGTCTGGGATTTAACTTCGATTTTTACATTAAAGATACCAAAGACTGGCTTGTCGTAGCTCCCATTCTTGCTACAGCCGGTGCAGGCGCTCCCTATATCAATGGTGGTGGAGTGAAAAACACCGGTGTGGAGCTCAATCTTACTTGGAATGACCAAATCGGTAAAAATTTTATCTATAACATCGGCATCAACGGTGCTTACAATAAAAATAAGGTTGGAGAGATTCCTAACGACGATGGCACTATTCATGGTTCTACTAATCAATTGTATGACAATACCCCTGAATTCTATCGTGCCGAAAATGGTAAGCCTATCGGTTATTTCTACGGTTTCAAGACAGCAGGTATATTCCAGAATAATCAAGAGATTGAGAATTGGATTAAGGCTGGTAACGGTGTATTACAGGCTGATGTGCAGCCGGGTGACGTGAAGTTTGTGGACATCAATCATGACGGAGTCGTGAACGAGCTTGATAAGACCGACCTTGGCAATGGTATTCCTGACTTCACCATGGGATTCAATCTTGGTTTCAGCTGGAAGGGGCTTGATTTCTCTGTAGCAGCCAACGGTGCTTTCGGGCAACAGATTGTTCAGAGCTACCGTAACCATACTTCCAAACAGGCCAATTATACTACTGCTATTTTGGGACGTTGGACAGGAGAGGGTACCAGCAATCGCATACCCCGGGTCACCGATCAGAATATCAATTGGCAGTTCTCAGACCTCTATGTGCAGGATGGTGATTACTTACGAATCAGTAACATTACTTTGGGCTATGACTTTGCCAAATTGCTGAGATGTAAGACCATCAGCCAGTGCCGTATCTATGCCCAAGTACAGAATGCATTTACATTTACCAAATACGACGGCATGGATCCGGAAATAGGTTATGGTCCCGAAGGGAATAACGGGCAAGGCTGGGTATCGGGCGTTGATCTGGGGTATTACCCTCGTCCGCGTACCGTATTGTTTGGCGTTAACTTGAAATTCTAAAAATACAGATGATATGAAGAAAAACAAAAATATATTTATGGCAAGTGTCCTGCTTCTAAGTTTGGGACTGGCTTCATGTATCGACAGTTTTCTCGATGTTACTTCGAAGACTGAATCATCAACCGGTACATTTTATAAGACCGAACAAGATGCTTATCGCGCTCTGATAGGGTGCTATGATGGTTGGCGCCAAACTTCATCAGCCATGATGATAGGATTTTATGTAGCTTCCGAGATAATGAGTGCCGAGTGCTTCGGTGCTACCGGAAATGCCGATGGACGCGGTTATCAGGCCATTGACCGTTTTGACATCACCCAGTCGCCTGCCGACCTCAACTTATACGAAGGCGATTGGAAGAATTATTATGCGGGGGTCTATCGTTGCAACGAGCTGATAGCTCACGAAGAGCAGATTGTATGGAATGAGTCAAGCAATAAACGCGGTATCTATATAGGCGAATGCCGTACGTTGCGTGCATTACTTTATCTGGATATGGTTCGTTTGTGGGGAAATATCCCACTCTTTCTGGAACCGGTAAATGAAAACCGCACCCCCTCACCTGCCAAGGAGGTATTCTGTAGCATATTTACTGACTTAAAATATGCTATCGAGAATATTCCCGGTGACGCTTATCCCAAAGCAGATTATACCAAGAACGACGGTCATATCACAAAATATGCAGCTGAGGCTTTATTGGCACGTGCATACCTTTTCTATACTGGATATTACGGTGAAGAACCTGCTGAGGTGACCCGCGCCGAAGCTTTGGCTGCTGTAGAAGACATAATCGCTTCAGGAGAATATGGCTTGGTATCGCAGTTTAAGAATTTGTGGCCCGCTTCTTCTGCAAAAGTAGCTGAAAAAGGAGACTATGAAACCTTGAAGGGCACATATGCCGGTGATGGAAACAAGGAAACCATTCTTGCGTTGAAATTTACCGCTACTCAAGATTATAACGGAAACAACGATTCCAATCGTTGGCAGGTGATGTTGGGTATGCGTCAGCTCAATGCAGCTCCCTATTGCAAGGGATGGGGCGCATTGACGGTAAATCCTGATTTTGTGGACGCATTCCCCTCCGGTGATCTCCGTCATTCGGCTTCTATTATAGATTTGGAAGGAGAGGGAATCACAGCTTCGACCGATTTTACCACCAGCTTCAATGACTGGCGTGAATATACCGGCTATGCTGTGAAGAAATACTCTCCACTTTGCTATGCCGATGGAAGCCATGCCGGCAAGCAGGATGGTAGCGGTGACTTCCAGACGCAGAACCGTCAAGACTACGTTATTATCCGTTATGCCGACGTATTGCTGATGGCTGCAGAACTGGGCAGTCCCAATGCGCAAAATTATTTCAACCAAGTGCGTAAGCGTGCTTATCAAGTTGATGACAACGAAACTGTATCAGCCAACTATCAAGCTAAGAGTGTGTCTCAACAAGCTATTATGGAAGAACGTCGTCTTGAATTTGCTTTTGAAAGCATTAATTATTGGGATCTCCTGCGTCAAGGTATAGACGTGGCAGCCGAGAAGCTCGCCTTGAATGGTGTCAAGGTGAAGAGTGGAGGCGCTGATGATGCGATAACCATACGGGCCGACCGTGTGAAAGCCACCAAAGGACTGAGCCAGATTCCTTATAATCAAATTAACCTTTCACAGAGTGTACTTGTGCAGAACCCCGGATGGTGATGGTGAGTACCATTAATAGAGTAAATAAAAACAATAAAATATGAGACTTAAATCATTCTTTTCCATATTGGCAGGAGCGGCTTTGATATTTACCGCTTGCTCGCCCGAAGAGTACGAGATGGGGGCAAAAAACTATGTCTCCGATGATTTGGTAGAAGGTATCGCCTATACGGTGACCCCTGATGCCAATGATCCTAATACGATTCATCTGACTTCGCTCATCAAGGGAGCCACTCCGTTGTGGGTCACTCCAAACGGTCCTTCTCAAAAGACCACTCTCGACTTGGCGCTTCCTTTTGCCGGAGAATATAGCGTGACTTTCGGTGCTTCCACACCTGCAGGTCCGGTATATGGCGAACCATATACTTTCAAGGTAGAGACCAATAACTTTGCCATGCTTGAAGACCCTATTTGGGCCAACCTTGCAGGTGGAGTGGGCAAGAGCCGCAAGTGGGTTCCCATTGACAGGAACTTTGGCATTGGCCGTTGTTCGGGACCGGTGATGTACATGAGCCACACTGATGTGAAAAATGACGGAAGCAATATAACAGACCTTATGATTGGTAGCGCCAATTGGACTCCCAACTGGGATCCGGGTATCCAATCATGGCTCATTCCGGCAGACGACCCCTATTTCCAGTCGTACATCACTTTCGGCCTGGATGCAGTGAAAGGCTGTACGGTGGAACTTCATCGGGTGGCTGCTTCGGGCACGACGGATGCCACCGGAACTTTCAACTTGAATGTATCTGACCCGAAACGCCCTGTCATATCTTTCTATGGCGGTACCTATTCATTGCATAACGAGGGGTTTGATGATGTTTGTTCCAACTATACCAACGACATCAAGATTATAGAATGTACCCCTTATCTGCTGCAGGTAGCTACGATGCGTACCAATAGCGAAGGTCCGTGGTGGCTGGTGTGGAATTTCATTTCCGAAGAGGCTTATAATAACCCCAGCATCATACCAACCGAAGATCCGGGCTTGCTTCAGCCTGCCGAAGTGCAACTGCCTGCGATTGAAGATTTGGCAACCAAACTGTTCACTACTGAAATCAACGGTGTCACCTATGTGGGCAATGAGGCACGCTTCCTCATTAATGATGAAGAGCCTTATGACTGGACATGGTGGAACGGCGGCTCTGCTGTTTGGGAAAGCGTAGTGAAGGGACAGTACGGTTCTTCTTGGGCGCCTGTGGCCGATGCTTCCATTGCCGACTATGAGCTGGTATTGAGCAGTACGGCCGATGGCTACAAATGGGATGACGGTACCAATGCCGGTAAACTTGCCATTGAAGACGGCAAATTGAAATTTATGGACACCGACGGTAATCCGGTTGAGATAACCATCCTCACTGCTACGGGAGATAAGCGTACGGTGGAAGTGAAGGGAAGTGAATTTACCGTAATGGCTTGCGATGCCACCAGTTCTTTCCAGATGGGTGTACCTGCAACGACCAATGACAAGGGAGCCGTGGATTCTTATCTCTGTGCCAACCTCAACTACAAACCTATCGCTACCGGACCTACCGGGCCTACTGAAATCAAGGTAGACAACAGCAAGGTACAAATTCTCTTCGGTGACGGAAATCCCGACCGTTTGCGCTTGCAGCTCTACAATCCTTGGGGCGGTGGTGACGCGGGATGGCCGATCGACATCACGAAGGTGAAGCTGAAAAAGAACCAGACGCTGAAAATACTGTACAAAGTGCTGAGTGGAATCACTTGGAGCGAGGGCGCGACTCCTAAGACTGTGATTATGGACAATAACATCGGAAATTCCTGGGAAGATGACTGCTACAATCTGGCTCACGCCGTGGCCTTTGACACTGCCGAAGGAGCCGTGCAGACTGTATTCGTGACCAATATCACCGGTGCCACTGTGACTTACGAAGGAAGCAGTTGTATCTGTATCGGCATCCAGAATAAGGGGCTTGCTACTGTGGCTGCCACCGAAGACGGACAGCCGGATGTGAAGGTTGAGATTATTTCGATGACCATTGAATAACTACTTAAATGAATTTAGTATATATGAAGACAAAGATATATTTAGGAATACTTTCACTTGCACTGGGGCTTTCGCTGGCTTCGTGCAGTGAAGATGACGACTATACTATCCACACCACCCCGATTCTGAACGAATCGTCGGTGGTGACGGGGTCGTCCGATGTGACCGCCACTACCGCTACACTCCATGCCACGCTCTCCGGGTTGGATGGCATGGATGCCGGAAGCTATAAGACCGGCTTCTTCTATGGTTCTGCGCAAGACAACCTGCCCGAGGACGTGCAGGCTGCTTATGACGGTAGCGCCTTCAGTGCTCAGTTGAACGGGTTGAGCAATAACTCCACGCTCTATTATCAGGCCTATGTATGCCTGCAGGGTAAGATGTATTACAGGGGCGAGGTGAAAAGCTTGCTCACCACCGATGCCAAGGTGGCTACTGCCGATGCCGCATCTGTCGACTTCGCTTCGGCTGTATTGGGTGGGACGTTGACCGATGCTACGACCGATGCTACTTGTGGTGTCGTTATCTCTACTTCATCCGATGTAGAAGCGGTTCGTGCAGGTCTTATTGTGAAGAGTGAGGAACTTAAGGACAGCTATTCATTCGTCCATGAAGGGTTGGTGCCCGAAACGCAATACTATTATGCGGCGTACCTCAATCTGGGTAGCGGTATTGTGTATGGTGAGGTGAAGAGTTTCATTACTCCTGCCTATGACTTCGACCTCGACAATGACCTTGTCGACCTGGGCCTCTCCGTGAAGTGGGCTCGCTTCAATGTGGGCGCCAAGAGTGAGACTGGACTGGGTGGCCTTTTCGGATTCGGTGACCTGACCGGATGCAACAACAGCATCGACCCTGCCGACTATGCTTCGGCCGATACTTATAAAACGGCTTCCGACTTGGCTTTCCATGCATTTCAAGGGCGTGCCACACTGCCTACTGCCGATGATTTCGAGGAACTCTTCACGTTGTGCCAGAAAGAGTGGACTGAGCAGGATGGGGTGCCCGGTTTCAAGTTTACCGGTCCTAATGGTAATGCCATCTTCCTGCCTGCAGCCGGTACGCGTGTGGCAAACGATGTGACAGCGCTGGGTACTGAAGGATATTATCTCACCGGTACTGTCAACTCTTCCAATGCAGAGTTTGCGATAGGTTACCAGTTTGCTGCTTCTGTCAATCACCGCATCACTGCTGCAGTTTATCAGAATATGGCTGTACGCGCTGTTTCCACTGCCAAGAGCGTACCGTTCAACAAGGCCCTGATCTATCAGAAGTGGCATCTTGACAATGGTCAGGACGGTAAGCAGCACGTGTTTGAAGGACCTTTCACGCAGTGGGGTGTTACGGACAACTGGAGCACGGTTTCCAACGGACAACCCAACATTGAACAGCAGATTCATTGGGAGATGGGTACAGATAATGGTTGGATAGGTTATACTTACGGGAAGGACTATGGTTATATGGAGCTCAAGGAAGACGGTACGGTGAACATTCATCGTATTGCCGAAGACGGCACCGTGACCGATGAGACCGGTAAGTTTACGATTGATGAGGTGAATAAAATGATTGACATTGACATAGACGTGCTTTGTGCCAATACTTGGATTGGCACAAAGAGTGGTAAGCTGAGCATTCTGTCGTTGACGGCCGACGGCTTGCAGATTGCTTTGCCCGATGGTGACTATGGCTATTCGTTGAACTATTACAGTCAGGCCAAGGCCAAGGCCGATGCCGATGCGCAAGTTCCGGTGTTGCTCAATATTGCCGATTCATCATGGGGAGGAAGTTGGGATGCACCGCTTGCAGCCATTTCACCCGAAGGCTTGGCGGGACAGCACACGTTTGTTTTCGAGGGAACTTGTACCGATGCCATGGTGTTTACGCTTGACTTTGCCGATATGGTGAAGCGTTATCCCAATTCGTTTGTACGCATTGACGAGATCAAGTTAGACGGTACTTCCATCCGGTTTGATGCCAACCGCTTCTACTATGGTGATATTGAAGGAAACGGTAAGTACCGTGTTCAGTTGTTCAATGCCTATGGAACCGGTTCTGTAGGCAATGCTGTTCCTCTCAGTCCGTTTAGCAATGTAGAAAATCAAGGTACCGAGCCTGCCATCCATTTCAAGGAGAAGCTTGAGATTGTCTGCACCGTCATTACCGACGGTACCGGCGCAGGTGTCTATACTCCGATATTGGCTGCTATTAACCCTTCATGGGGTGGTCCGTGGGATTGTAACCAGGGAGCTACATTCGAGGTAAAGTACGAGAATTTCCAGTACAGCCTTGTTGCTCCTCAAATTGGCATCAAATATGAATCGGCTGACCATACGGCTGGTTCCATTATGACTTTCATTGAAGTGGCTGACATCTACAAGTATTTCCCCGATTTACATGCCACACTTGACAACCTCTATCTGGATGGCAAGGAAGTGACATTTGATGCATCCAAAGTGCTCGATGCCAATGAATCCCCGAAGTATCGTCTGGAACTTTGGAATTGCTATGGGGCAACAAAGGATAAAGGATGCGCTTTCGGTACTCCTGATGGCGATGTTATCAAGGAACTTGGTTTCAGCAGTTCTATGGAAGTGAGGTTCACATTCCACAGCCTTTTCCCTGCGCCTGAATGGTAATCGGGAAATATATTGATTGAACATAAAAAGGGGGAATCAACACTAAAACCCACTATCATTTTGCTCTGTCATGAACTTCGTTCAAAACCTCATCTGATACCTTCATTAAGGTATAGTCAGAGCGAAGTGAAAAATCTACTCCCTTTGTGAATAAGGGAAGACATGGTTGAAAAGCAACAAAAAACCCACTAAAATCGCAAGTTTTAGTGGGTTTTCAGTTTTAATTGACTTTTGTTGTTGGGCTACCTGGATTCGAACCAGGAATGACAGGACCAGAATCTGTAGTGTTACCATTACACCATAGCCCAATTGTTGTTATTTCTCTTTTGCGGTTGCAAAGATACAAAGATTTCTATAATTCAAAACAAAAACGAGTACTTTTTTAGAGAAAAACTGATAAGAGACCGTAATCCAAAGGATTATATAACTAAAAAAAATCAAAAATAGAAAGAGTTTTCTTCTTTTGCGTGTTTGATATGAGAAATCAACGTATATTTGTCAACTGTTTTAATATAATAATGTATAATGAACGAAACGAAAAGACTGATTCTACAGATAACAGAAGGCATTCAAGATAAAAAAGGGAAAAAAATCGTCATCGCAGATCTTACTAAAATCGATGATACAATATGCAACTATTTCATCATCTGTCAAGGAAACTCCCCCAGCCAAGTGACAGCCATTGTAGAATCCATCAAGGACTTCACACGCAAGGGTGCCGACACCAAGCCCTTTGCCATAGACGGACTGCGCAATGCAGAATGGGTAGCCATGGACTACTCGGACATACTGGTACATGTCTTCCTACCAGAAACAAGGGAATTCTACAACCTGGAACACCTTTGGGCAGACGCCAAATTAACCCAAATTCCTGACCTCGATTAATCAAAACGTATGGATAATAATACTAACAAGAAACCCAACAAAGTAAATATGCCCAAGTTCAACCTGAACTGGTTGTATATGATTATAGCAATGATGCTGTTGGGGCTATACCTGACCAATGAAAACGGTACGGCAACCAAAAACATCTCTTATGATGAATTCCAGCAATATGTACGCGACGGCTATATAAGCAAAGTCATCGGCTATGACGACAACTCTGTCGAGGCGTACGTCAAGCCGCAGCACGTGGGAAATGTCTTTCGCCAGGATTCCAGCCGTGTTGGCAAGAATCCCCTTATAACGACCGAGGCTCCTTCACGTGAGAGCCTGGGCAACTTCCTGCAGAAAGAAAGGGACGATGCCCATTTTGACGGTTCCATCAACTACGAAAAGAAGCGGAACTACTTCGGTGCTATCCTATGGCAGGTTCTCCCCTTTGCATTCCTCATCGGTTTCTGGATCTTCATGTCACGCCGCATGAGCGGCGGCGGAGGCATGGGTGGAAGTGGAGGCATCTTCAGCGTAGGAAAGTCCAAAGCCCAGCTGTTCGAAAAAGGCTCCCCTATCAAAATTACATTCAAGGATGTGGCAGGGCTTAATGAAGAGAAAGAAGAACTGGAAGAAATCGTTGATTTCCTTAAAGATCCTGTAAAGTACACTAACCTTGGAGCGAGAATTCCTAAGGGAGTTATTCTTACAGGCCCTCCGGGAACAGGTAAGACTTTACTTGCAAAGGCTGTAGCCGGTGAGGCAGGAGTACCTTTCTTTAGCATATCAGGTTCTGATTTTGTTGAGATGTTCGTTGGTGTCGGTGCATCAAGAGTAAGGGATATGTTTGAGGAAGCTAAGAAGAATGCACCTTGTATCATATTTATTGATGAGATTGATGCTGTTGCAAGACGAAGAGGAACAGGTATGGGCGGCGGCCACGATGAGAGAGAACAGACACTTAACCAGATGCTTGTTGAGGTGGATGGTTTTGGTGTCAATGAAGGAATTATC
>CAJJYX010000065.1 GCA_905197435.1 uncultured Bacteroides sp.
CCTATCTCTCCCGAAGAACAGCAACGGATAGCCCGGGTATTCAAGGCAGTAGGCATAAGCACCAAGCCTAAGTTCGACCGCTACGAGTATGCGGTAGCTTGGTGACCGGCTGCAAAGTCACTGCACACCTTTTGCAGCGTCACTGCAAACCCGTTGCAGTCGCGCTGCAAAGCAGTTGCAGTATCACTGCAAATAGGTATGCAGTGACGCTGCAAACGGTATGCAGTGGCACTGCAAAAAGCATGCACTCACTTTGCAGTGAGAAGTCGTTGTTGTTCACGTTGTTACAGTATGAATACAATGAGGCCTTATCCCCTTTTTCGGCCCGCTGTTTACAGATTGCAGAAGAAGGATACGAATACCGGTACACTCATATCAATTAATATTCCGTGGAATATAGCGATAGGAATCACATCCTTTCCGGAATATTGGGTGATGGAGGGTAGAAGTACATCCATCGAATTGACCCCTGCCGCCGATATAGGTGCCAGCTTGCCGAAATATTTCCGGATGAGCGGTGCACCCAGCAAAGCCATCATTTCACGGAAGATATTGGCAAGCAGGGCGATGGTGCCCAGCTCGGCTCCCTTGTATTCGGTAATGAAGATGCTGGAGAGCGAGTAATAGCCGAATCCCGAGCCTACGGCCAGACAATCCGTTATGGAGCGATGCGTCAGAATCAGGCTGACGGCTGCGGAGCCTGCCAGCGTTCCCAGTATCGTCATGATGGGTAGGAATACCAATCGCGGGTTGAGTGAGCGGAAGTTCTTCAAGGTTTGCGGGTCGTTACCCACGCTCAGCCCTACACTGAACATCAGCGCGCAAAGCGCATAGTAACTTATATTGGTTTCTGCAATGTCAAAAGGCAGCAGATGGCACACACCGCAAATCGTACCCAGTACGAAAAAGCCCACTATGATAAGACTTCCTTTCATGCTCTGCCTCCTTTCTTTTTATACAGAACTCTCCACAATGCCCAGGCAGCGATGACGCTTCCCAAGGTTCCTCCCAAGGTAAGTATCACTGCTTCAAGGCCTATGGTGTGGAGCCCCTTGATGATTTGCTCGTTGCTTCCGACTTCTATGCCGAGGATAAACAGCAGCAGCCAGATGAGCAGGGTGATGATTTGATGGATCTTCTTTAAGTCCCGCCTTCGTAAGAGGTAGCCCAGCAGCATTCCTGTGAGCATTAGTCCGATGATTGTAAACATATCTAATGTCGTTTTTTGTATGCAAAGATAATACAAATTGTCTTTGCTTGTGCAAAGATAAAGCTTTCAAAGCCAAACAAGGCGGCATTTGCTCTGGCAGGTGCCGCCTTGAAGGATTGTGACAGAGAGAAAATCTGTTTACTTGTTTATTTGGTCGTTGGCATTTATTTCGGTCAACGGTACCGGATAGAAGGCATTCTTTGCTTCATCAAATCCTGCACGTCCGGCGGCCGCCAAAGTCGATGTCAGTTTGCCCCAACGACGTAAGTCATACCAGCGCCAGTTCTCCAACGAGAACTCAATCATACGTTCGTGTTCTATCTGCGCGCGTACTGCGTCTTGTGAGGTCCCTTTCATGGCAGGCATATCACCATGCACGCTTCTGACTTCATTAATCAGTGGAATGGCTTGTTCGGGATGTCCTTGTTCATTCAGTACTTCTGCCTTCATCAGCAATACGTTGGCATAGCGCATCAAAGGTATGTTGATGGCGCAATAATTGTTGTTCAGCCCTTCATAATCTGC
Organism: uncultured Bacteroides sp.; assembly: GCA_905197435.1. GTDB lineage: Bacteria > Bacteroidota > Bacteroidia > Bacteroidales > Bacteroidaceae > Bacteroides. The sequence continues at coordinate 1,736 of CAJJYX010000065.1, forward strand.
AGGCATGAACTTGCGGAAAGACGGGCGGTTGTAGCTTGTTCCGGGAATCGGATCCCCGTCTTCGTCGAAGCTGCAGAACCAGTCGTTGTATTCACCACCGTAAACGCGTCCGTTTCCATCGTTGAAGAAATCGCATTGGAAGAAAACACTTTCATACAGACGCGAATCGTAGCGACCGGTGGTTGCTATCTCGCCTTCTTTCATAAATTCATCCATCAAAATGTTGCTTGGAAGAATCTCATCCCATCCCCACAGTTCCGATGAGCCAATCCAACGATGAAGTTGTGTACGGTAGTTGGCACCATTGGCGCTGCTCATGGAGGTCTGGAGTTCGAAGATAGACTCCTTGCAGTTCTTGTTGCTGGCATTGAACATGCTTAAGAAGTTCTTTTCCAGTTCGTAACCGGTAACGCTGTTCAGTGCGCTCAGTGCTTCCCGCAGATATTCTTCTTTCTTCTCCGGTTCCTCATAGGCGCGGGTGAGGTAGGCAAAGCCCAAATAGGCATTGGCGGCTCCGCAAGTGGCGCGGCCTATGTTGTCATTGTCATAAGATGTGGGCAAAGAGGCTGCCTTTTTCAAATCGTCTGTGATGAAATCCCATGTCTCGGGGCGTGTAGAGAGTCCTTTGCTCAGGTCAGCCTGATTGGTGATGTATTTGTCACGGATGATAATCTCTTTCCAGTTCAGAAGCAGTTTCAAGTGATAATAGGCACGCAGGAAATAAGCCTCATTCACAATCTGTTCTTGTGTGGGGGCGGCAATGGTTCCTTCTTCCATTGCTGCTACTTTTTCGATGACTTGGTTGGCAAAACTGGCGCCCTTGTAGTTGTTCCACCAGTAACTGCTGAATTGCGAGTTACCGTTTGTGTAGGTGAAATTGTACAGCTCCAGCCAGTTGGGGTAGTTGCGCGCATCGTTACCCATGTTGATAATGTCTTCACGATAGGCTTCCACGGGCCATTTTACTTCTGCAAATTCCCAAGTGTCAATATAGTACTCCAATTGTGAATAGGCAGCGGAGATGCCTGCCTGCGCATCACTTTCATTGCGCCAAAAGCTACCGGAAGTCAATTGGTCGGGAGACTCCAGGGTGAGGTAATCTTCGCAAGAACTCACAAAGAGCGATGCAAAACAAAGACTGGCTATGTATATTATTTTTTTCATGTCCGTATAGTATTAAGTTTGTTAGAATGTAAGTTGTGCTCCAAGAGTGAACGAACGGGTAAACGGATAAATCAATTTATCAATACCTGTGTTCAATACACTTGCACGTGAGAATTCAGGGTCGATGCCATCGTAGCCGGTGATAGTAAACAAGTTTTCGCCGCTTACATAGAAACGCAATCTCTCGATGAATACTTTCTGCATCAGTCCCTTCGGCAGGGTGTAGCCCAACTGCAATTGGCGCAGGCGGATGAAGTCGCCCTTCTCAATGAAGCGGTCAGATTCCTTCAGGTTGCCGTTCGGGTCGTTGTAGATGGCGCGCGGTACATTGGTATTTGTATTCTGTGGAGTCCAGGCATTCAAAGAAGAAGTCAGGAAGTTGGAACCGGAGTTCATGCCTTCGTAGAAGTACTTGTTGCCGTTGTAAAGTTTATGTCCCCATGCACTTCCCAATACTACTGAAAGGTCAAAACCTTTATAACCGACAGAGAAATTAAGATTCACCTCCAAAGTAGGAATACCCGAACCGCAATATACTTTGTCGTCATCATTGATTTCGCCGTCGCCGTTTACGTCTACAAACTTGATGTCGCCTGCATCGGCAAATGGTTGGTATTCTACTCCGTCAGCATTTACATACTGGCGGGCTTCAGCATCGCTCTGGAATAGGCCATCCGTCTTGTAGAGATAGAATGCGCCGATAGGCTTGCCCACACGTGTCTGGGTAGGGAAGTGCTCGGTGCCGTATTTCAGACCTTCGCCATAAAGGACCTGGCCATCGTCTGCCAGTTCCATCACTTTGTTGTCTGTCGTGCTGAAGTTCATGCCGATGTTATAATCGAAACCACCTTTGGAGTCTGCCCAGTTTACTTCAAATTCAACACCGGAGTTGCGGATTTTGCCTACATTCAGAATCGGGTTGTTCAAACCTGCCGAAGGTGGAAGCGCTTTGGTTATCAGTAATTCTTCAGTCTGGTTGTAGTAGTAGTTCAGAGCACCGGTCAGCTTGTTGTTAAAGAGGCCGAAGTCCACACCGATATTCTTCGTGTCGGTAGTTTCCCATTTCAGCGAACGGTTTTCCAGTCCGCGGGCGATACTTCCTGCCCATGCGTTGTCACCATTGCCTTTTACATATCCTTGATACTTGGTGTTGTAGGTGGAAATCAAGGCGAGGAAGTCATAATATCCCAATGCGTTTTCATTACCAAGACGTCCCCAACTGGCTCGTAATTTCAGGTTGTTCAGCGCGATGTCTTCCGGGAAGAATGCTTCTTCGCTGATTCTCCAGCCTAAGGCTATTGACGGGAAGAAACCCCAACGGTTGTCGGCACCAAATTTGGAGGAACCGTCGAAACGTACGGTTGCCTGAACCAGATAGCGGTTGTCATAGTTATAGTTTACACGGCCGAAGAAAGAAACCCGGCGATAATCCCACTTGCTCCCGTCACCCTCGAAAGTGCCGCCGGCACCTGCGCCGATGGTGGAGAAATTTGAATCGAGGAAACCGCCAGGCTGTTCACCGATAACCAGTTGGCCGTCTTCTACCTTATAAGTTGTATTCTTTCCTTCCACGCCTACGGAGTTCCACGTATATCTGCGTGCCATAGTCGAAGTACCTGCTACTGCATTGATAGAGTGCTTCCCGAAGTCTTTGTTGAAACTCAGTACATTTTCCCATACATGTTCTTCCCAATAAGCGGTGGTTTCGCTGTGATAAGGATAGTCGCGTTTGGCTTTAACATCGGCAATGTAAGCGGGAGTATGATAAGTGCTGCGTTGGTGTTCGCCACGGTAAGCATAGCTTGTCTTGAAATTCAGCCACGGAGTGAATCTGGCAGTAAGGGCAATGTTGGCTGTGGTGTGGTATTTTTTGTCGGTAGATTTTTCGTAATGGTGGTCTGCCATCACGTTGCGGTTGTTGGGCAATTGGTCGAAGTTTGTCAATCCGAAGCCGTATTCCTCTTTCTCGTTATAGATAGGTACCAGTGGAGAAATCATATACATTTCCTTTATCTGGTATTCCGGTTGTTTGCTGTCTGTGAACTTGAAGGCCATGTTGGCGTCTACATCAAAGATGTACTTGCTCATGTGCAGTTTCAGGCGGGCGTTGTCTTGGCGATAATCATTACCCAGGAAGATACCTTTCTCATCGGCATGGTTGTATGATACAGAGTATTGGGCGTTTTCGCTGCCGCCTCTTATGCTGAACATGTAGTTCTGGGAGAGGCCGGTACGCATCATGGCATTCTGCCAGTCGGTGTTTATGCCGGTGTCGTTCGTCATGTATGGTTTTAGTTCCATAATCTGCAGTAGCCATGAGCCGTTGTCTTTGGGGTCATACTGTGGCTTATGGTTCATCACATGGGCATTCCAGTTCTCGTACATTTGTGTATGCATTTTCTTATATCCTTCTGCATTCAGCATTTCCAGCTTCTTGGCTACCTCTGTCATACTTACGTAAGCACTGAAATCAATCTTGGTTTCACCTTTTTTGCCGTTCTTTGTTGTGACGATGATAACGCCGTTGGCGGCAACCGAACCATAAATGGCAGCAGCGGCGCCATCCTTCAATACTTCCATCGCTTGAATGTCCTGCGGATTAACAGCATTGATGTCGCCTGGGAAACCGTCGATGATATAAAGAGGCTCATTGTCACCGAAAGTCTTTACACCACGGATTTTAACTTGTACGCCCGCACCGGCGTTACCGCCCGATTTCATGATGTTCACACCGGCAATCTTGCCTTGCAACGCTTCGGCGGGATTGGTGGTAGTACGTTTGGACAACTCTTCTACATCCACCGATGAAATGGCTCCCGTCATGTCGCTCCTCTTCATCGTACCATAGCCTACAACTACAACTTCATCCAGCATTTCAGAATCATCCTTCAATGCTATTTTGATGTTCTTCTGCCCGTTGAGGGGAATTTCCTGGGTAACATAACCCACATAAGAGATTACCATAAGTGCTTTGGGAGAGACTGTCAACGTAAAGTTGCCGTCAATGTCAGTGATGCAACCATTGCTGGTTCCTTTTTCCAGGACACTGGCGCCGATAAGAGATTCTCCTTTGGTGTCGGTTACGGTACCGGTCAGCTGGATGGTTTGCGCTAATGTACTTAGCGGTGTTAGGCATACAAAGAGTAAGGCAAGTAGTAATGCTCTTTGCATTGAGGAATACTGTTTAATTTTACCCATGTGTGATAAAGTTTTTTAAGGTTAATACTTTGTTTTTCACAAGGGCAAAGGAAGCGATATAATTAAAAGGCCGGCTATGACCTTTATCTATATAATATCTACAAAGGGGGGTGGAAATGCTGTTATTTAATCTACAATGCAATTACTAAACCTTTGAATAATAATATTATATTCCAATATGGTATGTCTACAAGAGAGCTTCTCTTTTCAGCTTCGTTTTCAGAAGCTCTGGAGGTATTCAACCAAGTCTTCTTCTGTGGATAAATTCAAAGATTTACGTAATCGGTACCGGTTCATATTGATTGTTTTGGGGATTGTACCGGTTATCATGGAGATTTCTTTGGTTGATAGATTGACGCGTAATAAAGTTGCCAGGTATTTTTCACCTTGCGTCAGATTAGGATGTTTTAGTGTAAGTCGGTCCTGAAATTCTTTATTCTTTTCTTCTATGTTTAGCAATAAGCTGCTGTTTGTCTTATCTCCACTCTGGTATTGGCTGATGAAGGCATTTATTTTCTTCAGATGTGGAATGAGTGTCTGGTTATCCATCTTATAGCTCTCTTTAATCATTCCACGTATTTTATCCAGCAGTTCGTTGCGGCTTCTTAGGAATACGGCGAAGCTGGTTGCTTCCTGACGACTGTTGGCCAGGGCATTGTGCACGTTTTGTAGCTCCAGTCCTTGCTGGTGCATTTTCAGTTCGGCCACTTCCTTTTCGGATAGTTGCAACTGATAGCGCGTTTCTACCAGTTGCAGGTCTTTTCTGCGTTTATACCATTTATATAGGAAGACACTGAAAGCCAGCCCGAGGATAAGTACACAGCCCAGAAGCCATAGATTGCGTTTCAACAGTTCTATTTCGTAGGTCTGTTCTTGCATTTCTGTAGCATGTTTCTGGTCTTGGTATCTTTTATAGGAAATTTCCTGCTCGATGTTACGCAGTTTGTTGTTGCCTTGCAGCTCTTTGCTCAAGTGCTGCATTTTCTCCAGGTATTTATAAGCTTGGGTATAGTCACTTATGGCTGCGTATACCATAGACGAATATTCGTAATTGTCACAAATCAGTTCGCGGGCTTCGATGTTATGGGCATACTCGTAGGCTTTATGCAATGCTTCTAAAGCTTCGGGGTATTGTTTGCCATAGTAATACTGTTTTCCCATGTTGTTGTAGTTCTCTCCGAGGGACCACTGAGCGTCCAAGTTCCTGTTGATGGTAATAGCTTCCTGGATAAGCGAAAGCTTTTCTTCTGTGTTTCCTTGGAACAGACAGAGATTGTTCAGGTTGGTTGCAATCTCTTTCAGGTTTCGCTGGGCACGGTTGATGACCAGGGCACGCTGGAAGAAACGCTCGGCAACTACAAATTCGTTCATGAAATGATGCATGACTCCACGTTCGTTATAGCATCCGGCCACAGAGGTAGAATCACCGATGGCTTTGAAGATGGAAGTAGCCTTGTCATTCAGTTCGATGGCTTTGTTGTAATCACCCAGTTTGCTGTAGACACGTCCCATGAGGGAATATAACCGGGCACTTTGTTGCCTGTTTGCAGGGTTGATATATTTCTCGGTGTCATATAGGTTCTTGATGCTTAGGTCAAAATTGCCCAATAATTGCTCTGCCTGGCAATAAAGGAACATGGCTTGTGCACGGATTTCATTGGGCTTGTCTTCAGGAAACAAGGCGAAAGCTTGGGCAGCGTAGTAGGAGGCTTGTTTGGGATTGTTGTACAAGTACTTTTGGGCTTGTTCAATCAATTTTTGCGCTTGCTGTATATCTTGTGCTTGCAATGGTCTTGCTACAGGCAGAAAACATACAAGCAGTAGATATAGATTTTTCTTCATGATATCGTCTTGTTTCTGCAAATTTAATTAATTCTTCTTAGAAGTCCGGTTTCCCTTCAAAAAGATTTATCTTTGTGCTTCAAAAAGAGCGATATATATGTTATTACCTTATTTAAGCGAAGACCTGATTGAGGCAGGATGTGATGAAGCAGGGCGGGGGTGCTTGGCAGGGGCGGTCTATGCTGCCGCCGTTATTCTGCCAAAGAACTTTAAAAATGAACTTCTGAATGACTCCAAACAGTTGACGGAAAAGCAGCGCTATGCCTTGCGCGGAGTAATTGAGAAAGAAGCTCTGGCGTGGGCTGTAGGCATCGTCTCTCCTGAAGAGATTGACAAAATCAATATCCTCAACGCTTCTTTTTTAGCCATGCATCGTGCCATAGATCAGTTGAGTATTTCCCCACAACATCTGCTGATAGACGGTAACCGTTTCAAGAAATATCGGGACTTGCCGCATACTACCGTAGTAAAAGGAGACGGCAAGTATCTTTCCATTGCTGCCGCCTCCATTTTGGCGAAGACCTACCGTGATGACTACATGAACCGCCTTCACGAAGAGTACCCGTATTACGACTGGAACCATAATAAAGGATATCCCACTAAGAAACATCGTGCCGCCATTGCCGAGCGGGGCACTACGCCCTACCATCGCTTGACGTTCAATCTCTTGGGCGATGGACAGTTATCGCTGAACTTCGGGTGATGGCGCTGTTTAGAACCACTTAATCCTTCTGAACCAGATGAATGTCAAAGTTGATAATGCTGCCGACAAGAGTATAATGAATATAAATGCATGTGGAAAACTCTCCAGGTGGATGTCTACATTCATGCCGTAGAAACTGGCTATCAAGGTGGGAATCATCAGAGTGATGCTGAGGCTTGTCATACGTTTCATGATGGCATTTACATTGTTGGAGATGATGGAGGCAAAGGCATCCATGGTTCCTGTTAGGATATCGCTGTAAATATTCACGGTATTGTATGCTTGTTTCAGCTCAATGACCACGTCTTCCAGTAGTTCCAGATCCAGGTAGTTGGTATCTTGGAAGATGTTTTTCAACCGCCCTATCATCACTTCATTGCCACGGATGGAAGTGTTGAAGTAGACCAGTGTCTTTTGCAACTTCATCAGTTGCAGGAGGTCTTCGTTACGGATGCTTTTTTCCAGTTCTTTTTCGGCGGTGGCCACGTCGTTGTTTATCTGTTTCAAGTACTTCAGGAACCAGACTGCGGAAGAATAGATAATCCGTAGAATCAAATCCAGTTTGTTGTTGACGACTATGTTCTTCCTACGGGTGTGCTGGATGAAGTCCGGTATCAGCTCTGTGTGGTGATAGCAGACAGAAACGATGATTCCGTCATTGGTGATGATGCCGATGGGCACGGTGATGAATGGCACACCGCGTTGGTTGCTCTGCATCGGAATGCGGAGGATGGTCAGCAACCAGTTGCCTTCTGTTTCCGTACGCGGGCGTTCGTCCACGTCGGCTATGTCTTCCAGGAATGATTCGGGAACTTTCAGCTCTTCGGTAAGGAATTTGAAATCGTCATTGTCCGGGCATTCTACGTTGACCCAGCAGTTGGGTTGCCACTCGGCCTTTTCGTTGAAGCCGTTTTCGCTGTAGAGATACTTTCTCATTGTTTGCCTCCTTTCAAGTCGGAACAGAGGCATTGCGGTCAACGTCTCCTTCCGTTTTAATGGTGAATACTATTGCACGTTCGTGGGTTTGAATCGTCCATGTTTCTTGTTTTTTTATTTTTTAAGCGTGGCAAAAGTACATAAATCATTTGAAACAGTACGCTTTAACGGCTGTTTTTTGTACCTTTGCAGCGCAAAAACAGGTTCTTCCTACAAGGAACGTTTGTATTATACATAAAGATTATACAATTAAATTCGATTAATATTATGAGTAAGAAAGCCCTTTTAATGATTCTTGATGGCTGGGGCATCGGCGATCAAGGCAAAGATGATGTGATTTTCAATACACCTACTCCGTATTGGGACAGTCTGTTGGCAACTTATCCGCATTCTGAGCTTCAGGCGAGCGGTGAGAATGTAGGTTTGCCCGACGGACAGATGGGTAACTCTGAAGTAGGCCACCTTAATATCGGTGCCGGACGTATCGTTTACCAAGATTTGGTGAAGATTAACCGTGCTTGTGCCGATGGCAGCATCTTGAAGAACAAAGAAATTGTTTCTGCTTTCTCTTATGCAAAAGAAAACGGCAAGAATATCCACTTTATGGGACTTACCAGCAACGGTGGTGTGCACAGTTCTTTTGACCATTTGTTCAAACTCTGCGATATTTCCAAGGAATATGGTATCGAGAATACTTTCATCCACTGCTTCATGGATGGCCGTGACACCGACCCGAAGAGCGGTAAGGGTTTCATCGAGCAGCTGACTGCACACTGCGAGAAATCTGCCGGCAAGATTGCTTCCATCATAGGCCGTTTCTATGCCATGGACCGTGACAAACGTTGGGAACGCGTGAAGGTTGCCTATGATTTGTTGGTAAACGGTGAAGGTAAGGTCGCTACGGATATGGCTCAGGCCATGCAGGAGTCATACGACGAAGGCGTGACGGACGAATTCATCAAGCCGATTGTGAACGGTGGCTTCGACGGTACCATCAAAGAAGGTGATGTCGTAATCTTCTTCAACTACCGCAACGACCGTGCAAAGGAATTGACCATCGTCCTGACCCAGCAAGATATGCCCGAGCAAGGCATGCACACCATTCCGGGCTTGCAGTACTACTGCATGACTCCGTATGATGCCGGCTTCAAGGGTGTACATGTCCTTTTCGATAAGGAAAATGTACAGAACACGTTGGGCGAATACCTCGCTGCCAACGGGAAAAAACAGCTGCACATTGCTGAGACAGAGAAATATGCACACGTGACATTCTTCTTCAACGGTGGCCGCGAGACTCCGTATGATGCAGAAGAGCGTATTCTGGTTCCTTCTCCGAAAGTTGCCACTTACGACTTGAAGCCCGAAATGAGCGCTTACGAGGTAAAGGATAAGTTGGTTGAGGCCATCAAGACCCAAAAGTTCGATTTCATCGTGGTGAACTATGCCAACGGTGATATGGTGGGACATACCGGTGTTTACGAAGCTATCGAAAAGGCTGTGAAAGCCATCGACGAATGTGTGAAAGATACCGTAGAGGCTGCCAAGGCAAACGATTATGAAGTGATTATCATCGCCGACCACGGTAATGCCGACCACGCTTTGAATGAGGATGGTACTCCGAATACTGCCCACTCTCTGAACCCTGTTCCTTTCGTTTACGTTACTGCAAACAAGGACGCCAAGGTAGAGAACGGTGTATTGGCCGACGTAGCTCCTTCTATCCTGCACATCTTGGGCATGAAGCAGCCGGCTGAAATGACGGGAAAAGACTTGATTAAGTAATTCAATCTATATTTTAGGCGCGGATTACGCGGATTTCACGGATTCTTTGATGAGATAATCCGCACATCCCGCGTAATCCGCGCCTTTTTAATATTTAATAAAGATGATTCAGATAGACGATGTAGTCGTAAGTCTTGATGTTCTCCGTGAGAAATTCCTTTGCGACCTTGGCGCTTGTAAGGGCGAATGTTGCATTGAAGGTGATGCCGGTGCTCCCGTGGAGTTGGAAGAGGTGGAAAAACTGGAAGAAGTGCTTCCGCTGATTTGGGACGAACTCTCTCTCGAAGCCCGTGCTGTGATAGAAAAGCAAGGAGTTGTCTATACCGATTGTGAGGGTGACCTGGTGACTTCCATTGTCAACGATAAGGATTGTGTCTTTACTTGCTATGATGATAAGGGCTGTTGCTATTGCGCCATCGAGAAAGCTTACCGGGAGGGCAGGACCAACTTCTACAAACCCATATCCTGCCATCTCTATCCGATAAGGGTGGGCAACTACGGACTTTATAAGGCCGTGAACTATCATCGCTGGGATGTCTGCAAGGCTGCCGTACTGCTGGGACGGAAAGAAAACCTCCCCGTGTATAAGTTCCTGAAAGAACCGCTTATCCGTAAGTTTGGTGAGGACTGGTATGCCGAACTGGAACTGGTGGCAGAGGAAATGAAAAAACAAGGCATGCTATAGCTCCTTCCTCCTCCTTCGCATGGGACTATTCTCCTTCAGAGAGGAAAAGGAAAAAGAAAAGCTCCGGTCAGCAGGATTATCCTGCCCGTCCGGAGCTTCTTCGTTGTAAGATGTGAGGTTGGTTATTAAGCGTCTATATTTGCATATGTCGCATTCTTTTCGATGAAATCGCGGCGCGGACCCACGTCTTCACCCATCAGCATGGAGAAGATATAGTCGGCTTCGGCAGCGTTTTCAAGATGCACCTGCTTCAGCATACGGTTTTCTGGGTTCATGGTGGTTTCCCACAACTGTTCCGGGTTCATCTCACCCAAACCTTTGTAGCGCTGGGTGTGTACTGCGTTTTCCGAACCACCGCCGTAGGTGTCGATGAACTTCTGGCGTTGCTGGTCGGTCCAGCAATACTCTTTCGCTTTACCTTTGGTGCAAAGGTAGAGGGGCGGAGTGGCGATGTACAAGTAGCCCTGCTGGATGACTTGCGGGAAGTAGCGGAAGAAGAGCGTCATAATCAGTGTGTCGATGTGGGAACCATCGACATCGGCATCGGTCATGATGATAACCTTCTTGTAGCGCAGCTTGTCGATGTTTGCTTCTTTGCTGTCTTCGCCGTCTACACCGAAACGGATGCCCAGTGCCTGGATGATATTGTTCACTTCGTCGCTCTCGAATGCCTTGTGCCACATGGCTTTTTCCACATTCAGGATTTTACCGCGAAGCGGCAGGATGGCTTGGAACGAACGGTTGCGGCCTTGTTTGGCTGAACCGCCGGCCGAGTCACCCTCGACGAGGAACAATTCGCATTCCTCCGGGTCCTTGCTGGAGCAGTCGGCCAACTTACCGGGCATGCCGCCACCCGACATCGGAGATTTGCGTTGTACGGATTCACGCGCCTTGCGTGCAGCGATGCGCGCTTGGGCAGCCAATATCACCTTGTCCACAATCAGTTTCGCTTCCTTCGGATGCTCTTCCAGATAGTAGGAGAGTGCTTCGCCCACAGCCTGGTCTACGGCACCCATCACTTCGTTGTTGCCAAGTTTGGTTTTGGTCTGTCCTTCAAACTGCGGTTCGGCCACTTTGATGGAGATAACGGCAGTCAATCCTTCACGGAAGTCATCGCCGGAGATTTCAACTTTAGCTTTTTCCAGCATCTTGTTGTCTTCGGCATATTTCTTCAGCGTACGGGTCAGCGCACGGCGGAAGCCGGCGAGGTGCGTACCACCTTCGATGGTATTGATATTGTTTACGTATGAATGTACGTTCTCGTTGTAGGAGGTGTTGTACATGATGGCTACTTCCACCGGCGTACCTTGCTTTTCGGTGTTGATGTAGATAACATCATTCATCAGATGCTCGCGCGAGGAGTCCACGTAGCGGACAAACTCTTTCAAGCCTTCTTCCGAGTAGAAGATTTCTTGCTTTGCGTTTCCTTCTTCATCTTTTACGCGGAAGTCGGTCAGTGTAATCTTGATTCCTGCGTTCAGGTAGGCCAGTTCGCGCATGCGGGTGGCAAGAATATCGTAGTTGTAGACTGTTTCCGTAAAGATTGTACTGTCCGGCCAGAATTGCTGGCGTGTACCGGTAATGTCTGTTGTGCCCACTTCCTTGACGGAGTATAGCGGATGTCCGCAGGAGTATTCCTGTTGATAGATTTTCCCGTTGCGGAAAACCTGGGTAGTCATGTGTGTAGACAAGGCGTTTACGCAAGATACACCTACACCATGCAGACCACCTGACACTTTGTAGGAACCTTTGTCGAATTTACCTCCGGCATGCAGTACAGTCATTACGACTTCCAGTGCGGATTTCTTTTCCTTTTCGTGATAGTCCACCGGGATACCACGTCCGTTGTCTTGCACGGTGATGGAGTTGTCCTCGTTGATGGCGACCTCGATATGGTCACAATAGCCGGCGAGTGCCTCGTCGATGGAGTTGTCCACAACCTCGTAAACCAGGTGGTGAAGTCCTTTGCTGCTAATGTCGCCAATATACATCGCAGGACGCTTTCTCACTGCTTCCAAACCTTCCAGAACTTGGATGTTTTCGGCAGAATAGCTCCCGTTATTGGAGTGAATCTGTTCTTCGGTCATAATCTTTTTTCCTTATTGTAATAACAGAGCAAATATAGTGAAAATCCTTGGGATATGGTACTAAACAAATGGATAAATTCGGGCTGTTTACGGCTTTTTAGCACAGAGTGGGGCTTGCCGGAGAGCGAATGACTGGGGTAGGTACAAATAAGAAAAGCCGGACTGAAAAGTCCAGCTTTGTAATATCTTTTGTGTAATAATCAGCTTAAGCCAGCTTGTTGATGTAGATGGCCAATTTTGACTTCAAGTTGTTAGCCTTGTTCTTGTGGATAACATTAGTCTTAGCCAATTTATCCAACAATTTTGTGATACTTGGATACATAGCTGTTGCTTCAGCTTTGTCTGTAGTAGCACGAAGCTTACGAACAGCATTTCTCATGGTCTTACCATAATATCTGTTGTGAAGTCTTCTTGTTTCTTCTTGTCTGATTCTCTTCAGTGATGATTTATGATTTGCCATCTCGACTAATCTTTTTTAATTCGTTTATTTTTTTATTTTGTAGCCCGTGGGGGAATCGAACCCCCCTTTCAAGAATGAAAATCTTGCGTCCTAACCGATAGACGAACGGGCCATCCTTTGGTGAGCGTTTCCGCTCTTGCAAAAGAGCCTTTATTTCTCGTTTGCGGATGCAAAGGTAGAAACTATTTTTTAATTACCAAAACATTTGCAAGAAAAAAATGAAGTGTTTTGTTGCTGTCTGTCTTGAATATCTATTTTGTTTGTTGATAATCAATGGAATATGAGCTTTCGTTTTTTTACTCTCCTCATCTTATTTTCATATTCTTCCCCTTTTGTCTCTGTCCTTTCAGGCTTTTTTTGTAGCTTTGTTATCAGATTGAAACCGTATAAAAGAATCAGGAATGTTACAGAAAACGCAGGGGATTGTGCTGCATGCCCTGAAATATAAGGATACATCTCTCATAGTGGACATCTATACGGAGGTGGCCGGCAGGGCTTCCTTCCAGGTATCCATACCCCGTTCGCGCAAGGCGGTGTTGAAGCCGGTGCTTTTCCAGCCGTTGGCACTGGTGGAACTGGAAGCCGATTTCCGCCCTAATGCCACTATATATAAGGTGAAGGAAGCAAAGTCCCTTTATCCTTTTGCCACGCTTCCGTACGATCCTTGCAAATCTGCCATCGCTTTGTTCCTGTCGGAATTCCTTTATCGTGCCGTCCGCGAGGAGGCGGAGAACCGTCCTCTGTTTGCATATCTGTATCATTCCATCATCTGGCTGGATGAATGCAGGGAGGGGTTTGCAAACTTCCACCTGGTTTTTCTGATGCGCCTTTCCCGTTTTCTCGGTTTGTATCCCAACCTGGAGGATTATCATGCCGGAGATTATTTTGATTTGCAGAATGCCTGTTTCACTCCCTTGCGTCCACAGCTTCACTCCAATTACATAGCCCCCGAAGAGGCGGCCCGGCTGACGCAACTGATGCGCATGAATTATGAAACGATGCATCTTTTCATGATGAACCGGCAGGAACGTACCCGTTGCCTGGCTATCATAAATGAATACTACCGTTTGCATCTGCCGGATTTTCCAATCTTGAAATCACTTGAGGTTCTGAAAGAACTGTTCGATTAATCCCGGCATCGGCTCCCGGGATTTATGGAATAAGCCTTCCGTATTCGTTTCCACAAGCGGTTACTGCCGTTTCCACTTGTGGTTACTGCCGTTTCCACTTG
>CAJJYX010000066.1 GCA_905197435.1 uncultured Bacteroides sp.
TCCGCCGCTTCAACGAGCTGTACGGCGAGACACTGGTGGAGCCCACGGCGCTGCTGCCCGATAACGCCGCCTGCCTGCGCCTGCCGGGAACGGACGGCAAGGCCAAGATGAGCAAGAGTCTCGGCAACTGCATCTATCTTTCGGACTCTGCCGACGAGGTGCAGAAGAAGGTGAAGAGCATGTACACCGACCCCGACCACCTGCGTGTGCAAGACCCCGGTAAACTGGAGGGCAACACCGTATTCACTTACCTGGATGCCTTCTGCCGTCCCGAGCACTTCGGCCTCTATCTGCCCGAATATCCGAATCTGGACGAGCTGAAAGCCCACTATCAGCGTGGCGGCCTGGGCGACATGAAGGTGAAGAAGTTCCTCAACGAAATCATGCAGGAAACACTGGAGCCTATCCGCAACCGCCGCAAGGAATTCGAGAAAGACATTCCTGCCATCTACGACATGCTGAAGAAAGGTTGCGAAGTGGCCAGGGAAACGGCAGCCGCGACTTTGGATGATGTTCGCAAGGCTATGAAGATAAACTACTTTGACGATGCCGAACTGATTGCAGAACAAGTAAAGAAATTCGGCGGAGAATAAGGAAGGGAGTTATAAAAAAGAGAAGGCTGTATCAAAGCTCTGACAGAATGATATGTCTGTCAGAGTTTTGATACAGCCTTCTTGTTTCTTGCAACTTGCAGCTACTTGCTCGTTTCTTGCAGTTACTCGTAGCTCACAGTTCTTGCAGCTTATCTCCTAATTGGCTGATTTCACCAGTACCACACGGTTCAGAATCGGTTGTCCGAACTTATCGACACCACCGCCGGCATCAATCTTCAGACGGTCGGCAGAAATGCCGTATTGTTTTACCAATACATCGACTACGGCCTGTGCACGCTTCAAGCTCAACTCTTTGTTGAATGCCGGCGTACCGGTTGCAGAGTCTGCATATCCGTTTACGGTGTAAGTGGCGTTCGGGAATTGTTTCATCTGGTCTGCCAGGTAAGACAAGTTCATTGCCTCACGCGGAGAGACTTCGGCAGAACCTATCTTGAAGAATACAGTACGTGGCGCAATGTCCGGATCGGGAACAACCACTTCCGTCTCTGTAACTTCAGCCACCGGCCGGTTCTGTGCGGCAGTCAGTGCATTCTGCAATTGCAGGTTGGCAGCCCCCATCTCGGCAAGCTGTGCCTGCATGGCGGCCAGTTCTACCTGGGAAATCAACTGAGGCATCGGGCGACGGAATCCACGGGCGGGGAAACGGTATGTCAATCCTGCCGTTGCACTCAGCACACCGTCGTATCCATGATCGCCGCCAACTTCGCCATCAAACTTGTCTTCAACACCCATTATGCCCACTTCCAGGTTAATATCTATCGCATTCGAAATACGGAAGCGGTTGATGAGACCTGCGTTTACGGCCAGAGCTTCGCGGTGAGGCTTTGTATAGTTGTGGGTAAACCCCGCACCTACATAAGGAATGATTTCATATACACGGTGCTGGTTGTATCCTCCGAAGAGCGCGTTCAGGTTGAACATCACGTCGCCGTGCAGGTTCATATAGTCGAAACGCTGCTTGTAGTAACCGTCCTTCATCTGAGCGCCTCTCACGTAGTCTGCGCCGGCATCATACGTATAGCCCCTTGCCTGAAGGCCGCTATATTGCAGACGCAACCCCAATCCGGGAGTAAACCACTTGCCGACCGCAAAATTCAGCGTCGGGCTGATGCGTTTGCCAAAACTTCCTGCCTTATCATTATCCCCGAAAGTCGCCTCGGCACCACCGCCAATAGAGAAAAACCAGTTACTCCAGAACGGATTGGTGAGTACCTGATATTTGTCCTGAACCTGGATAACTCCAACTTCTTCCACAACTTCTGTCTTTTGTTGCGCCATGGCAACGGAAGACACACCGGCTAAAGCCAGTAACATTAGAATCTTTTTCATATACCTTAAAATAGTTAAGTGGTTAATTAAACTCTATATCATTCAAACTGACTAATTAACGCCACCAAACCTAAAAGGTTCTGAATATTTGTACTTTTTTCCACCCCGGCGCATTTTGTACTTTTCTTTTGCCTCACTGCAAAAGAAGGTACTCCGCCTTATTTGGAGAAAAGCTTTTCTATTTCATCTTCCTTAATCGTTGCCAACACCGTCCGGCCATCCGGAGTATAGTTGGGCGACGGGCATGCAAACAGATTATCTACAAGAGCGGACATTTCTTCGTTGCTCAGCACTTGCCCGTAAACAATGGCTGCGGCACGTGCCAAGGTAGACGCAAGGATTGTCTGCACTTCCTCCTTAACATCATTCCCCTTTTCCATGGCGGTATGCACCATATTCCGGACCAAATCTACCGGGTTCAATCCCTCAATGCCCGAAGGTATGCCATTGATGGCATAGCTGCCGCCACCCAACGGGCTCAAATCGAAACCCACTGCCGACAAATCTTCCAATATGCTTTCCAGTACGGCAGATTCCGAAGCCGGCAACTGGATAATCTCAGGGAACAACACCCCCTGAGACACTCCCTGTTTCTGACGAATCTGATTCATATAGCGGTCGAACAGTACCCGGATATGCGCACGATGCTGGTCTATCAGCATCAGGCCCGATTTGACGGAAGTCAGGATAAAACGTCCCTTGAACTGGAAATGTTGCGCTCCCTTCTCTACCGCTGTCTCATTGCCGTAGAAAGAAGGACTATCCCCGGAAGGAACTGCCTCCTGAAGATAGGAAGCCCTCTCCTCTCTTGGAGCCTCACCGGCAGCCGCATCTTCATCAAAAGGTCTTTCCTCCACCGGTTCGTTCATCCTGCTGGCTTTCTCCAAACCGGCATAAAGTCCCTCCCATTCCACTTTAGGGCGCGAGTAACTTCCCCCGTAGGAAGAAGCGGAGGATGTCTTGAAGGGATTGAAGTCTGCATTATAATGTACCTTCGGAGGTTCTATCGGACGAGTCTGTTCAAATGCAGGAATATCCGGCATGTCTTCGGTATCGAAGTCAATGGTAGGTATGGCACTGAACTTGCCCAAAGACTCCTTGACTGCAGCCGCCAGAATCTGCCAGATGGCTTGCTCGTTCTCGAACTTTATCTCTGTCTTTGTCGGATGGATGTTTACATCGATATTGGCAGGGTCTACTTCGAAATAAATAAAATAGGAGATTTGCTCACCGGCGGGAATCAGTTGCTCATAAGCATCCATCACGGCTTTGTGGAAATAAGGGTGACGCATATAACGGCCGTTCACGAAAAAGTACTGGTGTACCCCCTTCTTCCGTGATGTTTCCGGCTTGCCTACAAAACCGGAAATCTTTATCATAGTGGTATCGACATCCACAGACAACAACTGCTGGTTCAACTTCTTTCCGAATACAGCCATGATGCGCTGCCGCAAGGGCATTACCGGGAGGTTGAACAACTCCGTATCATTGCTATACAGATAGAAAGCCACCTCAGGATGCACCAATGCTATACGCTCGAACTCCGTAAGGATATTGCTCAACTCCGTAGAGTTCGCCTTCAAGAATTTGCGCCGGGCAGGAACATTGAAGAACAGGTTCTTGATGGAAAAGTTGCTCCCTTTAGGACAGGAAACTGCCTCCTGGCTCTCTACTTTAGAACCGGCAATCAGCAACCATGTCCCCAGTTCTTCACCGGAGGGGCGTGTCTTCAGCTCCACCTCCGCCACCGCAGCAATGGAAGCCAGTGCCTCTCCACGGAAGCCCATAGTGTGCAAGGCAAACAAATCGGCAGCCTCGCGTATCTTCGAAGTTGCATGGCGCTCAAAGGAAAGGCGTGCGTCTGTTTCAGACATACCCTTCCCGTCATCTATCACCTGGATGCAAGTCTTGCCCGCATCGGTAACCAACACATGTATTTCCCCGGCCTCGGCATCAATTGCATTTTCCACCAATTCCTTCACTACGGACGCCGGACGCTGAATCACCTCTCCGGCAGCAATCTGATTGGCAACCGAATCGGGCAGCAAATGAATGATATCGCTCATGATAATGTTTAATGATTAGGGATTAAGGATTAGTGATTAACGATTAGGGATTAGGGATTAACGATTAGGGATTAATTAGGAGAGGTGAATAACACACTACTACCGATGAGCATATCGCCCGCCATTAATCACTAATCGTTAATCCTTAATCACTAATCATTAACCACTATTAAATGATTCCACTGCTGATGGCATACCACAGATAAAACAACACAGCAATGACAACAAGGATTATTCCCAAATGCATCGGTTTGCGACCGCTCTCTTTGCGGCGCTTCAAGTGGGTTGTCCCCTCTATGAATTTGCCCCGGATGTCTTCGGGCGAGAACTCCTTTTCCGGCAGCATGCCCAGGTCACGTTTGGCGTTTTCTTCCATCTTCGCCAACTTCTCTTTCCGCTCATCTACATAGATGTAGGTATGATTGAAGCCACGAGGCTTCCGCATTGCAAACATTCCCATGACACTACTTATTATTTCGTTTAATATGCATATTCTTTGGCGAAGTTACGGGTTTCCGGTCACTTTTCTTCAAGACTTCACCAGCTTTTTTAGCTCTCCACTCAAAGATGTCCTCCTTGTTGAGCGGACGGATGTAATCGAACCAGACGAAGGAAGGCAGCCTGCTCTTATCAGACGGTATCTGGTCCAAAGGATAAGCCGTACCGGTAGTCTTTCCAACAAAGACTCCACGTTCCATCTTTCTCTCCTTCAAATACATCTTCAAGAGTCCTCCTTCCGAATAGTTCATCATAATCAACGAACTGTCCTTCTCCTCCACCGGATAATACACTACCAGCACATTGCCGTTCACCTCCACCAGGCGCATGTCCCCATCTATGAAGAAAGCTTTCATCTCTTTACCGGATACTTGGTTATAGTGGATGCTGTCCTTCCTCTCTACCGTCAGGGCTTGGTTAATGATATGCGCCCAGTCGATAGTACTGTCGTTCATATAGATTTTAATCTCCTCGCCCAACAACTGCTGCTCTCCATGCCACAAGATAGGATCGGTGTACATTGTCATGCAAGAGTCCTTGGAATTATATACCAACGAATCGCATACAGCCTGCACATCCGTGCGATAAGCACGCACCTTATGATAAGCACGCATCTCACGGTACATGGAGTCGGTATCCATATTGTAAGTAACCAGCCGCAAGGTATCACCGTGCATGAACAAGCTGTCGCCTTGCGAATAATCGATGGCCACGGCACGCTTGGTTGCCACGGCACTTCCGGTCAGTTCGTTGTAGAAGCAGTAATCACCGGTCAGCATGTTCCGGTTGACTGTATCATTCATCTGTACGTTGTCAAACGCTTCACCGTATCCCAATATGCGGTCGTAGAAAAGGCTGTCGCCGGTCAGTTTCTTACCGCCATTGGTCAGCACGGAGCGATCGAGCAGCTCTGCCTGCTCGGTAGTCGTGTTGTACTCGCCACGTTCGGAGTAGATATGGTTCTGGTCACTCACAATATCGGAAGGGCCTAAAATGGTGGCAATCTTGGTGGCAGTGCTATACTTCAAGGTGTCCGAAGTCAATACAAACTTCGGATTGACCAGTTTCACGTCGTGGTTGAAGACGGCCAGTTTGGTAGCGGGACTATATTCCCCCCACTCGGAGGTCAGCACATTCTCTTCATCGGTCAGCGTGCCACCTTCAAAGTAATAGCCCAAATCGTACAGACGGTCGTAGTTCAAGCTGTCGGTGGTCAGTACCGTATTGCGGTTTATCATACGTACATTCTCACGCAGCATAGCCAACTGCGACATGCCGTCATAGTACAGGTAGTCTCCATAGATAAACAAGGTATCACCCTGCTCCATACGCACATTACCAAATGCTTCCACAGAGTTTATCTTTTCGAATATCAGTGCACTGTCACAGAACATGTACATACTGTCATGCTTCATCTTCACCGAACCGATGAGTACCTGCACATCAGGGCGCAACTGTTTGTCGGCCTGCGCCTCATCGGCATACAACAAATCCACACGTGTCTTCTTCTTTTCCGGCGTCTCCGTCTTTTTCTGTTCAATCGGGTTCGCTTTCTTCTCCGGTGCAGAAGGATTTTTCTTTTTGTCCTGAGCACTCAGCAGACAGATGCCAAACAAGCATAGAATACCTACCAGGAGGTATCTATGCTTGCTCAGGAAATGTTTTCTTGTATTCTTCTTTTGCATACAAATCTATGTAAATCCCCTCTGAATCATTCTTTGATCCAACCGGGATACTTGAATGTACAGTTATTCTTCCAGCTATCCTTGATACGGACGTACGTGTGCTTCTGTTTCTCACGAATCCACTTGTCCAGCACCTCGTCACGGCGTTTCTCCAACACAATCTCTTTCAGGTTCTGATAGTCATCGGCAATGGTAGCCTTGTGTCCCGCCGTACGGCTCTTCAACTTCACAATCACACACTCTTCCTTTCCGGTCTTCTGCGGAATCATAGTGAAAGCTTCGGATATTTCACCCACTTTCATCTTATCCACCACTTTGGCTATCTCAGGGGGAAGTTCCTGCATCTCGAATCTGGAAGTGTTCGTATTGGGGTTAGGCAACAAGCCGTGGTTATTACGCGTATCCTTGTCCTGCGAAAGCACGGAAGCAGCTTCCTCGAAAGAGAACTTATTATTACGGATGTCATCGGCAATGGAGTCCAGACGGGCACAACCGGCTACCAGAGCCTCTTCCGGGATATGCGGTTTCAACAGGATATGGCGTGTCTTGATGCGGTCACCACGTTTCTCTATCAACTGAATGATATGGAAGCCATATTCAGATTCTACTATTTTAGAAACTTTACTGGGGTCCTGCAGATTGAAAGCCACATTGGCATAGGCAGGATCCAGCATACCACGTCCCGAGAACTCAATCTCACCACCGCGTATGGCCGAACCACGGTCCTCGGAATACATACGAGCCAACATGGAGAAGCTTTCGCCCTTGTTGACACGGTCGGTATACTCACGCAAACGTCTCTTTACATCTTCTATCTCCTCCAAAGGAATCTTGGGTTGCAGGGTGATGATCTGCACCTCCACCTGAGTAGGAATATAAGGGATGCTGTCCTGCGGCAAATCTTTGAAGTAACGGCGTACTTCAGCCGGAGTAATCTTAATCTCACCGACCAGTTTCTGCTGCATCTTCTGGACCTTCAGTCCCTCACGGGCATTCTCGCGCAGCGTTTCACGAATCTGACTGGAAGTCTTATTGAAGTATTCCTCCATTTTCTCGCGCGAGCCAATGTTGGCGATATACATGTTCGTCATATAGTCCACACGTTGGATTACCTCGCTCTCGGATACCTCGATACTGTCAAGGGCAGCCTGATGAAGATACAGTTTCTGCACGGCTATTTCCTCCGGTATCGCGCAATAAGGGTCACGGTCAAATTTGCGTCCTTCATACAATGCACTCATATGTGCCTCTTCCACTTCGGACTTCAATATAGCCTCGTCACCTACAACCCAAACTACCTCGTCAATCACGTTGTCTTGTCCATAAACGGCAGAACCGGCTAATAGCGTCAAGGCAAATAAAATTACAAACTTAAAGTTCATACACTGTTTCATTCTTGGTGTCTTATTCTAAATAATATTTAATCTTGTCTCTTTTCACTGCCCGTTGATACAAATCATCCTTCACTTGCTTCATGAACTCCACCTGCTTCATGTTCAGCAGCATGTCCTTCACTTGGCTACGGGCAAACTCATAGGGTTCCTGTTCTCCCAACGGGCGATAATCGCTCACATTCAAGAAATAATGGAAAGCCGTATCCTTCAGTTCCACATGACGGTTCTTGTCCAGATACTCGTCTACATTGGAAACTTTCAGTGGCAGCATGTCCAGCACTTCCGATACCGGCACCCATTTATCATAAAAATACTCATACTTCACAGCATTCTGCAAACTGTATTTTTCCAAATGTTCCACCGCCTCACGGGTTTCCGTCTTGTACCATCGGCGGACATTGGCCAATTGCGGAGCAGTCAAAGGAACCTTAATAAACAAGCCTTTCATCAACGGACGTTCCACCTTAAAGAGTGCCTGGTTCTTCTCGTAATACTCCGTCAAGTCTTGTTCTGAAATCTCCTCTGATAGCCGCTGATGTATTAAAGCCTGCTGATAGGTATGCATTATCAATGCTTTGCGATAATTCTCCACAAGTTTATCAATCTCACCGTTATTGGGGATATTGCTCTGCGCTTTATCGTACAGCAAAATATCTTCCACCCAATTACGGATATAGTGTTCTGCAAACAACAAGCTGTCATCCTTGGACAAGCCGCCCGGAAGTACCGATTGCAAATCTTCCCGGTAAAGGAAATTGCCGTCCAACTCCACTAACGGTGTCCGCCCTTTATGGTCGTGCTGCTCGCTGCACGCCGCACAGAGAAGGATTATTAAGAGCCCAAAGCAGGTTGTTCGCATCACCAACTGATATTTACTTCGTTTTGAGGTACGAAGATAGTGTTTTAATCGGTTGCATCAGTGATTATTAACGGTTTTTAAAACCTCTTGGTCAATTTCAACCTTACCAGCATCACGCAGCTTTGCCATCCAATGCGTTTCCAAATAGTCACGATAGGCGGCTACAAGTGGTTCGCGTACCTCTTGCCAACTGTCCGGTCCCTTCTGTTTACGGCCTTGTACAGCAGCAAAAGGGAACGACAAAACGGGAGTTGCGCGCTTTCCCTTGAACACCAAATCATCCACATATACATTATCGCCGGGGGCAAATAACCCTTGTTCGGCCTGCACCTTAGGGGTTTCACCGGCATTGAAAGTCAGACGGACGGCATCCATCCATTCTTCTTCCGGAATCAGTTTCAGGAACTTCCGTACCTGCTTTGCCACCCGCTTGGTAGTACAATGTAATACAATCCCCCTATAATGCGGTTCGTCCCAATGAAAGTCCGAACGGTGCGCCTCAAAATATGCTTTCAATCCCGCTTCATCCGTCATACTCTTCTGTCCGATTTCGCGGCCGGTGATTTCAGCAATCAACATACTGTCACGGTGTCCTTGCACCAACATACGAAATTCGGGATGCTTCAATTCCAGCCGGGAGTTCTCATAATCCAGAATCGTCTTTATCGTGAAAGCTTCCAACTGCCGGAGTGTCCCTGCCGGATAGGCAGCGGCAAACCGGGCAAACTCTTTTCCACCATACACCCTGCCATCCAATGTAAATAATGCCCGGGAAGTATTTCCTTTGGCCAGCAGCTCGTCAATGCCCGCCTTATCCGGCGTATAGCGATATTCTTTCTTCAACTTCTCCACAAAAACCAGCGTTCCTTTATCCATTCCATGACGTCGGGTCTGGCTACGGATTATCTTGTCCTTCATTTCCTCAAAAGGACGAATTTCCTGCTGTTCGAGCACTTTCACAATATGAATGCCCTGAGGGGTAAAAAACGGACGAGAAATTTCTCCGACATTCAGTCCGAATACAATATCCTCAAATTCCGCCGGCATCTGCAACCAGCCCACCCAAAAAGCCTCCTTCTCATCGGAAAACCGCTCGACACAAGCATCGAAAAACGAAGTATCCGCCGCCTCCTGTACAAGCGCTCCATAAATGGAATCCATCTTATACTCCATCTCACGCAAAGTATGGCCGGAAATGTTTTGGGGCAGATATTTAAAAATATGCTTCACATGTACCCGACCTGCATGCCCACCGGCTTTCATCTTGTCATAATACTGCCGTGCAGCATGCTCCGTCATCTCCTCATCTGTCAGGTATGATTTAATCAGACAGCGGCGATAATCATCCTGCGACTTCTGAAAGGCACGGGAGGTATCCAACCCTGCGACTTCAGCAGCCTCTATTTTCAATCTGAAGTCTATATACTTATTCACATACGCATCCAAATCCCTCCGGCCGGCACCAGTGCGAATGCCGTTCTTATTGTAACTACGTTCGAATTCAGAGCGAAGAACCTCCTTTCCATTGATGCGCATCAAAACAGGATCTTTCTGGGCTGCAACAGCCAATCCGAACCCAAGGAAAATTAACATCAAAAGCAATCTGACCATAAGTACCATCCGTTCTTTTTATACGCCTGCAAATATAAACAAAAGCCCGGAAAGCGGCAGTCTCTTTCCGGGCATTCACTTTTATTTTGTTATCTATCCTTATTCAGGACGGCTGTAGTTCGGTGCCTCACTGGTTATGGATACATCATGCGGATGGCTTTCGAGCACACCAGCATTTGTGATGCGGGTGAACTTGGCATCGTGCAGCTTCTCTATATTGGCTGCGCCGCAATATCCCATACCGGCACGCAAGCCGCCTACCAACTGATAAATCACCTCATACAAAGTGCCTTTATAAGGAACGCGGGCAGCAATACCCTCCGGAACCAGCTTCTTCACATCGCTGGTACTGCTCTGGAAATAGCGGTCCTTGGAACCATGTTCCATAGCCTCCAAAGAACCCATGCCGCGATAAGACTTGAATTTACGTCCATTGAAAATAATCGTCTCACCCGGTGACTCCTCTGTCCCGGCAACCAGCGAACCGATCATTACACTGTAGCCGCCGGCAGCCAAGGCCTTCACTACATCACCGGAATAACGCAAGCCACCATCGGCAATCAAAGGAATTCCGGTACCCTTCAACGCCTTCGCCACATCGTATACGGCAGACAACTGAGGAACACCCACACCGGCAACCACACGAGTAGTACAAATGGAGCCCGGACCGATACCGACCTTCACGCCATCAGCACCAGCCTCGACCAATGCCTTTGCTGCCTCACCGGTAGCAATATTACCGACTACAATATCAATATCCGGGAAGCACTTCTTAGCCTCTTTCAGCTTTTCAATCACATACATGGAATGTCCGTGAGCCGTATCGATAACAATGGCATCTGCCCCTGCATCCACCAAAGCCTTCATGCGGTCCAAAGTATCATTCGTCACTCCCACTCCGGCAGCAACGCGAAGGCGCCCTTTGCTATCCTTGCAAGCCATGGGTTTGTCCTTGGCTTTGGTAATATCCTTATAGGTAATCAGGCCTACCAGTTTGTTGTCTTTATCTACCACCGGCAACTTCTCGATTCTATGTTCTTGCAGAATCTGGGAAACAGCTTCCATATCAGTAGTCGGATTGGTAGTAATGATGTTCTCCTTAGTCATCACCTCATCGATACGCTTATCCATATCTTTCTCGAAACGAAGGTCACGATTGGTGACAATACCCACCAAGCATCTTTCGTCATCTACCACCGGAATTCCGCCGATCTTGTATTCAGCCATCAAAGCCAGCGCATCAGCTACCGTAGAACCTCTCTTGATTGTCACCGGGTCATAAATCATACCGTTCTCGGCACGCTTCACAATAGCTACCTGGCGTGCCTGCTCCTCGATGGACATATTTTTATGAATAACTCCGATACCACCTTCACGAGCAATGGCAATAGCCATTTTCGCTTCGGTAACCGTATCCATTGCGGCCGTTACGAACGGAATTTTCAACTCAATGTTTCGTGAAAACTTAGTCGAGAGTTCGACTGTTTTGGGCAAGACTTCAGAATAAGCGGGGATTAACAGTACATCGTCATAAGTTAATCCATCCATTACAATCTTATCAGCAATAAATGACATAGGGCTATGCGTTTAAAATTTATTGCGTGCAAATATACGTTTTTTATTCCATTCCCGTATACTTGCACGCAATATTTTTTCTTTATCATCAGCTAAAACCAATCAGTTCGCCATCTCCGAAATAAACTTGATACGCACCAAACGAACTTCTTCTTCCGTAAAGTCATCACCCAACTCATCCAGAGCATCGTCAATCTTATCTGTGGTAGATTCCTTGAAATAGTCATAGATATCCAGCAAGTGGTCTTCATCCATAATATCCTCCAAGAAATAATCGATATTCAATTTCGTTCCGGAATAGACGATTGCTTCTATCTCGTCCAGCAGCTCTTCGAACTCGATGCCTTTCGACACGGCAATATCGTCCAACGCCACCTTGCGGTCAATGGCCTGAATGATGGCCACCTTCATCTTTGATTTATTGGCCACAGTACGCACGCGCAAGTCTTCGGGACGTTCAATCTCATTTTCTTCACAATGCCGCTTAATGAGCTTGCAGAACTCCTCACCGTAGCGCTTCGCCTTTCCGGCTCCTACACCCGGGATGTTCTGCAACTCCTCCAAAGTCACCGGATATATGGTTGCCATCGCTTCCAAAGAAGGATCCTGGAAAATGACATAAGGAGGAACTTCCAACTTCTTGGAGAGCTTTTTGCGCAAGTCCTTCAGCATGGAGTATAATGCCGGGTCTACCGCGCACGCACCGCCTCCACGGGCAGGCGCTTCCTCTTCCACGTCCTCAAAGTCATTGTCTTCCACTATCTTGAATGACTTGGGATGCTTAAGGAACTTCTTACCGGCATCCGTCACTTTCAGCAGACCATAGTTTTCGACATCCTTGCTCAGGTAACCGGCAATAAGCGCCTGACGAATCACAGCATTCCATGTTTTGTCTTCTTCGCCCATGCCTGAGCCGAACACTTCGAGATCCTCGTGCAGATGTGCCTGCACTTCCGAAGTTTCCTTACCTTGTATTATGTCTATAATATAGTCCGCTTTAAAATTTTCTTTTACCGCGAGAACAGCTTCAATCACGGTACACAATAATTCCTGAGCTTCCACTTGTTTTTTCGGGTTTAAACAATTGTCACAATTACCACAATTTTCCTCTGTATATTCCTCGCCGAAGTAATGGAGCAATGTCTTTCGGCGGCATACGGAAGATTCGGCATACGCAGCAGTCTCCAGCAGAAGCTGCTTGCCTATTTCCTGCTCTGCCACAGGTTTGCCTTGCATGAACTTCTCGAGCTTCTGCAAGTCTTTATTGGTATAGAAAGTAATACACTGCCCTTCGCCTCCATCTCTTCCGGCACGTCCGGTCTCCTGATAATATCCTTCCAGACTTTTGGGAATATCGTAATGGATGACATAGCGGACATCGGGTTTGTCAATGCCCATGCCAAAAGCAATGGTAGCTACAATCACATCTATTTTCTCCATCAGGAAATCATCCTGGTTCTGTGTCCGTGTAGCCGAATCCATTCCGGCATGATAGGCGCGGGCATTGATTCCGTTTGCCTGCAGGATTTCGGCAAGTTCCTCTACTTTCTTCCGGCTCAGGCAATAGATAATGCCTGACTTTTCGGGATTGTTCTTGATGAACTTGATGATGTCCCGGTCTACGTTTGCAGTCTTGGGGCGTACCTCGTAATAGAGATTCGGGCGGTTGAACGATGACTTGAACACCTGCGCATCCACCATACCCAGATTTTTCTGGATATCGTGCTGCACCTTCGGCGTGGCCGTCGCAGTCAACGCTATCAAGGGGGCTTTCCCTATTTCATTGATAATGGGTCGGATACGGCGATACTCAGGACGGAAG
This sequence comes from uncultured Bacteroides sp., assembly GCA_905197435.1. Taxonomy (GTDB): domain Bacteria; phylum Bacteroidota; class Bacteroidia; order Bacteroidales; family Bacteroidaceae; genus Bacteroides. The sequence goes on from CAJJYX010000066.1 coordinate 13,454, forward strand.
TCATGCCCCCATTCAGAGATACAGTGGGCTTCGTCCACGGCATAGAACGAAATCTTCACCGTCTTCAGAAACTCCACATTTTCTTCCTTCGTCAATGACTCCGGAGCTACATACAACAGCTTTGTCTTGCCACTGAGTATGTCAGACTTGACTTGGTCTATCGCGCTCTTGTTTAGAGAAGAATTAATAAAGTGAGCTATCCCATCTTCCTCGCTGAAGTTGCGCATCGCATCAACTTGATTCTTCATCAAGGCAATCAAAGGAGATATCACAATACCCGTACCCTCCATCAATAAAGAAGGCAACTGATAGCATAAAGATTTTCCACCGCCGGTAGGCATCAACACGAATGTATCATTGCCCGCCAACAAATTCTCTATGATTGCTTCCTGATTTCCTTTAAAAGTATCGAACCCGAAGTATTTCTTCAGCTGGTCTGTCAAATTAATCTTCTTCCCTGCCATGATTCATTAGGTTGTTGTTTATTGAGTTAACTTTTAGTAGTGGGCTTCGTCATGTTTTTACAAAGAACCCTAACAAAGTTATAAACAACTTCTTAAATTTCAAGCATAATCCATCGAATATTTTTCAATAAAAAGCAAAATAGCCGGTTTTACCCTGTATTACCATCTGATTTTTAAGAACTTTGCAATCGTGCTATATTTGCCTTTTCGAGTTGGTGCTTGGCGTAGTCCAGCGTCACGACAAAATTTTCCTTCTGCTCTGACGGGATTTCAAACATGGCATCCATCATAATTGTCTCCACAATGGAACGCAAACCACGGGCCCCCAACTTGTATTCCACCGCCTTATCCACGATATATTCAAATACAGCATCCTCAAAAGTCAGCTTTACATTGTCCATCTCAAACAGTTTGACGTATTGCTTGATGATGGAATTTTTCGGTTCCGTAAGAATGGAGCGCAATGCCGCACGGTCCAAGGGATTCAGATAAGTCAGTACAGGAAGACGGCCGATAATCTCGGGAATCAGTCCGAACGACTTCAAATCCTGCGGGGCAATGTACTGCATCAGGTTGCTTTTGTCGATGGCGGCCGTATTACGTACGGCGCTATACCCGACAACGTGCGTATTCAGCCTCTGGGCAATCTTCTTTTCAATGCCATCGAAAGCTCCACCGCAGATAAACAGGATATTCTTGGTGTTGACCGGAATCATCTTCTGGTCGGGATGCTTACGGCCACCCTGGGGAGGCACATTCACCACAGAACCTTCCAGCAATTTCAGCAAGCCCTGCTGCACGCCTTCACCACTCACATCGCGGGTAATGGAAGGATTGTCGCCCTTACGGGCTATTTTGTCTATTTCATCAATAAACACAATGCCTTGTTCTGCCTCGGCCACGTTATAATCAGCCACCTGGAGCAGACGTGTCAGAATGCTTTCGATGTCCTCACCCACATAACCGGCCTCTGTCAGCACCGTTGCATCCACAATGGTGAAAGGGACATGCAACAACTTGGCGATAGTGCGTGCCAGCAATGTCTTTCCCGTACCGGTGCTGCCCACCATGATAATGTTTGATTTTTCAATCTCCACATCATCACCGCCATCCTTCTGGAGCAAGCGTTTGTAGTGGTTGTACACCGATACAGACAGGAAGCGCTTGGCATCATCCTGACCAATGACATATTGGTCGAGGAAGTTCTTTATATCTACCGGTTTAGGAAGCTCTTTCAGATTCAGTTTCGTGGCACTCCCTTTCTTGCCGGCCCCCATGGCCTCCTGAGTAATCTCGTATGCCTGGGTAGCACAACTGTCGCAGATATAGCCGTTTATCCCTGTTATGAGGAATCCGACTTCATCCTCGGAGCGACCGCAAAAGCTGCATCTGTTTTTATTCTTTCTTGAATCTGCCATATTTATTTTTTAATCAACACTTCATCTACCATACCATACTCTTTGGCTTCCTGTGCCGTCATCCAGTAGTCACGGTCAGAGTCTGCCCAAACTTTATCAA
>CAJJYX010000067.1 GCA_905197435.1 uncultured Bacteroides sp.
AATCGGATCTATGGCAAGGTCTTCATTTCAGAAGCTGAAACTCTTATATATCATGAACTACCTGCTCCAGAACTCGGATGAGGAGCATCCGGTGACCGTCAAGCAGAAGAAAAAGCGTTGGGGATTGGGACTGCAGGCCGGGTATGGGTATCCGGGAGGTTTTTATGTCGGTGGTGGAGTAAGTTATAACTTGGTTATGTGGTAAACAAAAATCCCCAGCATGCTCGAATGCCGGGGATAGGTTGTCATAAGAAACAGCTATTAACTTGTAATAGACAGCGAGCTAATTTTATTTCCGATTTCCTTCAGAGCCCGGTTGAATGTTACTACTTCTTCACGATTCAAAGTGTAGACCTTACCACGTACCTTATTGCCGTTGATACGCTGGTATAACCATGCCGCACTTTTGCCAAAATAGTTTTTGGCAATGTAGGAAAGGGGAAGAATGTCTGCAACTTCTTTCAGTTGGTCTCTGATTTTCAGTTCATGTTCTATGTGACCGATGTTTTCCTCTATTTCCCCTAATCCTTCTTCATACCATACTTTAGCTGCCGCCTTGTCCTCGGCGGTCAGTTGATTGGCTTTCAATTCCTCTTCCAATACATTGAGTTTTTTTCGCTCTTCTGCATCCGAAGAACCCATCAGCGGCTTCATTTCTGCTAAAATATCTTGTACTCTTCTCATAGGATAATGTTTTTAGGATGCCCACTGAGGGGCATCCGGTTGTTTTTACTTTTTTCCCTTTAGCAGCTTGCTAAGGTCGTCTAACATCAGATTTATTTGTTTTTCCCTTTCTTCAGGCGTAATACCCAGCAGTGGGGCGATTCTTGTGTAATCGGCAATCTTCTGTTTGACTTTCTCAATTTCTTTTTTTAGTTCTTCATCTGTCATTACTTGTTTTTTAAGGGTTAATAATCTGTTTTCTTATGACACTACAAATATACATAATAATATTGTTATGTACAACTGTTGCATGAATTATTTTTGTTATCACGCGTATTTTCTTCCATTATAAAAGATGTAGGACTGTAGGAACGTAGGAGGCTAATATTGGCCTCCTACATTATTAATTATCTACATATCGGGGAAGTCTTCTCGTATCAGGGAGCTTTGGACTCCGAATCTTTTTTGCAAATACCTCTCTGTCGTAGCAATCGATTTATGCCTGAAGTGCTTCTGGATTTCCCATGTATTGACCCCTGCATTGACCAGCTTTACTCCACCGGTATGTTTGAAACTGTAAAGCTTATATCTTTTGCTCAATCCGAGTTTATCCCTGATCCTATCAAATCTATATCTGAAAGTGTTTTTCCCAAGCCTATATTTTCCTGGCAGGCCGTCTCGGGAGAATAGATACCAGTCTTCCGGGTAGTTACCTATCTTTAATAGGTCATCAAGAACTTCATAAAGCTGTCTTGGCATATTGACTGTTTCTGTCAGTCCGTTCTTGCTGATATCCTGGCGAACAGTAATGGATGCAGTTTCCAGGTTGATGTCACGTATCTGCAGGTACAGGCATTCTTTCGGACGAATTGCGCAATAGTATTCAAGCTGGCACAACAGCAGCAGTTGCGGATCGTGTTCTTTCATATAGTCAGTCAGTATATTCCGGATCTTGTCCGGAATCGGGCTTGCCGCTTCATCCCTTTTCTCGCCAAGCTTTGGTATGTTGGTTACCGGATTGGCCACAACAAGTCTTTTGCGCAGCAGGTAGTCGAAAAAAGTATGCAATAGCTGCTTGTATTTCAGAATTGTCCTGCGGCTGACATGTCCGGTCTCTACTATGTTATAAAAGAACCTGTGTATATGCTCTTCTGAAATCGCACGCACGTTTTTGTTTGCCAGGCAGCCCGCTTCCACCCATTCGCAGAAGATCCGCAATTTGGAGCGGTAGGTTTGATAGGAGGAATGCGCAAGTTCGGCTTTTTTCAACTGGAGAAATTCCGAGATGTATACTCTGATGCCGACGGCCCCCTTGCTGGCATTTCCCCATCTGTTGGCCAACGCTTGATACATAAGTTCATCTTGATAGGTCACCTGGTTCTTAGTGAATGGGTCTTCTCCACTGTTGAGTTTGTTTTTGATTGTAGATATCACGTTCTCGGCATGGGCGCGTCTGGCACTTTCCGTTGCCAGTTCCGCAAAGCCTTCATAATGCCGGAACCGCTTCAACTCCCCAGTCTGTGGGTCTCTCAAGGCATATTCCACATACCATTTCTTTGTTAGATCTCCGCCACAATCTTTTAACTTGGGCAGAATCAATACTGATTTCTTTCTTGCCATTGTTACTGTTTTTTTGAGTGTTAAGGGTGACGATTTACTAACTCAATAGACAGTTAAATAGACAGTAATATACAGTTATTCTTGTTGGACGCTTCCATATACAAAAATAAGTTACTGAAAATCAGCAACTTATTTAATCAAGTCGGGGTAGCGGGATTCGAACCCACGACCCCCTGCTCCCAAAGCAGGTGCGCTAACCGGACTGCGCTACACCCCGAATGCTTTACTCCTGAAAAGCGAGTGCAAAGGTAAAAACAATTCTGATACCAACCAAATATTTCGGAAGGTTTTATGCAATTAAAATTACATTTTCAGATAGAAATCCTTTGTCAAAGCTATATATTCAGGGGTAAACTCATTGTGATTCACCTCAATACAAAGTTTCTCTTCTCTACACTCTTTTGCTCCAAAGCCAAAGGCCAGCAGTACCCGACGGCATGGTTTTCCGGGTTTGGTGAAAACTTGTACGCGGTGTGACGGGAAAAGTTTATGATTCCATGCAGCATCAACGACCGTTTTTTCTGCTTCCGCCGGAATAATGATGCTCACGGCTCCTTGCTCTTCGAGCAGAGACGCCGAACGGCGGAACAGCAAGTCGTAATTTAAATTTCCCGTATGCCGTGCCGTACACCTTTGTTCATCAGGACATTTCAGTGCATCAATAAAATAAGGCGGATTGGAAACAATGAGGTCAAATCTGTTTTCCGGATGATAATCTCGGAAATCATGACACACGACTTCTATCCTATCAGCCCACGGAGAGTGGGACACATTTTCTGCAGCTTGCCCGGCCGCAGCCGCATCTATCTCTATTGCGGTAATCCGGGCATGCCGGTTTCTTTGTGCTAACTGCAAGGCTATTAATCCTGTACCGGTTCCTACATCCAGTATACGTTCAGCTCCTTCTGCCGGTGCCCATGCTCCAAGAAGTACACCGTCCGTGCCTACCTTCATGGCGCATTTATCATGAAATATGGTAAATTGTTTGAACTTAAATGACGAATTTGACATGTTTATCTTCTTTAAATGGGCTCAAAAATAATCAAAGCCTGCATATTTGTCACAAAATTGGCACTGTTTTTGTCTTTTTAAAGGATGAAGAACATCTATTTATGAAGAAATAGCTTAACTTTGCAGGCGCTTTATTGGCCTGCCAATATGACATAAACTAAAAAGAAAGAAATGAAGAAAAGAAATTACCTGAGTGATGTCGAAGATAGAAACGGAAACGCTTTCTCTGTAATTGCTGATTTTGAGGGGAATGAGGAACAATTGATGGACATTGAGGTAGAAGAGATATTACCGATATTGCCTCTCCGAAATATGGTATTGTTCCCCGGGGTGTTTATGCCGGTATCTGTTGGAAGAAAGTCTTCCCTCAAATTGGTGCGTGAAGCAGAAAAGAAAAATTCTTATATAGCTGTTGTATGCCAGAAAGTAGCTGAAACAGAAACCCCTCTGCTTGAGGATTTGCATACCATCGGTACTGTTGCCAAGATAGTGCGCGTGCTTGAAATGCCGGACCAGACGACTACCGTCATCCTGCAAGGCTCCAAGCGCATGGAGCTGAAGGAAATTACGGATACGACTCCTTACCTGAAGGGACGGATAGCTACACTGAATGAAGAACTTCCGGACAAGAACGACAAGGAATTCCATGCATTGGTGGAGGCGTGCAAGGACTTGACTGTACGCTACATCAAATCATCCGATATGTTCCCGCAGGATTCGGCTTTTGCCATCAAGAACATTACCAACCCGATGTTTTTGGTAGATTTTATCTGTACGAACCTGCCGTTAAAGAAAGATGAAAAGATAGAATTGCTCTGCATAGACTCTTTACGGGCGCGTACTTACCGCCTGCTCGAGATTCTGAACCGTGAAGTCCAGCTTGCCGAAATCAAAGAGTCTATCCAAATGCGTGCACGTGAGGATATAGACCAGCAGCAACGTGAGTATTTCCTGCAACAGCAGATTAAAACCATTCAAGACGAACTGGGTGGTGGCGGTCAGGAGCAGGAGATAGAGGAAATGCGCAAAAAAGCAGAGACCATCAAATGGAATGAGGAGGTGAAAGCCACTTTCCTGAAAGAGGTGGATAAGTTGGAACGTACCCATCCCCAGTCTCCCGACTACAGTGTGCAACTGAACTACCTGCAGACAATGCTCAGCCTGCCGTGGGGCATTTACACTACGGATAACCTGAACCTTGCCAATGCGGAAAAGACACTGAACAAGGACCATTATGGTTTGGAAAAAGTGAAGGAACGCATTTTGGAACATCTCGCCGTATTGAAGCTGAAGGGTGATATGAAATCTCCCATCATCTGCCTGTATGGCCCTCCGGGTGTGGGGAAAACCTCTTTGGGGCGTTCCATCGCGGCTGCCTTGAAGCGTAAGTATATCCGTATGTCTTTGGGAGGCGTGCATGATGAAGCAGAGATTCGCGGTCACCGCAAGACGTATATAGGTGCCATGCCGGGACGGATTATCAAGAATCTGATAAAGGCAGGCTCTTCCAATCCGGTATTTATCTTGGATGAAATAGACAAGGTAAGCGCCGACCGCCAGGGAGACCCCTCCTCTGCCCTTCTCGAAGTGCTCGACCCGGAACAGAACACTGCATTCCATGACAACTTCCTGGATGTGGACTATGATTTGTCCAAAGTGATGTTCATCGCTACGGCCAATAACCTGAATACCATACCCGGACCGTTATTGGACCGCATGGAGCTGATTGAAGTAAGCGGCTATATCACGGAAGAAAAAATTGAGATTGCCCGCCGCCACCTGGTTCCGAAGGAGCTGGAAGCAAACGGTATGAAAAAGAATGATATCAAGATTCCGAAGAACACGCTGGAGGCCATCATCGAGAATTATACCCGTGAGAGCGGTGTGCGTGAGCTGGAAAAGAAAATCGGAAAGATACTCCGTAAATCGGCACGTCAATATGCAACGGACGGTTATTTTGCAAAGACCGAAATAAAGCCGGGGGATTTGTACGAATTCCTGGGGACACCCGAATATACCCGTGACAAATATCAGGGCAATGAGTACGCAGGTGTGGTTACCGGTCTGGCATGGACCGCCGTAGGTGGCGAAATACTCTTCGTGGAAACCAGCCTGAGCCGTGGAAAGGGCGGACGTCTGACGTTGACCGGCAACCTGGGGGATGTAATGAAAGAGTCGGCCATGCTGGCACTGGAATACATCAAGGCGCATGCCTCCCTGCTGAATCTTGACGAAGAGATTTTCGACAACTGGAACATCCATATCCATGTGCCCGAAGGCGCCATTCCGAAAGACGGTCCTTCTGCCGGCATCACGATGGCCACGTCCCTCGCTTCGGCCCTCACCCAAAAGAAAGTGAAGGCTAATCTTGCCATGACGGGAGAGATAACACTCCGCGGCAAAGTGCTTCCGGTAGGAGGCATAAAGGAGAAGATACTGGCTGCCAAACGCGCCGGAATCAAGGAGATTATCTTGAGTGACGAGAATCGCAAGAATATAGAAGAGATACAGGACATATATCTGAAAGGACTGACTTTCCATTATGTAAAAGATGTAAAGGAGGTGTTTGCCATTGCGCTGACTGATGAAAAAGTAGCCGATGCCATCGACTTGTCCGTAAAGAAAGAAAAGACTGAAAAGAAAGAAGAATGACATTCGAGTTACAATATACAGACAGCAAGACCAATGCACGTGCCGGACTGATTACTACCGACCACGGGCAGATTGAGACACCTATCTTTATGCCGGTAGGTACGGTGGGAACAGTGAAAGGCGTGCATCTGCCCGAACTGAAAGAGGACATAAAGGCACAGATAATATTGGGTAACACCTACCATCTTTATCTACGTCCGGGATTGGAAGTGATAGAGAAAGCCGGCGGACTGCATAAGTTCAACGGCTTTGACCGTCCTATGCTGACAGACAGTGGCGGCTTTCAGGTATTCTCGTTGTCGGGCATCCGCAAGTTGCGTGAAGAAGGTGCGGAATTCCGTTCGCATATCGACGGCAGCAAGCATGTTTTCACACCGGAGAAAGTGATGGATATAGAACGTACCATCGGTGCAGACATCATGATGGCCTTTGATGAATGTCCTCCGGGAGATTCGGATTACGAATATGCCAAGAAATCATTGGGGTTGACACACCGCTGGCTGGACCGCTGCATCAAGCGTTTCAATGAGACGGAACCGAAGTATGGCTATCGGCAATCCCTGTTTCCCATTGTGCAAGGGTGCGTCTATCGGGACCTTCGTACGCAATCTGCCGAATTCGTTGCTTCCAAAGGGGCCGACGGCAATGCTATCGGCGGTCTGGCTGTGGGCGAACCCGTAGACAAGATGTACGAGATGATTGAACTGGTGAACGGGATTCTTCCCAAAGACAAGCCGCGATACCTGATGGGAGTCGGAACACCGGTAAACATCCTGGAAGGCATTGAACGCGGTGTCGATATGTTCGACTGCGTGATGCCTACCCGAAACGGGCGCAACGGCATGCTGTTTACCAAAGACGGCATCATGAACATGCGTAACAAGAAATGGGAAATGGACTTCTCTCCCATCGAAGCGGATGGCGCCTCCTACGTGGATACCATGTACAGCAAGGCCTACTTGCGCCATCTGTTTCATGCACAAGAGTTGCTTGCCATGCAGATAGCATCTATCCACAACCTGGCTTTCTACTTATGGCTGGTGGGTGAAGCACGCAAGCATATCATCGCAGGCGACTTCGCTACATGGAAACCTATGATGGTGAAACGCGTATCGACAAGATTATGAGAAAAATGAACTGGAGGATATGGGAGAATATAAAGCTGCCGAAAGGTAAATTCCTGAAGCGGCTGGACTGGTACATCATCAAGAAGTTTCTGGGGACATACGTCTTTGCCATTGCATTGATTATCTCCATTGCGGTGGTGTTCGACTTCAATGAGAAGATGGACCGTTTCATGTCTCATGAAGCGCCGTGGAAGGCCATTATCTTTGATTATTACTTGAACTTCATCCCCTACTTTGCCAATCTGTTCAGCCCGCTGTTCGTGTTTATCGCGGTAATCTTCTTCACTTCCAAGCTGGCGGAGAACTCGGAAATCATTGCCATGTTCTCTACGGGAATGAGCTTCAAGCGTATGCTGCGTCCCTATATGGTATCTGCGGCAATCATTGCGGTAGCGACGTTTTGCCTCGGTTCCTATGTCATTCCCAAAGGCAGTGTGACGCGTATCAATTTTGAGGACAAGTACTACAAATCCCGTAAGGCTAATACAGCACGAAACATTCAGTTGGAAGTGGATTCGGGGGTGATTGCCTACATTGAGCGTTTTGAAGACTACAGCAAGACGGGTTACCGTTTTTCCTTGGACAAGTTCAACGACAAGCAACTGGTCTCCCACCTCACCGCCCGCTCCATTACCTACGACACGACAGCCGTGCACAAGTGGAAAATCAAGGATTATATGATTCGCCAGATGGACGGCATGAAGGAAAGCATCACCAAAGGCGACCTCATAGACACCACTCTGTTCATGGAGCCTGCCGACTTCCTGATAATGAAGAACCAGCAGGAGATGTTGACCAGCCCTCAGTTGAGCGAGTATATCAGCAGGCAGCGACAACGTGGTTTTGCCAACATCAAGGAGTTTGAGATAGAATACCACAAACGCATTGCCATGTCGTTCGCCTCCTTTATACTGACGCTGATCGGGGTGTCTTTGTCTTCCAAGAAAACAAAAGGCGGGATGGGACTGCATTTGGGTGTGGGATTGGCATTGAGTTTCTCTTATATCCTGTTTCAGACCATTGCCTCCACATTTGCCGTGAATGGCAACATGCCTCCGGTCATTGCCGTGTGGATACCGAATATACTATACGCTTTCATTGCATTCTATTTATATAGGAAGGCACCTAAATAAGAGTTCTAAACCTCTGCTTTAGCAAGCCAAACCTAAACTATGGAATAACAAATGTTTAGGTATTATTCGGGAAATGCTTCCGCGGATTTCATTATATAATAAGAAGCCCCTCCTGCCCTTGCATTGTGCAAGCGCGGGAGGGGCTTTTTGTTGTATTCATTTTCCTCTTTTGTTCTGTTCCCCTTTTACCGGAAAAGAGATACTGATTTCCGGGGAACACCTCACTTTCATCTTACAGGTTCTTTAAGCCGAGCTGTATGCACCGGGCATCGGCAAGCTTAATTCAAGTAAGCGGAAAGTTCTGCAGCAGAGATGTTTTTGGCAATAATTACACCATTATCATCCAGTAAATAGTTAGTAAATCCGCGGCCTAAGCGATACTTCTTGAAGAGGCCGGAATACTCGCCTTTAGTTTCCACGAAACAAGTGGGCGTAACTATTTGGTCCTTACGGATGGTTTCTTCAAAGATTGACTGATACTCATCGAATGAAACTGAAACCATCTTCACATTATTGCGGGCAGTAGAGCGGAGCGCATTGCTCAAACTTGCGTTCTGCATCCGGGATTGCGCGTCGTAACTTGCCCAAAAGCTGAGCAACACATACTTTCCTTTCAGATTGGAAAGGTCGGTTGGGGATTGCTCTGCCGACATGGATTGGATTTTGAAATCCGGGGCCATGTCACCCACATTCAAACCTCCGGTAGGTTTGTCTTTTTCTACAAAAGAAGTCAAGGAACTTATTAGTAATACAACAAAAATCCATTTTGCATATTTCATGCGGCACGGTTTTGGTTAATACTATCCGGGCCTGTCCTTCAACAGTGATTTCTTCCCGGAACATCGTCTTTTCAAAGCCTGAAACCGATGGAAAACCATTGATATTCAAAGCCTTTAATTATGAAATCGGGTGCAAAGGTAAGTAATTCTTAAACAAACTTCCAAATAAACAAGCATTTTTCTCACTTTTTAGAGGCATATTTTTATGTTATTTAGCATAAATAGCGGGATTTTTCCTTACTTTTGTAGCCTATTATTCTCTCAAAAAGATGACTTATGCAACCATTGAACACTGAACTCATCCTGATACGCATTACGGGTGAAGACCGTCCGGGACTGACAGCCTCCGTGACGGAAATCCTGGCCAAATACGATGCCACCATTCTGGATATCGGCCAGGCAGACATTCACAATACCCTTTCATTGGGCATTTTGTGCAAGACAGAAGAACAACACTCGGGGTTCATCATGAAAGAACTGCTATTCAAGGCTTCCTCCTTGGGAGTGTCTGTCCGCTTCTACCCCATTACTGCCAAGGAATACGAAGACTGGGTAAACATGCAGGGCAAGAACCGTTATATCCTTACCCTGTTGGGACGTAAGTTGTCTGCCCGCCAGATATCCGCCGCCACCCGTATCCTGGCAGAACAAGGGATGAATATTGATGCCATCAAACGCCTCACAGGACGTATCCCGCTGGACGAATGCGAATCACGTACACGGGCGTGCATCGAGTTCTCCGTTCGCGGCACCCCGAAGGACCGCATCGCCATGCAGGCACAGCTGATGAAACTGGCAACCGAGCTGGAAATGGATTTCTCCTTCCAGTTGGACAATATGTACCGCCGGATGCGCCGCCTCATTTGCTTTGATATGGACTCTACACTGATTGAGACAGAGGTGATTGACGAACTGGCGATGCGTGCAGGCGTGGGCGACCAAGTAAAGGCCATTACCGAACGTGCCATGCGCGGCGAGATAGATTTCACCGAGAGCTTCCGGGAGAGAGTGGCCTTGCTGAAGGGGTTGGATGAGTCCGTCATGCAGGAGATTGCAGAAAATCTTCCCATCACGGAGGGTGTGGACCGCCTGATGTATGTTTTGAAGAAGTATGGTTATAAGATAGCCATTCTTTCGGGAGGGTTTACCTACTTCGGACAATACCTCCAGAAGAAGTATGGCATAGACTATGTATATGCCAATGAGCTGGAAATAAAAGACGGCAACCTGACCGGCCGCTATCTCGGTGATGTGGTCGACGGCAAGCGTAAGGCGGAACTGCTGCGCTTGATAGCCCAGGTGGAGAAAGTGGACATTGCACAGACTATTGCCGTGGGCGACGGTGCCAACGACCTGCCCATGCTGGGAATAGCCGGCCTGGGAATAGCTTTCCATGCCAAGCCCAAAGTAGTTGCCAATGCCAAGCAGTCCATCAATACCATCGGCTTGGATGGTGTGCTTTATTTCTTGGGGTTCAAGGATTCATACATCGATATTCCCCGCTGAAAATCAGCTCTCGAAATAATTTTGTAAGTTTTCGGGATGAATTATCATCCCGGAAACTTACTTTTTTCACTGCAAGAGCCTATATTAGAACTCTTTTTCCTATCTTTGTGCTCTAATTTAAAAGAGATACATGAAGTTTTCAGAACTACATTTGAATGGTAATGTGCTGGAGGCACTGGATGCCATGCGCTTTGAGGAGTGCACCCCCATACAAGAAAAATCAATTCCCGTCATACTCGAAGGTCGAGACCTAATAGCGGTGGCGCAAACCGGAACGGGAAAAACCGCTGCATATCTGTTGCCCGTATTGAATAAGCTTTCAGAGGGCGGATACCCTGCCGATGCCATCAACTGTATTGTCATGGCCCCCACCCGCGAATTGGCGCAGCAGATAGACCAACAGATGGAAGGGTTCTCCTACTTCATGCCGGTCTCCAGCGTAGCCGTATATGGGGGTAGTGACGGAATACAGTTCGAACAGCAGAAAAGAGGGCTGACCCTGGGTGCTGATGTCGTCATTGCCACCCCGGGACGTTTGATAGCCCACCTCAGCCTTGGCTATGTAGACCTTTCCCGCGTCTCTTATTTCATTTTGGATGAAGCAGACCGGATGCTGGATATGGGATTCTATGACGACATCATGCAGATTGTGAAATACCTTCCCAAAGAACGGCAAACCATTATGTTCTCTGCCACCATGCCTGCCAAGATACAACAGTTGGCCGGCAACATCCTGAACAATCCTGCCGAAGTGAAACTGGCGGTTTCCAAACCGGCGGAAAAGATTATACAGGCTGCCTATGTCTGCTATGAGAACCAGAAATTGGGAATTATCCGCAGCCTGTTCTCCGAAGAGACACCGGAACGCGTCATCATCTTCGCTTCTTCCAAGCTGAAGGTGAAGGAAGTGACCAAAGCCTTGAAGCAGATGAAGCTGAATGTCGGTGAAATGCACTCCGATTTGGAGCAGGCGAAACGCGAAGAGGTGATGTACGAGTTCAAGGCCGGGCGCATCAACATCCTGGTTGCCACGGATATTGTTGCGAGAGGCATCGATATCGACGACATCCGTCTGGTGATAAACTATGACGTTCCCCGCGACAGTGAAGATTATGTGCATCGCATCGGACGTACGGCACGTGCCAACAATGACGGTGTAGCCATCACTTTCATTTCCGAGAAGGAACAGGGCTACTTTAGGAATATCGAAAAGTTTCTGGACAAGGACATCTATAAGATACCGGTCCCCGAAGAACTGGGCGAAGCACCCGAATACAAGCCGAGAACATTTGACGGAGGAAGACGGGACGGCCACAGCAACGGACGCAAACCGGGAGGAAACAGGAATAACAGCCGCAACAACAAAGACGGTAAGCCCAGGCCTAAGCGCCCGAAGAACAGCGGCGAGAAGAAATAAGAAAAAAGCGGATTACTCCGCTTTTTTTATGTTCATCTTATTGTCAAAACCAATGACCATGTTTACCAGATTGTATACGGAACTTTCGGGTATGCCGAGGGTTGCCTGGTAATGATATCCCTTGCCATCCACGCCCATGAAGTCCATATCGGCCAGAATGGTCTGGTTCAGCACTTCGGCAGGGAATATATCGGCGAACATCTTCTTGGTAATGTCTTGGCCATAAAGCATTTTCTTCCCTTCGTATACACAGATGTGTATCACATTATCATAATACACATTGTCCACGCCGATTCCATTTTCAGAGTAAGAGGTCTTGAAAACCTTCATCCTCGAGGGATTGATATACACATATCCCCTATACCTTGTGTCCTTGTATGTCACGACGCTATCCTTCTTTATCACTTCCGGAGTGGTGGAAATGACCTCTACCTCACGGTTGGCGAAAGCCAGGGAGTCTTCCTCATTCTCCGATTTGTGGAGCCTGATCACTTCGTCGGCCGGCAAGTGGAACCAGAAACTGTATTCCGTTTGCCGGTCTATCTTGTAGGCCACCGGCTCATTACTGTATACGTAGATTGTATCGCGAACGACCTTGAAAGATACGGGAGCGCTTTGCGGGTTGGTGTAGTACATCGTATCCCCCTCGATGCGCATCAACGGCATATCCGTTTCATCGTCCACCCAGATGCCTTGCAGCAGTTGTTTAGCAGTAAGGTCTTCCTTTGCAGAAGCTTCTCCGCCTTGCCTGTTGCCGCATGATGCCAATGAGACAATGAGTACAATGAGAATCGCACTTTCTTTTATTGTCATAAATATCCTTTTGTTCATTTCTTTTTTCTGCAACTTCATTTTCCGATGCAATGATATGTGAAGCCTTGCTCTTCCATATCCTTCTTGTCGTAAATGTTACGCCCGTCCAGAACCAGCGGCTGCCCCATGGTCTTCTTGATGACCGCCCATGAAGGCAGGCGGAATTCTTTCCATTCAGTCACCAGCATCAGCGCATCTGCATCCAGTGCGGCATCATACATGTCTGTTGCATAATAAATGCTCTCCCCTATGCGGCGGCGGCATTCGTTCATGGCAGCCGGATCGTAGGCGCGCACCTTGCAACCCGCCTTCAGCAGCTTGTCAACCAATACCAGAGCCGGCGCTTCGCGCATGTCATCCGTTTCGGGCTTAAAGGCAAGCCCCCAAACGGCGATGGTCTTTCCCTTTAAGTCATTATTGAAATGCTTCTGCAGCTTCTCAAACAAGATGCTCTTCTGTTTCTCGTTCACCTCTTCCACTGCATGGAGCACACGCATGTCATAGCCATTCAGTTCGGCCGTCTTTATCAGTGCCTTTACGTCCTTGGGAAAGCATGAGCCGCCGTAACCTATCCCCGGATAGAGGAATTTACGTCCGATGCGGGTATCCGAGCCGATGCCGCTGCGCACCATGTTTACATCCGCTCCCACCAATTCGCACAAATTGGCAATGTCGTTCATGAAGCTGATACGGGTGGCAAGCATGGAGTTGGCTGCATACTTGGTCATTTCGGCAGAAGGAATGTCCATGAAGATGACACGGAAATTATTCAGCAGGAACGGTTTGTAGAGTTTGCTCATTATCTTCTTGGCACGTTCGGACTCCACTCCTACCACCACACGGTCGGGGCTCATGAAGTCGTTGATGGCATTGCCTTCCTTCAGGAATTCGGGGTTCGAAGCGACATCGAATTCAAAATTCACCCCTCTCTTGTCAAGCTCCTCCTGGATGGCAGCCCGCACTCTCCTGGCAGTGCCTACGGGAACGGTGCTTTTGGTTACCACCAGCACATACTTCTGCATATTACGTCCGATGGTGCGGGCAACTTCCAGCACATAGCTCAGGTCGGCGCTGCCATCCTCGTCGGGGGGTGTCCCCACGGCACTGAATACCACTTCCACCTCATTCAGGCAATTCTCCAGAGAAGTGGTGAATTGCAGGCGTCCGGCCTTCACATTCCGGTTGACCATTTCCTCCAGTCCATTTTCATAGATGGGGATGACACCCTTTTTCAGTGACTCTATCTTTTCACTGTTCGTGTCTACGCAAATAACGTTGACACCAATTTCTGCAAAACAGGTTCCAGTCACCAGACCGACATATCCTGTACCGACAATAGCTATCTTCATACTCTTTATTCAAAATATACTGCATCCTTAAAAAGAGGAGCAGCTTTATCTTTAGGAGATAATAGTAAATGTTCTTCGGCAACCGGCCAGTCAATGCCTACGGTCTCGTCATTGAAGCGGATGGATGCTTCTGCCTGAGGGGCATAGCCGTTATCCACTTTATAAGTGAAGATTGCTTCTTCGCTCAAAACCAAAAAGCCATGGGCAAAGCCGCGGGGGATGAAGAACTGCCGTTTGTTCTCTTCGCTCAACTCTACGCTGACGTACTTGCCGAATGTAGGGGAAGACTGGCGCAAGTCGACTGCAACGTCCAGCACCTTACCTTTTATGACACGTACTAATTTAGCCTGGCTATATTCGCCTTTTTGGTAATGCAGTCCGCGCAGTACGCCGAAAGACGATTTCGATTCGTTGTCCTGCACAAAATGCACATTACCGATGTTGGCACGAAATTCTCCTTCTTTAAATGCTTCCATGAAGTAGCCGCGTGCGTCATTGAACACTTTCGGTTCGATGATCCATACGCCCTCAATTTCTGTTTGTATGTAGTTCATTGCTTTAGAATGATTTATGTATCTTTAATTGAAAACCGAAATTATCTCCGTAGATCTCTCCCATGTCCAGTGCGAGAGATGCATTGAAGTTCCACCCTTTCCATCTTTCGGGAGAATAAGAGAACGAAGCGTATGCTGAAAAGTTCTCCATAATGTCCAGTGTAGGAGCACCGGGAGTTCCCCATGTCCTGTTGTGGCTCATTTTGGCGATATAGCTCCACTCCGGACTTATCTGTCCGCCCCAACCGACGTGCAGCGCTTTTACGCGGTTGTATTTGAAAGTCATGTTGCCGTCCTCATTGTAAATGGGCGAAGCAATCAACGGGTTGGCTATCATCATGCCCCAATGCGCCCAGCCGGGATAAAGGCCGTTGTTGTAATAGTTGTCGGAACCTCCGGTCTTGTGTACAGGTCCTTCCTCCGGTTCGTGCAAGCCATGCAGCGGACCGCTCATGTTGGTTGTCTGTAAAAACTCAAGGACAACGGCGTTGATAGGATTGAAGTTGTTGAAACTCATTTCGAGTCCCCATAAACCGTCCCAACCGTTTTGTTTGCCCATGGCAGAGAAGTCGTCAAAGTGATTGCACAGATATGCGCTGATTGAGAATTTGTCCGCGCGGTGAGTC
>CAJJYX010000068.1 GCA_905197435.1 uncultured Bacteroides sp.
ATAGGTATAAATTTTATTTGTTTGTTAATGTGTCTACCTATTTCAGCATAAGACAGATGTGTCAATTTTGTCGGTCTTGCTTCGTGGTATGTCAGGGTTAGGCGGTGCATGGCTCTGGTTACAGCGACATAAAGCATGCTCTTGTCAATCTCCGAACGGTAATTTTTGTCATCCGTCTGTGGAATAATGACTTCGTCGAATTCAAGTCCTTTTGCCATGTGGGCGGAGGTGATGACGATGCCTTGCGCAAAGGCGGAACTTTGACTTGACAGGAAACTGATATCATTGGCATATGATTTCAGTATGTCTGCCATCTTCTTGGCTTGCTGCTCCGTCTTGCATATGATGCCAAGAGACTTATATCCGGATTTCCGGTAAGTGGAGATTAGCCCCATAATGCCGGACAGTTCTTCTTCAGCACTGTCGAACTGCAGGATTTGTGGCTTTTCTCCATGCCGGGCGACCGGTTCCTGTTCTGCATTAGGATGAATCCTTTGTGCAAAATCCGTAATCTCGAAGGTGGAACGATAACTCTTGCACAATTTCATGACTTCACTTGCTGCAAGTGACTTCTGAATAGTTCCTGCCGTGGATGAGCCATAAGGATTCACAGACTGTCCTGCATCGCCCAACACTGTTTTCCGGCATGGAAAGAGTTTCTGTATCACCTTGTATTGTATGGGCGAATAGTCCTGCATCTCATCTATGAGCAGATGTTTGACTCTGCATGGCTGGTTCCCGTTTCCCTCCAATGCCAAGTGCAGGTATGCCAGTGGTGCCAGGTCTGAGAATTCGAGTGCGTGGTTCTTTTGCATTTTGAACATTTCGGGGTTGCCTGTCCATTTAAAGAAATCCTTGTAGACCTGGATGTCATTATTGCCTGCAAACATTAGCCTGATTTTTTTCTTCAGGAGGTTTCTGTTGGCAGTGGTTGCCGTAAAGGCATATTGTATTTTCAACATTTCTATAATATAATCTGCCATAGCTTCAAATCGTCGGCGTACAGGATAACGGTTGAAACGTAAGAACTGTTCTTCAATAAACGGGGCTGGTACGGTGATATATTTGGTCAGTTTCACGTCTACTGCCTTGAAATAGGTGTTCTCCATATAGAGAATAAACTTGTCAAGTTCTGAAATGAAACCGAAAGAGGCTTTATAGGCTATTCTATCGATGAGGCTTGGGGATGACTTCTCTAACAGTTCATTCACCAGCCCGAAGAATGTCTGGTACTTGTATTTGTTCCCCAACACTTCGGAGAGTATTTGTTCCATGCTGGTTTCGGGCACGGTTTCTTCCCCAAGTTCGGGGAGGACGTTGGAAATGTAATTGGAAAAGACTTTGTTTGGGGAAACAATCAGGATATCTTTTGATGAAATACTGTCTTTAAAGGTGTAGAGCAGGTAGGCTATGCGGTGTAGAGCGATGGATGTTTTCCCGGAGCCGGCCACTCCTTGAATAATGAGCGTATGGGTCTTTTCGTTGCGGATAATCCGGTTCTGTTCCCGTTGAATAGTGGCAACGATATTTTTCATTTTGTCATCAGCATTGGAACTTAACTCCTTTTGCAGGATGTCGTCATGGACGGTCAGGGCACTTTCAATCATGAATTCCATTCTTCCATCCCGAATTCGGTATTGGCGTTTTAGGGTAATCTCTCCATTAACCTTTCCCGTTGGAGACTGATAGCATGCCTTTCCTAATTCATGGTCATAGAACATACTCGAAACGGGTGCTCGCCAGTCATGAATAAGGGTGGTCCGGTTTTCCAGGTCATAAAAGGTATGGACACCTATGTAGATGGGCATCACTTTGCTATTTTCTTTCTTTTCCAGAAAATCAATTCGTCCGAAGTAGGGTACGGAAAGTATCTTGGTGAGCCGTTTACGCTTGTCAATTACACTTTCCCCCAGGGCAAAATGGTTCAGGATGCTTTCGCGCATGGAGCGTATCTCGTGCGGATCGATGTCTTTATTGGACCAGATGTAGTCTTTGTATTCTGCCAAGGTCTCGATATGGTCTTTCACGGACGCGTCGGTGTTGCCGATAACCTTTTTCAGAAGACTGATTATTTGCTTTAAATATTCTTTTTCTTGTTTCTCTGTTTGGTTGAATACCATAATTATTTGTTGTTTAAAGATAAAGTAGGTATAAGACAGTGCACAAAATTAGTGCATTGTATCGGGAAGGGAAATGGCTATTTATAGCTATATACCTGAAAGTTTTATATCTTTGCATATTCAAAAAAGTGGAGGTAAATGGATATTCATGAGCTTGCAAGGCAGAATCAGCAGTCTGCATGGAAAGTATTGGAAGATACCCGTATTATTGAGGCATGGGAGCGCATTGGAGCAACCGTTCATTTGGTAGGTTCGCTCCGAACCGGCCTGCTGGCGAAAAGCAGGGATGTAGATATCCATATTTATACCGATAGGTTAGATGTCGGAGAAAGCTTTTCTGTCATCCGGGAACTTGCGGAACGGTTGCCTTTGCAGGAAATACAATATAGAAACCTTATTCATACGGAGGAAGAGTGCATGGAGTGGCATGCTTTATATAAAGATGGCGAACAGAATACTTGGAAATTTGATATGATTCACATCCGGAAAGGCTCTCGGTATGACGGTGTTGTAGAAAAGGTGACTGCTGCTATTACGGAGCGTCTTACCCCTGAAATCAGGAAAACAATACTGCAAATCAAATTCGATGTACCGGATGGTATAACGATTCCGGGGATAGAAATTTATCATGCTGTCTTTACGGGAGGTGTCCGTAGTTATAACGAGCTTGAGCTGTGGCGCAAAACAAATCCGTTGACGGACAGTCTTGGTTGGCTTCCGTAACTCTAAAGGAGGATACCGGGATTTTCTACTATATGTATTGCTTCCATTACATTATTGGCATTTAGTTTGCTTAGGATGTTTTTTCGGTGATTGTTTACAGTGTAGATACTGATTCCCAGCAGGTAGGCGATTTCTTTGCTTAGGAGTCCTTGCCGGATGAGCCGTAATATTTCTTTTTCCCGGTTAGATAATTGTTTGCCGGGGGGAACAGTGCATGATGGAAATATCTCTCCTGTTTTTCTGTTTACTACCGTCCGCTTGATTCTTTCGATTGGAGTCTGGTCGGGAAGTATGTCCATTACTCCCATGATTATCCAGGCTTTGCCATTCCGGTCTGTTTCTATGACTTGTTGCCGGCTGCTGACATTGACATACTGCTGCCGTGCATTCAACATGCGGAATTGGAATATTTGTCGGTAGTCATTTCTTTCTTCCGCAGGGAGTGAGTAGATGAACTGTCCATGCTCAATCTGGCATTCCGTGAGTTGCATTCTGTCATCTGGATGGATTCTTTCTTCCAGCAAATCGCCTTGTTGCCTGATTGTCTTTATCCAAGTGGAATTGTATCCGAAAAGATGAGCAAAACTGTCGGATGCAAAATCGTATCTCTCTTTAAATACATCAACTGTAAAAATGCAACTTTGGCTCATTTGTGAGAACTCTTGAACAGATGTTCTTTTCTTATTCCACAAATCATAGTCCACATCGGGACCGCTAATCTGCTGCCTTGCCCATAATTCTTGGGGAGTTGTCTTACTGGTGGTCATGATGCAAAGATAATTGATAATTTTCTTTTGGACTCTATCTTTATATAGGATAATCATTTATCCAAGTAGGGTTTGAGTAACATCAAATGGAATCGTTGTGATAAATAGCGAGCGTGTCAGGCGAAATGTATTGGTTGATTTATTGACTAAAAGATAAATATTACCGGTGTTCCATTGCTGATATCGGGATTATTTTCTATATTGCGGCAGATATCACCCTGGTGGGCTGACATTTTGCAAAACCTTAATCTTTATATAGCATGGAGATAACCTTAAGTAAAACATTGCCTTCCTATCCTTCTTTTGTCGAAGGTATCCGGCGGGCACCCGACCGTGGCTACACTCTTACCCCAGCTCAGACTGCTACGGCGTTGAAGAACGCTTTGCGTTACATTCCCAAGGAGCTGCACGAAACCCTTGCTCCGGAGTTCATGGAAGAACTGCGTACACGTGGACGTATCTATGGCTACCGCTACCGCCCGCAGGGCGACCTCAAAGCGAAACCCATTGACGAATACAAGGGAAACTGCCTTGAAGGCAAGGCCTTCCAGGTAATGATTGACAATAATCTTTGTTTCGACATAGCCCTTTATCCGTATGAATTAGTTACCTATGGCGAGACGGGGCAGGTCTGTCAGAACTGGATGCAGTACCGGCTTATCAAGCAGTATCTCGAAGTACTGACGCGCGAACAAACACTGGTCATTGAAAGCGGACATCCGTTGGGGCTTTTTAAGTCCAAGCCCGAGGCGCCCCGTGTCATCATTACCAATGCACTGATGGTGGGGATTTATGATAATCAGAAGGACTGGCACACCGCTATGCAGATGGGTGTTGCCAACTACGGCCAGATGACCGCCGGAGGCTGGATGTACATCGGTCCGCAGGGTATCGTGCACGGTACGTTTAACACGCTGCTGAATGCAGGCCGTCTGAAGCTGGGTATTCCGCAGGACGGTGATTTGCGCGGGCGCTTGTTTGTCTCTTCCGGCCTGGGCGGCATGAGCGGTGCACAACCCAAAGCTGCCGAGATGGCAGGAGCGGCGGCAATCATTGCCGAGGTGGATGCTTCCCGCATCGAAACCCGTCATAGCCAGGGTTGGGTGGGGCACATTACGGATTCTTTGGAAGAAGCCTTCTCGCTGGCTCGGAAAGCGATGGATGAGCGCTGTCCGGTTTCTGTAGCCTATCATGGCAATGTCGTCGATTTGCTGGAATATGCGGTGCAGAAACAGTTGCACATAGATTTGCTATCCGACCAAACTTCCTGCCATGCCACTTACGAGGGTGGTTACTGTCCTGCCGGACTGACGTTTGAGCAGCGTACCCGTATGCTGCACGAGAATCCGTCGGAGTTCCGCAGTCTGGTGAATGCTTCCTTGGAGCGCCATTTCAAGGCTATAAAGAGGCTGGTGGAACACGGCACGTACTTCTTCGATTATGGGAATTCCTTCATGAAGGCCGTCTACGATGCCGGTGTGAGCGAGATTGCGCGGGACGGAGACGATAAGAACGGCTTCATTTTCCCCAGCTATGTGGAAGACATTATGGGGCCGGAACTGTTTGATTATGGCTATGGTCCGTTCCGTTGGGTGTGTCTCAGCGGAAAACATGAAGATTTGGTGAAGACTGACCGTGCAGCGATGGAATGCATTGACCCCACACGTCGCGGGCAGGATTTGGATAATTATAATTGGATTCGCGATGCGGAGAAGAACAACCTGGTAGTCGGCACGCAGGCCCGTATTCTCTATCAGGACGCCGTGGGACGTATGAATATAGCATTGCGTTTCAATGAAATGGTACGCAATGGAGAAGTCGGTCCCATCATGTTGGGGCGCGACCATCACGACGTCAGCGGTACGGACTCCCCGTTCCGTGAAACATCCAATATCAAGGACGGCAGTAATGTCATGGCCGATATGGCCGTACAGTGTTTTGCAGGAAACTGTGCGCGAGGCATGAGCCTGGTGGCCTTGCACAATGGTGGCGGTGTAGGTATTGGAAAAGCCATCAACGGCGGCTTCGGCATGGTGTGCGACGGCAGTGAGCGGGTAGACGAAATCCTGCGTTCTGCTATGTTGTGGGATGTGATGGGTGGTGTGGCCCGCCGTTCGTGGGCCCGCAATCCACATGCCATGGAGACGAGTGAGGAGTTTAACCGTACGCATGCAGACGGCTATCATATCACAATGCCGTATGTGGCAGATGAGGAACTGATTAGTACGTTCCTTCATTAGTATATTATTCACATTAGCATATTAAAATATTATGAACCGAATTATGGAATGCGTCCCTAATTTCAGCGAAGGGCGCGATTTACAGAAGATTGATAAGATAGTGGCTCCTTTTCGGGGCAAGCAAGGTGTGAAACTGCTGGATTACAGCAATGATGAAGACCATAACCGCCTCGTGGTGACCGTAGTGGGCGAGCCGGAACCGCTTCGTGATGCCGTGCTCGAAGCCATAGGCATAGCGGTAGAGCTGATAGACCTCAACTGCCATCAAGGACAACACCCTCGTATGGGAGCAGTGGATGTAGTGCCTTTTATTCCCATCCGGAATGTGACAATGGAAGATGCTGTTGCCCTCTCCAAAGAAGTGGGTGAGGAGGTTGCAAAACGTTACAATCTTCCTGTTTTCTTATATGAGAAGTCTGCTTCTGCTCCTCACCGGGAGAATCTGGCAGCTATCCGTAAAGGGGAGTTCGAAGGTATGGCCGAAAAGATAAAGCTTCCGGAATGGCATCCCGACTTCGGACCGGCCGAACGTCATCCCACCGCAGGTACAGTGGCCATCGGTGCCCGCATGCCTTTGGTGGCCTATAATATCAATCTCAATACCCCCAGTCTGGAGATAGCCCATGACATCGCCAAGAAAATCCGTTTCATTGGCGGTGGATTGCGTTACTGTAAGGCAATGGGAGTGGAGTTGAAAGACCGCGGTATTACGCAGGTATCCATCAACATGACGGATTATACCCGTACAGCTCTCTACCGTGCCTTCGAACTGGTACGTGTGGAGGCTCGCCGCTACGGTGTCAGTATTGTGGGCAGCGAGATTATCGGCTTGGTTCCAATGGAAGCTTTGATAGATACAGCATCCTATTACCTGGGATTGGAGAATTTCTCCATGCAGCAAGTCTTGGAAGCGAGAATCATGGAATAACCGGTTGACTTGTTAACCTATAGGAATATGACAGAAAACCTCATTATATTCAATGCTCGTGTCGTAACCCCCATCGGTTTTTCCGCTCGTTGCGGCAGAGAGATGGAGGAGCTTTGCATCATCGATAATGCTACAGTGGAAGTGACCGATGGCATCATTACATACGTCGGAGCTAATCGTGGCGAGGAACGTGACGGCTACTATCAGCGTTACTGGCATTACAATGCCCGTGGCAGGTGCCTGCTGCCTGGTTTTGTAGACTCACACACACATTTTGTGTTTGGTGGTGAGCGTGCCGAGGAATTCTCTTGGCGCTTGAAAGGAGAGAGCTACATGTCCATCATGGAACGTGGAGGCGGCATCGTGAGCACGGTGACGGCTACCCGTGCATGTAATTTCATCCAGCTGCGCAGCAAGGCGGAAGGCTTTCTGAAGCAGATGAACGCTATGGGAGTGACTACCGTAGAGGGCAAGAGCGGCTATGGTCTGGACAAGGAAACCGAGCTTCTGCAGCTCCGGGTAATGCGCAGCCTTAATAATGACGAGCACAAACGTGTAGATGTTGTCTCCACCTTTCTCGGTGCACATGCTGTGCCTGCGGAATACAGTGGACGGACGGACGAATACGTGGACTACATTATCCGCGAGGTGATGCCCGTCGTTGCGCATAACAAGCTGGCTGAGTTTTGTGATGTGTTTTGTGAACAGGGTGTTTTCTCCATCGGGCAGTCTCGCCGCCTGTTGCTTGCCGCCAGAGAACTGGGGCTTGCATTGAAACTCCATGCCGATGAAATTGTTCCGTTGGGAGGTGCCGGATTGGCAGCCGAACTCTCTGCTGTTTCTGCCGACCACCTGCTGCATGCTTCGGATGCAGACATCCGCGCCATGGCCGGTAAGGGGGTTGTGGCAACCCTCCTTCCGCTGACAGCCTTCGCCTTGAAGGAACCCTATGCCCGTGGGCGTGAAATGATTGATGCCGGCTGTGCCGTGGCACTTGCCACCGACCTTAATCCGGGCAGTTGTTTCTCCGGCTCCATTCCCCTTACATTTGCTTTGGCGTGCATTTATATGAAAATGAGTATTGAAGAGGCTATCACAGCCCTGACCCTGAACGGTGCCGCCGCTCTGAACCGTGCGGACAGTATCGGTAGTATCGAGGTGGGTAAGAAAGGGGATTTTGTAGTTCTCAATACGGACAATTATCATTTTCTACCCTATTATGTCGGGATGAATTGTGTCAATACCACGGTGAAGAACGGAGTGCTTTATCCGGTACTTTAGGAGGTTTTGATGTAAGTTAGTTTATATTTAATACTTAATATTTGATACTATGTTAGTTGATTTGACAGTAAAGGAATTTTTGAATAAAGTGGCGGGTAGCGATCCCGTCCCTGGTGGTGGCAGTATTGCCGCTTTGAATGGTGCCATTGCTTCTGCCCTTGCCGCTATGGTTGCCAACCTCACCATCGGCAAGAAAGGTTATGAACTTCACGAAGAGTTGATGCGCCATATTTCCGGAGTTGCCTTGCAGCAGAAGGAGACTTTTGTAGAAGATATAGACCGCGACTCTGAAGCCTACGACAAGGTGTTTGCCTGCTTCAAAATGCCGAAAGCTACGGATGAGGAAAAGACTGCGCGTAGTGCTGCCATTCAGGAGGCCACCAAGTTTGCCGCCCTTGTTCCCATGCAGGTGGCACGCAATGCGTATGAATTGATGACGGTCATTATGGATGTAGCCCGTCTGGGCAATCGCAATGCCGTCACGGATGCTTGTGTGGCCATGATGTCCGCCCGTTCTGCCGTGCTTGGCGCACTGATGAATGTGCGCATCAACCTGGGTTCATTGAAGGACAAGGAGTTTGTGGCCAAGCTTCAAAGTGAAGCCGATGAGTTGGAACGCTTGGCTTGTGCGAAAGAGAAGGAATTGTTGGACGAAATTAATCAAGAACTGAAAGTATGAGCAATGTCTATTATGTTGGTTCCGGTGAGCTGACCTTCGACCTCATCGAACGCATCATCAATGAGAATCTGA
The DNA here is from genome assembly GCA_905197435.1 of uncultured Bacteroides sp. Classification (GTDB taxonomy): domain Bacteria; phylum Bacteroidota; class Bacteroidia; order Bacteroidales; family Bacteroidaceae; genus Bacteroides. Next base: position 8,811 of record CAJJYX010000068.1, read on the forward strand.
AGCTGGAGCTGGCTCCGGAAGCCAAACTGCGGATACAGAAGTGCCGTGATTATCTGGACAAAAAAATTGCGGAGTCGGAAGAACCATTGTATGGCATTACCACCGGTTTCGGTTCGTTGTGCAGCAAGAACATTTCGTCGGACGAGCTGGGCACCTTGCAGGAGAATCTCATCAAAAGCCATGCTTGCAGTGTGGGCGAGGAGATACGCCCCGTTATCATCAAGTTAATGATGTTGCTCAAGGCGCATGCCCTCTCTTTGGGACATAGTGGTGTACAGGTCATCACCGTGCAGCGCATTCTCGACTTTTTCAATAATGACGTGATGCCTATCGTTTATGACCGTGGCTCGCTCGGCGCCTCCGGCGACCTGGCTCCCCTGGCAAACCTTTTTCTACCGCTTATCGGTGTGGGTGATGTCTATTATAAAGGAAAGAAACGCGAGGCTATCGGCGTGCTCGACGAGTTCGGTTGGGAACCGGTGAAGCTGATGAGCAAGGAGGGACTGGCATTGCTTAACGGCACCCAGTTTATGAGTGCCAATGGTGTCTTTGCCCTTCTCAAAGCTTTCCGTCTCTCCAAAAAAGCCGACTTGATTGCTGCCCTTTCCCTGGAGGCTTTCGACGGTCGTATCGACCCCTTCATGGACTGTATCCAACAGATTCGTCCGCACAAGGGACAAATAGAAACGGGTGCTAACTTCCGCAAGTTATTGGAAGGCAGCGAGCTGATAGCTCGTCCCAAGATGCATGTGCAGGACCCTTATTCGTTCCGTTGCATTCCTCAGGTACATGGTGCCACGAAAGATGCTATCCGTTACGTCGCTTCCGTCCTGCTGACGGAAATCAATTCCGTGACGGACAATCCTACCATCTTCCCCGATGAGGACCGTATCATTTCGGGTGGTAACTTCCACGGGCAACCGCTTGCCATCTCCTATGATTTCCTCGGCATCGCCCTTGCAGAACTGGGCAATATATCCGAGCGGCGCATTGCCCAGCTTATCATGGGGCTGCGCGGACTTCCGGAATTCCTTGTTGCCAATCCCGGCCTGAACTCCGGCTTCATGATTCCGCAGTATGCCGCTGCGTCTATGGTGAGTCAGAATAAGATGTATTGCTATGCCGCCAGCAGCGACTCCATCGTTTCCTCCAACGGGCAGGAAGACCACGTCAGCATGGGGGCCAATGCAGCGACTAAGCTTTATCGCATTATGGACAATCTGGAGCATATTCTTGCCATCGAACTGATGAATGCCGCGCAAGGCATCGACTTCCGTCGTCCGGCAAAGACTTCTCCTGTTCTGGAACGTTTCCTGCACGAATATCGCAAGGAAGTTCCCTTTGTAAAGGAGGACATTGTGATGTACAAGGAAATCCATAAGACAGTTGCTTTCCTTAATCGGACAAAGTTTGATTATTAGGAGCTTCCCAATAAATCTGCCGGAAACATAATAATTATTAATCCGTTAACAATAAGAAAGGAAACTTAATTAGCGAATTGAGTTTTCTTTCTATATTTGTCCCGTTTTATTCCGATAATGAATAATAATAGTTTAGTTTAAAAAGGGAAGGAAATGGGCGAACATACGAAACATTCAACATCACGGGTGGAACTGAAGGAACGTATCATTCTGGCCGCTGTGGAATTATTTACTACAAATGGAATAAAAAGTATCACGATGGATGAGATTGCAGCGTCTTTGGGTATCTCTAAGCGCACTCTCTACGAAGTTTTTCCGGATAAGGAAACATTGCTGGAAGAATGTATCCTGAAGTCCCAAAAGGATGGTGATATTTTTGTGAAAAGAGTAATAGAGACTTCCGGTAACGTATTGGAAGTTTTGTTGAGATGTTATCAGTGGAGCATAGAGAGGTTTCATGCCACCAATAAAAAGTTCTTTGAGGATATCAAGAAGTATCCCAAGGCGTATCAGTTGATGAAGAACAATCGGAACCGAAGTTCGGAAGATACCGTCAACTTCTTCAAAGAGGGTGTGAAGCAAGGCATTTTCCGTGATGATGTGAATTTTGCTATTATCAATTTGCTGGTGCGTGACCAGCTCGATTTGCTGATGAATTCAGACATCTGCAATGAATATTCTTTCCTTGAAGTGTACGAATCTATCATGTTCACTTTCTTGCGCGGTATCTCTACAGAGAAGGGTGCCCGTGTTTTGGAGGACTTTATCCGCGAATATCGCAAGAACCAAATAAAAACGGATGAAACAAAGGAGTAGTTTTAATAAATAATCTATTTTTTGATTTATGAAAATGCAGAGATTTTGGGTAGGCAGGACGCTACTGTTGGCTGTTGCTGTGCTGTATGCCGGCGGCTATGCACGTGCACAAGAGTCAAAGGATACGCTGACTTTGACCCTTGACCGAGCTTTGGAGATTGCCCTGAGCGACAATCCTACCATAAAGGTGGCGGAGGAAGAAATTGCTTTGAAGAAAGTGACTCACAAGGAAACTTGGCAGAACTTGCTTCCACAGGCAAGCATTGACGGCACGTGGAGTCATACCATCAGTGCAGCACAGATGAATCTTGGCGGGCAGTCGTTCAAGATGGGTATGGACAATTCGAATACTGTAAGCGGGGTACTGAATGTCAGTTTACCAATATTCGCTCCCAGCGTATATAAGGCCATGTCGATGACGAAGACGGACATTGAACTGGCTGTGGAAAAGTCGCGTGCTTCTAAGCTGGATTTGGTGAACCAGGTGACTAAGGGATATTATCAGCTGATGCTGACACAAGATTCCTACAATGTGTTACAGAAGAGCTATAAGCTGGCGGAAGATAATTATAACATTGTCAATGCCAAGTACCAGCAGGGTGTCGTCAGCGAGTTTGATAAAATCAGTGCCGAGGTGCAGATGCGTAGTATTAAGCCGAATGTGATTTCAGCTGGTAATGCTGTGACATTATGCAAATTGCAACTGAAGGTGTTGATGGGGGTAACGGCTGATGTGGATATAGAGATTACCGACAATCTCGGTAATTATGAGACTGCTCTGTTTGCCAACGAGTTGAATCAGCCTACAACCAATCTGAACAATAATACGACGATGAAGCAGTTGGACTTGAATAGGAAAATGCTTAATCAGAACATCAAGTCACTTCGTACCAACTTCATGCCTACTTTGGGAATGAACTATTCTTATCAATACCAGTCACTCTACAACGAGAATTGGAATATTCTCGATTATAATTGGAGTGGAAGTTCCTCGTTGATGTTTACGTTGAGTATTCCTTTATATAAAGCGAGTAACTTTACTAAACTCAAGTCCAACCGTATTCAGATACGTCAATTGGATCAGAACCGTTTGGATACTGAACGCAAGTTGAACATGCAGGTTACCAGTTATCAAAACAATATGGCTGCCAGTTCCGAGCAGGTTGTCAGTAATCGCGAGAACGTGATGCAGGCGCAGAAGGCTGTGCAGATTGCCGGCAAACGCTATGAGGTCGGTAAAGGTACGGTATTGGAGCTAAATACTTCGCAAGTACAGCTAACGGAGGCCGAACTGACTTATAATCAGTCCATCTATGATTATCTGGTAGCAAAGGCCGATCTTGATCAAGTACTGGGAAAGGACTATATAGTGGAGAATGAAGAATGAAGGATAGAACATGAAGAATAAAAATAAAAGCAACGATATGAAAAAAAGTTTTCAAATGATGGCCCTGTTGGTTGTTGCCATGCTGGGGGCATGTAGCGGAGGTAGTGATAAAACTGCTACTGAACAGGTGGACGAAAAGCCTAGAGTGAAGCTGGCTAAGGTATTATCTCGTCCCGTGGAACAGATTCAAGAATACACCGCTACGGTGGAAGCTGAAGTAAAAAATAACATAGCTCCTTCTTCTCAGGTGCGCATCGACCGCATCTTTGTGGAAGTGGGTGATCGCGTGTCGAAAGGACAGAAGCTGGTCAGTATGGATGCTGCCAATTTGAAGCAGATTAAATATCAACTGGACAACCAGCAGATAGAGTTTAAGCGTATCGACGAACTGTATAAAGTGGGCGGTGCCTCTAAATCAGAGTGGGATGCTGCCAAAATGAATCTCGATATCCGTGAAACATCCTATAAGAATCTCTTGGAGAACACCTCGTTGCTCAGTCCCATTAACGGGGTGGTGACGGCACGCAATTACGATAACGGAGATATGTATAGCGGTGGAGAACCGGTACTGGTAGTGGAGCAAATCACTCCGGTTAAGCTATACATCAACGTATCCGAAGGCTACTTCACCAAAGTGAAGAAAGGCGCTTCCGTGTCCGTGAAAGTGGATGTCTATGGTGACGAAGAGTTCGAAGGTAAAATCAGCCTTGTTTATCCCACTATCGACCCGACTACCCGCACCTTCCCGGTAGAAATCCAGCTCGTAAACCGTGACCAGCGGGTACGTCCGGGAATGTTTGCCCGTGCCACACTAAACTTCGGTACACAAGACCATGTGGTTGTTCCCGATTTGGCCATTGTGAAACGTGCCGGTTCTGGTGATCGCTATGTCTATGTATACAAAGACGGCAAGGTCTCTTACAATAAAGTGGAACTTGGCCGCCGTATGGATACAGAGTACGAGTTGATTTCTGGTGTAGAGAATAACTCACAAGTTGTTGTTGCCGGACAGACGAGATTGGCTGACGGCGTGGAAGTCGAGGTAGAGAAATAATGATTAACGATTAGTGATTAGTGGACATCTTTTGTATCACCATGCAGCAAGGGACTAACTCATCACTTATCACTCATCACTAAATACTAATAACATGAGTTTATACGAAGGAGCGGTTAAGAAACCTATTATGACCTCGCTTTGCTTTTTGGCAGTGGCGATATTTGGTCTGTTTTCTCTGTCGAAGTTGCCGGTAGACCTTTATCCGGATATTGAGACCAATACCATTATGGTGATGACCTCCTATGTGGGTGCCAGTGCATCGGACATTGAGAACAATGTGACCCGTCCGTTGGAAAATACGCTGAACTCTGTCAGCAACCTGAAGCATATCACCTCCCGTTCATCAGAGAACATTTCGGTAATCACATTGGAGTTTGAATATGGATATGACATTGATGTGCTGACCAATGATGTACGCGACAAACTGGACATGGTAAGCTCACAGCTTCCGGATGAGGTGGAAACACCTATCATCTTCAAGTTCAGCACGGATATGATTCCCATCCTGCTACTTTCCGTACAGGCGGAAGAGAGTCAGCCTGCACTTTATAAAATCTTGGACGACAATATAGTGAATCCGCTGGCACGTGTGCCTGGTGTAGGTACCGTGTCCATTTCGGGTGCCCCAAAGCGTGAAATTAATGTATATTGTGACCCTAATAAGCTGGATGCCTACAACCTTTCTGTGGAAACCATTAGCACTATCATCAGTGCCGAAAACCGCAATACACCGGGTGGTACGTTCGATGTGGGTAACAACACCTATTCGTTGCGTGTAGAAGGTGAGTTCAAAGATCCCAAGGAGATGGAGAACATTGTGGTAGGTACGCATAACGGTGCTTCCATCTATCTGCGCGATGTGGCAAAAGTGGTGGATTCTGTGGAAGAACGTGCGCAGAAAACGTACAGCAATGGTGTGCAGGGTGCTATGATTGTGGTGCAGAAACAGTCTGGTGCCAATTCTGTAGCCATTTCGCAGAAGGTAATTGATATGTTGCCGCAGTTGCAGAAGTCACTGCCGAGTGATGTGAAGTTGGGTATTATTGTCAATACTTCCGATAACATTCTGAACACTATAGACAGTTTGGAGGAAACGATCATGTACGCCATGCTGTTTGTTATCTTAGTAGTGTTTGTCTTTTTGGGCCGTTGGCGTGCTACAGTCATCATCTGTATCACTATTCCGATGTCATTGGTGGCTTCGTTCATCTATCTGGGCATCATTGACGGCGGTTCACTGAATATCATTTCGCTCTCTTGTCTCTCTATTGCCATAGGTAATGTGGTGGACGACGCCATTGTGGTACTCGAAAATGTAACGACCCATATTGAGCGAGGTTCTGAACCGAAGCAGGCGGCGATTCATGCTACGAATGAGGTGGCTATTTCCGTAATAGCTTCTACGCTGACTATGATTGCAGTATTCTTTCCGTTGACGATGGTAAGCGGTATGTCCGGCGTGCTGTTTCGTCAGTTGGGATGGATGATGTGTGTAATTATGACTGTTTCCACTATTTCAGCCTTGTCATTCACACCGATGATGTGTGCGCAGATGCTGCGTTTGCAGAAGAAGCAGAGTAAGATGTTCCTAACACTCTATACACCGATTCAGCGTGCGTTGGATGGTCTTGATGTGTGGTACCAGAATCGGTTGGATTGGGCCGTGCGCCATCGTCTGACTGTTATGATGGGTTGTGCTGCTTTCTTTGTGGTAAGCTTGTTTTGTAGCAAGTATATCGGTACGGAATTCTT
>CAJJYX010000069.1 GCA_905197435.1 uncultured Bacteroides sp.
ATATAGTAGTCATTTGTTCCGAAGTCATACTGTCCGAATAGACACAACCGAAGAGATTGTGCTGTTCTCGTTGACACCGTTCTTGCCGGACTTGCCGAGCCCTGCTTGCTTGTTCGGCAACACAAAGTACCTCTGGATGGGGCGCTTACTCCTTCCTCTGAAAGGTATGGTTGACTTGGTTAATACAGTTTTGATTTTCTTTTTAAAGTTCCTGCCTGTTATAATTATCCTGATATTCAATGCTGAACTTTTGTAATTCAATAAAAAAGGGCCGGAATACAGCAAACAGTTCTTCGTCATGCTCTTCAAGGTATCGAACTGCCTTATCTACAGATATATCAATATGGTGATATTCTACCATGATATCCAACGATTCCTTTATTCCGTTCCGAGTGGCGTATTTCTGCAAACGGCCGGTCAGGATAAAATGCCAGACGAAACGTTTGAACCGCAGCGGAAGATAGCGATAGTACATGAGGAGGGAAAGGTAAAAGTTCCGGCTATACCTCTTCAAGGGGATTTCAGAGAACAACCCGAAACGGGAAGCCAGCAAATAATCGAAATAAATATCCAGCAATACACCCGCATACCGTCCGAATTCCGGTTGAAGAGCATGTACTACCTCGCAAACTGCCGGGTGATGGTCGGTATAATCGTCAATAGCGCGGTGAAGCAGGATACCTTTGCATATATCCGGTGGATAATTCCTATAAGAACTTCCCTTTACGGCATCTCCTACAAAGTTGCCCAACTGTACTTTTCTGTTCGAACCGGAAAGGAATATATGTGCCAGATAGTTCATGACAAGAGATTTACCAATTCCCCGCAAAGGCGCTCCTTCACTTCCTCCATCGGGACCTCACGTCCCAATTCTTTCTGCAAAGAAGTGACACCCTTGTCTATGAATCCACAGGGATTGATATAACTGAAATAACGCAAATCGGTATTCACATTCAGCGCCAGCCCATGCATGGTAACGAAATGACTACTGCGCACACCGATGGCACAGATTTTACGGGCACGGGGAGTATCCCCTTCCAGCCATACGCCCGTTGCTTTCTCCATACGTCCGGCCGAAATGCCATACGAAGCACAAACGCGAATCACCGCCTCTTCCAGCAAATGCACATACTCTTTCAACCCCAAAGAGAAATCCTCAAGGTTCAGAATAGGATAGCAGACCAACTGCCCCGGACCATGATACGTAATATCACCACCGCGGTCAATATGATAAAGCGTAGCCCCTATCCTGCGCAATTGCTCTTCACCCAGCAGCATATTACCTTCCTTTCCACTACGTCCCAGCGTATAAACATGGGGATGTTCACAAAGCACAATATGATTGACATACTCCTCTCCTGCCTGCTTGGCATGTACAAGTGCATCAAACCATTCCGTCTGCCGGCTCCATGCCTCGGCATAAGGAATCATGTTCCAATCTGATATTTCCAGTTTCATGAAAGCAAATATAGCACTTTTTTGAATTCACTCCCCGGATTTATCTTAAATATATAGCACCAAAAGCATTTCATGAAAAAAACCGAACCCCTCCCATTACTTTTTTCCCAGAAAAGAATTACCTTTGTACAAACTCTAAACGACAAAGCGCATGGAATTTCCTCAAGTCGACCTGCCAGTAGACATGATTGCATGGACTGAAGTAACGGAAGACATTCTAAACATATACAAACAGTCGTGCCGCCTGAAAGCATGTATCTTCGCACTTTGCATAGAAGGTTCCATCACCGTGTCCATCAATCTGATGGATACAGAAATAAAGCAGGGCGATTTCATTACCCTGCTTCCCGGGACCATCATACAGTTTTACGAACAAAGGGAAAAAGTATGCCTGGGATTCGTAGGATTCTCTGCCCACTGCCTCAATGGAGTCAACCTTATCCAGTCTACATTGAGTTCTTTCTCAACGATACTGGAGTATCCGGTACTGGCTGTCAACCCTATCGTCGCCTCTTACTTCAAGGACTATTTTGCCTTATGGGCGCGCATCACAACCGGTCCCTATCCACCCGATACAAAAATGGCACAAAGCACTCTGAGCACGCTCCTCAGCGGCATAGACAGAATGTATTGCCATCGTCCGCAGATACAAAAAGGAAACAAGAGCCGGAAAGAGGAAATATGCCGCGAACTGGTGCAACTCGTCATCGAGAACTATACCCACGAACGCCGCGCGCAATTCTATGCCGACAAGCTCGGCATCTCCCTGCAACACCTCAGCACCACCGTAAAGCAAGTAACCGGCAGAAATGTATTGGACATCATTGCCCATGTCGTCATTGTGGACGTGAAAGCCAAACTGAAATCAACTAATATGACCATTCAGGAAATAGCCTACTCCTTGAACTTTCCCAGTGCTTCCTTCTTTGGTAAATATTTCAAAAGGCACATGGGCATGAGCCCGCTGGAATATAGAAACAGCTAAGAAGAGACGTCCGTCAGAATCTATAACGCATACCGAGGTCACTCAAGACCACAGATATGCAGGAAAGTAGCATGGCAGCGTCTGCCAGCACAGGGCTTAGCAGAATGTCATAAACAGGATAAAGCACTCCAGCCGCGACAAAGATACCGACTGTATTGTAAATGAAAGCCCAGAACAGATTCCGGCACATGAGGCTTACGGTCTGGTGAGACAACCGGAAAACTTTAGGCAACAGCAGGAGGTCTGAAGTCTTGAGGGTAACCATGGCGGCATCCGCAAGCATATCGGCCCCCTTTCCCATTACAATGCTGACATCGGCACACGCCAGGGCCTGCACGTCGTTTACACCGTCCCCTACCATGGCAACTGTTTTACCCTGAAGCTGCAGTTTATGGATAAAATCTTCCTTGTCATCGGGCATGGCATCAGCCACAAAACGCATAATGCCCAAACTGCCCGCCACAGAAGAAGCCGTACGCTCACCATCTCCCGTAAGCATACATATTTCAATATCTTGAGTGCGCAGTTCCCTGACGGCTTCCATGGAAGTCACTCTCAACTGGTCCTTGATAGCAATGACGGCAAGCAAATCACTCTCACGACCAAAATAGACAATGCTGTTGCCGTCCGATTCATATTGTGTCAGCATATCAGCCAAGATATCCGACAGGTTGGCTTGATAATCTTTCAGCAGTTTATGGCTCCCCACCCAATATTCCATACCTTGATAGGCCACTCTGACACCTTTTCCGGTAATGCTTTCGAAACCATCCAGATGGGCCGGAATAACCTGCTCTTCCCCTTCCAGAGCCGTGACGATAGCTTCGGCCAGAGGATGGTCGGAAGTAGACTCGGCAGCAAGCAACACATCCTTGTAATGTTCTTCCTGACCTTGTGCCCACAGCCAGCCAATCACCGTTGGGTGCCCTTCCGTGAGAGTACCCGTCTTGTCAAACACCACAACATCCACATTGCGCATCTGCTCCAAAGCAGAAGTATCCCTGATAAAGATATGATTACGAGCAGCCTTATCGATACTTACCGCCAAAGCTACAGGAACAGCCACTCCTACGGTACACGGGCACGCCACCACCAATACGGATAAAGCGGCAAACAGACCGTGTGCCACCACATCTATACCTCCGAGGAACACCCATATAAAAAAGGTCAGCAGGGAAATGATGAGGATAATCGGGACAAAAAGCTCGGCAATGCGGTCGTCAATGCGCTGCTTCTCCGGCAATACACGGGCTGCGTTATGCTGCCAGCCTCCCGGCCGGCGGACGGTTGCCGACACATTGCTCCGGGCACGTTCCTCCATAAATTCGCCCGTCAGGGAAAGGGCGATGATGACGGTGGCAACTACATAATAGACATGCGGTTCCAGCCCGATGCCCAACCAATAATCCGGGAAGAAAGTATTGAACACACTGAACAGAAAAGCCACAGAGACGGTAAGTGTCACCAGACGGTCTATATTGCTGCGGCCCGACCGGGTTCCCTTCCAGGCGCCGGCATAAAAAGGAGCACCGAAAAACAGCAGTACCGGAATTGCCAGTACCATCTGTATTTCACGGGTATAGGATATATGCACAAAGGCTGTGGAAAACAGTATCAGCACGATCGTAAAAAGCCACGCACCGATAACGCGCAATCCCGTGCTGTGCATATCCGGCACGGGATGTGCGTTGGTAACTATATTGCTCATTCAATTTATTTTTAGATGGTTGTTGTTCCGCTTTAATAAAGCAACAACCGGAATGAGCAGTTTGTTCAATTACTTCTTATCGTCCTGCTTGGTTTCCTTGACAAACTCCGCTTCATAATGGAACTTTTTGAAACCTTCTTTCAACTTTTCGACATTGGTCTTGTCGGCATCGTATGTGATGGTTACCGTCTTTGTTTTCAGGTCTGTGTTGAAGTCCTTCAGTCCCTTCTCAAAACGGATGTTATTGTTTATCTTCCTTACACAATTCTCACACTTCATCTGCGCCACCTTAAACACGACTGTACGGATGTCTTTTGCCATTGCGGCAGTCGCACAAAACACTACGGCTGCCAAAGTAATTAAAATTCTTCTCGCTTTCATTGTTTCTGATATTTTTTAAATCAATTCAAATTCTCGGTAAATTGAAGCGGACACCCACATAAGCTTTCGCTCCATGCATAGGTCCCCAAATCATGGTTGCATCAAAGTTGTTCCCCCAAGGGTTGGAAGCATCGATGATGGGATTCTTCTGCTTGAAATTAGTCAGGTTCTCGCCACCGACGTATATAGACCAGCGACGGAAATAACGTGTCACCTGTGCACTCAACTGTTCAAAACTTCCATAGCGTCTCTCCCACGACCAGCTTCCATTTTCCTGTTCATAGGGAGTCGGCATGCGTCCGCCGCCGTTCAACTGCAAAGTTGCATCAAATTGCCACAATCCCAAAGGCGTCTGATAGGAAACCGTCAACAAGCCTTTATATTTGCTGGTAAGAGGTTTCTCCATCAGCTCTCCGTTATAGTTCGTCTTGGCATCCGTCCAACGATAAGCAGCAGTAAAAGTGAACCCGGGAAAGAACGGATAGCTTGCCTCCACCTGGACTACTTGTGAATAAGAACGGCCATGGAGGTTATAAAAAAGAACGGCATGCGGATCAGTATCCATGTCTACCACCACCTGCTTGCGGAAATCCGTGTAATAGTATTCCGCATTCAGATTCAAGGTTTTACCAAACAAGGGGATATAGGCGGAAGTGCTCGCGCCATAGTTCCAAGCCTCATCCTGGTCAAGACGTTTGGCTATATCTATCCGGCGGCTGCTTGCCAGCAAGTAGTTATTCTCGGCCAGCACATGGTTTGTGCGGTATCCCTTTCCTGCCGAAAGGCGGAAATGTACATATTCGTTAGGATTGTATTTTACGTGGAAACGTGGAGTGACGAAATAGCCGTATTCACTGCTATGGTCACCGCGAATGCCTCCCATCAGAACCAGTTTATCTTCCCAATTGTAAGTGTACTGCACATAGGCGCCGGGAACGGCTTCTTTGGCAAACTTCTTTGTCAAAGGCTGTTCTGCATCATTGTTCAACCGATAATGTTGGTCATAAGAGTCATAATTAAAGCTCAATCCGGCAGAAAGGCTTTGGCGTTTGCCCAGCTCAGTCTCGAACAACAAAGAGGCATAAGCGTTATGCTGATCCACATCGTAGATTTTCCGGCCGTACAAGGCATCCTGCTTGTGCAAGGAGCCGGAGAGAATCAGTGCCAAATTGGTGTTCCTCTCCTTATTAAATATATAGGCATTCTTGGTGAAGGCTTCGTAGCGGTCGGTACCGATACTTATCTTATAAGGATCGGAAAAATGTTCCTTGCCATGACTGACCTGCCCGCTGTTCCGGTCTTCGGAAAGTATCTTAACGCCTGCCTGAAACACGTAGCGGTCACCCATATAGGCCCAACGGTTCCACAAATTATACTGTTCCACCTGGGGAATATCGGCAAAGCCGTCATCATTGCCGTCGTGAGCCTTTGTTTCATTCTCATAATGCGCCAGCAGCGAAGTACTCCAACGCTTGGAAAGCTTCAACGTAGCGTCGGCATTGGCCTCGTAGCGGTTGGTACTGCTGGCGAAAAGGTTGGCCGAGAACCAATCAGCCTCAGGCAATTGGGGTTTCTTGAATTCCACATTGATTTGTCCCGTAATGGCTTCGTAGCCGTTCTTCACAGACGAGCTGCCCTTACTTACCTGAATGCTCTGCATCCACGGCCCGGGTACATAGCCCAGCCCATAGGGAGCCGCAGCCCCCCGGTAATTCGGAATATTTTCCGTCATCATCTGTACATACGTGCCGGACAAGCCCAGAAGCTTGATTTGCTTGGCACCGGTGGCAGCATCGGAATAGGTAACGTCTACCGAAGGATTCGTCACAAAACTCTCTCCAAGATTACAGCAGGCGGCACGGCTTAACTCGGCACTGCTTATCATATCTTCGTTCATCACACTGTTACGCAGTTTCATAGTGCCCAGCTTGCGGCTGACAACATTCACCTCACTCAACTCCACGCCTTCGCGCAGAACGATATCAAGCATTTCATCACGGCTGCTGACATGTATCGTATCGTTTTCAAAACCGATAAAACTGACTACAAGCATGTGCCTGTCTTTGGGTTTGGACAAGGCGAAAGTACCATCCGCCGAAGTGGTGGTTCCCTGAGTGGTTCCCTGCCAGAAAAGATTAGCACCCGCAATCGGGTCACCCAAATTATCTTTTACCGTCCCCTTTACCTGCGCCTGCAAGGCCACGAAAGAGAACAGCATGATTCCTATCAAACTATATTTCATTTCTGTTTTATACTTAAAAAGTGATTAAAAAATGATTCCCTTCGGGCAATTCAAGTCATTGCCCCATATAAAACAATTCTAAATAAGAAGTATAGAATAAAGCGTCAGATAATGACGCGAACCGACAGAATATGGCGGTGCTCCAAGAATAAATTTCGGAATATGAGCCACCTGCGGAACGGAGTAATCAAAAAACGGCAGTTGTTCACAAAACAGTGTAAGAGGTGATACAAACGAGACAGACTCGTGTGCATGCTTCACAAAGTCCACCTTGTAATAGACAGCTGTACAGCCGGTATCCTTGCATGTCTTCTGTGAGGCACGATGTGTATCATGACATTTGGAACAGCCGGAAGCGCAACAGCTTTGTGTCGTCTCGCATCCGGCACAACAATACTGAACCACAGACACCCCCACTCCGCTTATAATGATAAGGGAGGAAAAGAGTACAGCCAGTATGTAACGGAGTTCCTTCATAAACACTGCAAAGATAGAAAGTTTTAACCGTTTGCCGGAATTAATTTTTCCTTTTTTATGCATGCAGTTCGTTAATAAGTTCTATATTTGTCGATAAAGTTTTTTGATTGATATGTTGATTTATAAACGAAATTCAATATGAAAAAGCAAACTGTCAGCCTACTTGTCCTTCTGCTTGCAGCAAGCGGTTTTTTCTTTTCCTGCGGTAACACCGTGAACAAAAACGCATACGCGTTGGAGTTCGACAGTATACAAGTAAACGAAACCGTACATCTCTTCGGAGACACTGCCAAACCGGCCTGTAACCTTATCATCAACTTTGCCTATGCCAGCCAGTCATCCGACGTAAGGCTGAAAGACAGCTTGAACTCTTTCTTCCTCTCCGCCTGCTTCGGCGACAAATACATGACGATGGCACCCGAAGAAGCCGTCAAGAAATATACGGAGAAATATGTCAGTGACTACCGCAATGACTTGGAACCGATGTACAAGAAGGATGAGCAGGACAAGGAGGACGAAGAAAGCATAGGAGCATGGTATTCCTATTACAAAGGCATCGAAAGCCACGTGCAGTTATGCAACACCTTGATACTGACTTACCGTATAGATTACAACGAATATACCGGCGGTGCACACGGCATCTATATGTCCACCTTCCTCAATCTCGACCTAAAGACCCTAAGCCCCATACGCCTGGACGACCTCTTTGAGGGCGACTATAAGGAAGCGCTGACCGACCTGCTTTGGAAGCGACTGATGGCAGACAACAACGTTGCCACCCGCCAAGAGCTGGAGGACATGGGCTACGCCACCACCGGCGACCTGGAACCCGTCGATAATTTCTATCTGAGCCCAACGGGAATTACCTTCTATTATAATGTATATGAAATTGCCCCGTACGTAATGGGAGCAACCAAAATCACGTTATCCTATGAGGACATAGCCCCTCTGATGAACGGTGAATTCATCACATTGAGCAGCGCTATAAAAACAGACGGCAAATAGGAACTATAACCAATTGTCTATCAACATAAAATTCACAATGGATTTAATACTCAAATATTTCCCGAACCTGACGGAAGAACAGAAACAGCAGTTTGCTGCGCTCTACGACCTCTATCTGGACTGGAACTCTAAGATTAATGTCATTTCACGCAAAGATATCGAAAACTTATACGAGCACCATGTATTGCACTCTTTGGGCATTGCTAAAGTAATCAGGTTCAGACCGGGGACACAGATTATGGATCTCGGCACAGGAGGTGGCTTCCCGGGAATTCCATTGGCCATCCTCTTTCCCGAAGTAAAGTTCCATCTGGTAGACAGCATCGGGAAGAAAGTACGCGTAGCCTCTGAAATCGCCAACAGCATCGGACTGAAGAACGTCACTTTCCGCCATGCCCGCGCAGAAGAGGAAAAAGGGAAGTTCGACTTTGTAGTAAGCCGCGCCGTAATGCCACTGATTGATTTGCTTAAAATCAGCCACAAGAACATAGCCGCCAAACAGCAGAATGCATTGCCCAACGGACTGATATGCTTAAAGGGAGGTGAATTGGGAAACGAAACAATGCCCGTCAAGAATAAAACCACCTTATGGGACTTGAAAGAATTCTTTGAAGAAGAGTTCTTCCAGACCAAGAAAGTAGTACATGTGGGTAATTAAGGAATAAGAAGTATAAAGCTAAGGTTTAGAAGCGCGAAGTTAAGGTTTAGAAACATAAAGTTGAGGCTTAGAAAGCTAAATACATGTCATGAAAATAAAGAGATTTGAATTTAATATGTTCCCGGAGAACTGCTATGTGCTTTGGGATGAAACCAATGAAGCGGTCGTCATTGACCCGGGCTGTTTTTATGAGGAAGAAAAGCAGGCTTTGAAAAGCTTCATAATCAAGAATGAGCTGAATGTAAAACATCTGCTGAACACCCATCTGCATCTGGACCATATTTTCGGCAATCCTTTCATGCTGAAAGAATTCGGTCTGAAGGCTGAAGCCAACCAAGCCGATGAGTTCTGGATTGACGAAGCTCCGAAACAAAGCCGCATGTTCGGTTTCCAACTACAGGAAGCCCCTGTGCCCCTGGGCACTTATCTGCACGATGGAGACATCATCACTTTCGGCAATACGAAACTGGAAGCCATCCACGTGCCGGGACACTCGCCGGGCAGTCTGGTGTACTACTGTGCGGCAGACCACTGCATGTTCTCGGGGGATGTGCTGTTCCAAGGCAGTATCGGCCGCGCTGACCTTGCCGGCGGTAACTTCGACGAACTGATAGATCATATTTGCAGCCGTCTGTTCATCCTGCCCAACGACACGATTGTCTATCCAGGGCATGGAGCTCCGACAACGATTGGAATTGAAAAAGCGGAGAATCCGTTCTTCCGGTAAATATATAGCAAACTTTTAAATCATTACAGTCATGAAAAACGACCTATTGGCCTACCGCCACATCGGCATCAGCGAAAAAGACGAGGAAAAGATGCTCCAGAAAATCGGAGTGGAAAGCCTGGATGAGCTGATTGATAAAACCATCCCTGCCAACATCCGCCTGAAAGAGCCGTTGGCTCTTCCCAAAGCGATGACGGAGTATGAATTTGCACAACACATTGCAGGGCTGGCTGCCAAAAATAAGCTTTACACAACCTATATCGGTATGGGATGGTACAACACCGTCACCCCTGCCGTTATCCAACGGAATGTATTCGAGAACCCCGTTTGGTACACCTCCTATACTCCCTACCAGACCGAAGTTTCGCAAGGACGCCTGGAAGCCCTGATGAACTTCCAGACTGCCGTGTGCGACTTGACCGGCATGCCTCTTGCCAACTGCTCCCTGCTGGACGAAGCGACTGCCGCAGCCGAAGCCGTGACAATGATGTATGCCCTGCGTCCACGCGATATGCAGAAATCGGGGGCCAACGTAGTATTCATAGACGAAGCCATCTTTCCACAGACATTGGCAGTAATGACCACCCGTGCCATTCCCCAAGGCATCGAACTGCGTATCGGCAAATACCATGAGATGGAATTCACACCCGACATCTTTGCCTGCGTACTGCAATACCCCAACGCCAACGGTAATGTGGAGGATTATCGCGCCTTCGTGGAAAAAGCTCATGCAGCAAACTGCAAAGTAGCAGTTGCCGCCGATATATTAAGCCTCGCCCTGCTCACCCCTCCGGGAGAATGGGGAGCTGACATCGTTTTCGGAACCACACAACGGTTGGGTACACCGATGTTCTACGGCGGCCCGTCAGCAGCCTATTTTGCCACCCGCGATGAATACAAGCGCAATATGCCGGGACGCATCATCGGCTGGTCTAAAGACAAGTACGGCAAACTGTGTTACCGCATGGCACTGCAAACCCGCGAGCAACACATCAAGCGTGAGAAGGCGACTTCAAACATCTGCACCGCGCAGGCACTGCTGGCCACAATGGCGGGATTCTATGCCGTATATCACGGTCCGGAAGGTATCCGCACCATTGCAGAACGCATCCATAGCATTGCCGTATTCCTGGAAAAGAGTATCAGCAAACTGGGATACAAGCAAGTCAATGCACAATATTTCGACACTCTCCGCTTTGCACTGCCCGACACCATTTCGGCACAACAAATACGCACCATTGCCTTAAGTAAGGAAGTAAACCTGCGTTATTTCAAGAATGGAGATGTAGGCATGAGCATCGACGAAACGACAGATACAGCCGCTGTCAATGTGCTGCTTTCCATCTTCGCCATTGCCGCCGGAAAGGACTGGGAAAAGACAAGTGACGTTCCGGTAGCCAATACCATCAAGGAGATGAAACGCCAAAGCACCTATCTGACACATGAAGTGTTCAACAAATACCATACGGAAACGGAAATGATGCGCTACATCAAGCGTCTCGACCGTAAGGATATCTCACTGGCACATTCCATGATTTCCCTCGGTTCATGTACCATGAAGTTGAACGCCGCTGCAGAAATGTTGCCGCTCAGCCGTCCGGAATTCATGAACATACATCCCCTGGTACCTGAAGACCAAGCAGAAGGATATCGTGAGCTGATAAGCAACCTCAGTGAAGAGCTGAAGATAATTACCGGTTTTGCCGGTGTCAGCCTGCAACCCAACTCCGGTGCGGCCGGTGAATATGCAGGACTCCGTGTTATCCGCGCCTATCTGGAAAGTATAGGACAAGGACACCGCAACAAAATACTGATACCGGCATCCGCACATGGAACCAACCCGGCATCCGCCATCCAAGCAGGCTTTACTACCGTGACTTGCGCCTGCGACGCGCAAGGCAATGTAGATATGGCCGACTTGCGTGCCAAAGCGGAAGCAAATAAGGAAGAACTGGCTGCCTTGATGATTACTTACCCTTCCACACATGGCATTTTTGAAACGGAAATAGTAGAAATCTGCCACATTATACATGCCTGCGGTGCGCAAGTATATATGGACGGTGCCAATATGAACGCCCAAGTAGGCTTGACAAATCCCGGCTTTATCGGTGCTGACGTCTGTCACTTGAACCTGCACAAAACATTCGCCTCTCCTCATGGCGGCGGCGGACCGGGCGTAGGTCCCATCTGTGTGGCAGAACATCTTGTTCCGTTCCTTCCGGGACACAAATTGTTCGGCAATGCCGCCAACCAAGTGTCCGGCGCTCCCTTCGGCAGTGCGGGCATTCTGCCCATCACATACGGCTATATCCGCATGATGGGAACAGAAGGGCTGACACGCGCCACAAAAATAGCTATCCTCAGTGCCAACTATCTGGCAGCCTGCCTCAAGGATACGTACGGTATCGTTTACCGGGGTGCTACAGGTTTTGTGGGACACGAAATGATATTGGAATGCCGCAAGGTACATGAAGAAACGGGTATCAGCGAAAACGACATCGCCAAGCGCCTGATGGACTACGGGTATCATGCTCCTACCCTCTCCTTCCCGGTACATGGTACCTTGATGATTGAACCGACGGAAAGCGAAAGCCTTGCCGAACTCGATAATTTTGTCCACGTGATGCTGAACATCTGGAACGAGATTCAAGAAGTGAAAAACGGTGAAGCCGACAAAGCCGACAACGTGCTGGTGAATGCCCCACATCCCGAATATGAAGTGGTTGCCAACCAATGGGAACACAGCTATACCCGTGAAAAGGCAGTCTACCCGATAGAAAGCGTACGCGAAAACAAGTTCTGGGTGAACGTGGCACGTGTAGACAACACCTTGGGAGACCGCAAACTGTTGCCAACGTGTTATGGATGCTTTGACTGATGAAAAGAAAACGAAACGGATTATTTTATAGCAAAAAAGAAGAAACCATCAATTCCATCTCCCATGGCATCGGCATTGCCATGGGAGTAATTGTTGGTATATTATTCCTGGTAAAATGCTATCAGGCACAGAATCTTTGGGCAGCATTCGGTGTATGGCTCTACCTTTTCGGCATGGGTAGTTCTTATCTTGCCTCCACCCTCTACCACTCTCTGAAACACCATAACCCGTGGAAACGACGTCTTCGGCATTGGGACCATGCAGCCATCTATTGGCATATTGCAGGCAGTTACTCCCCCATCACTCTCATTGCCTTGCGAGGAGATTCCGGTTGGGGATGGGGATTGTTCGGTTTCGTCTGGCTATGCGCCATCATCGGTACTTTTGTCAGTTTCCGCAAGATGAAGGAGCACAGTTACGCGGAAACGGTGTGCTACATCTTGATGGGACTGTCCGTACTGGTAGTATTCAAGCAGCTTTTCGTCCTCTCCCCCACAGCATGCTACTGGATTATTGCCGAAGGAGCATGCTACATCACGGGAGCCGCTTTCTACTCCTTGCGCAAGGCACGATATATGCACTCGGTTTTCCATTTCTTTGTATTGGGTGGCTCAGCCTGCCACATGGTGGCTGTGTGGGACATACTGGTGAAGATGCTGTAAGCAAAATATAAATGCGTACGGCAAACAGCTTCTACCTTTCCTATAGATACCTCTTCCTAACGGATAATGGTTACCATGCCTTCCTTCACCTTTTTCTCTTTCATCGGAGCGTCAGCAGGGGCATATCCCAAGGCTGTACAACCATATACCTTATGATTTTCGGGTACACCCAGCTTTGTCAAGAAAGCACGGACACCGGGATCGTCGCACGTTTGTCCCAATTGGTTAATCCAGCAAGAACCGATGCCGAGGGACTTGGCCGAAAGGGAAATATTCTCCAGAGCGCAGGCACAATCCATACCGGCCCACCATTGGGTAGGCTCGTTGGAGACAATGACAAGCGTAGGGGCATGATAGTAACAACAATAAGTCCGGCTGTACCCACGTTCCCGCGTATGAGGGTCATCACTCTTGGCAAAGGCACCTTTGATTTTATCGTTCAGTTCTTCCAGTACCTCCTTATTCTGAATAGCAGTGAAGTGCCAAGTCTCCAAATGCATGCCATTGGGAGCATAAGTGGCCGCTTCAAGGATAAGGTTCAAATCTTCTGCGGAAATCTGCTGTTCCGTATAGGCACGGACACTGCGACGTGCCTTGATAGTTTGTAATGTTTCGTTCATTTGTTCAATTGAAATTGATGGTTGATAATTGATAATGCGGGTCAGTGAGTGTTCGGTGTGGGGATTTCACCGTTTCACCAATCCAATCTTCACATTCAGTTTGAAGTACCAGACGCCGTTCTCACGCTCCAAGAAACCATATTTATCCTTGTCTACAGAGCCTTTCTCCAGACGCGTGTTCTGATAGAGGAAATCTGCGAAAACCTGAGGGCGGGATTTGTGATAACAAAGCACTTGGCCGTTACCATCCGTCAACAGCATGCCTTCCACAGCAGAGTCCGTACCGTTATAAATCTTGGCAGGGCGCATGCCGAGGGCAAGTACCAGCAGGAACTGCTTCATCTTGAACTCATAGAAATGGTGCTTGTTTATCAACTCGTCCTTTACCTTCAGAGGATTCATTTCCTTAATGCGCTCCGTCAGCTCGCTGATACGGGTAATGCCATCCAAATGCATAAGACGCACCATCTCTGCCAGCATACGCGGAAAGTGGAGGTCTATCATCAGCAGATTACAACGGAACACGCGGTCGGCAACGTCAGCATACTTCAACACACCACCCAGACGCTCGATCATCATCATGCGTTCGGCTACTTCCGTAGGAGATTCAGGCAAAGCGTTTACCTTGTTCACCGTGGGCACGGCAAACTTGACACCACTTTGCTCCAGCTTCAGATTGGCAGTACGCCCTCCGTCCAGCAACGGATTCATCGGAGCAAGACGACAACGGACATTGAAGCCCGTCAGAGGCGCTTCGGAATGCCAGAAGGCAACGGAAAAGTCGGTACGGTCCTCTGTCTTGGACTCCAGATCGTATATGTTGACAGCATCCAGAAAGACTTCCAGGCCTTCGGACACTTCTATTTCCTCGCCCGAAACGTTTTTCAGCAGATGCAGAATCAACTCTGCCGCATTACCGAAATCCTCGCGGGGGAAACGTTGTTCTTCCTTATCGGCCGGAACAAACAGACCGTTCTTCTCGGTAGTTCCACTGACAATGCGCACTTCCTGTTCTTCGATATAGTAACGCCGCGTACCGTCATGCTCTTCCCTCTGTATCAGAGCAACGGGCCAACGCTGTTTTTCGTCTTTTTCCGCTTTCGGTGTGCCGAGTGATACAGCTCCATCTGCCAGCAGGCGAAAGAAAGTGTAGAGCTCGCCTAACTCCCTTTTTGTTGCACTAAATGCCATATCTTCCTTATTCTATTTGTTTTATTATTCAAACCTTAATGTCTCTACTTTTTCGAGCCGTGCCCGCAACTTCGGCATCATGGACCGTCGGATACGAAGTGTCATGCGGCAGTCCATATCGTACGACTGTTCCACAATTTCCGGTTCTTCCTCCTTCACCACCCGCATCACATCGTTCATGAAGGGGTATTCGAAGAGGAAAGTCCCCTCCTCATCTACCGTCTTTTCAATGATGGTGGCAGCGGCAA
>CAJJYX010000070.1 GCA_905197435.1 uncultured Bacteroides sp.
GCTAAAGAAGCAAAAAAAGATCCTCAGGAACTGACCGTAGAACAAAAGTTGAAAGCTTTGTTCCAATTACAGACAATGCTGTCTAAAATCGATGAAATCAAGACGTTGAGAGGTGAACTTCCGCTGGAAGTACAGGACTTGGAAGACGAAATAGCCGGTCTGAGTACCCGTATAGACAGAATCAAGGCAGAAGTTGCCGAGTTGAAATCTTCCATTGCAGGAAAGAAGGTTGAGATTGAAACCGCAAAGGCTTCTGTAGCTAAATACAAAGACCAGCAAGAGAATGTGCGCAACAACCGTGAATACGACTTCTTGAGCAAGGAAATTGAATTCCAGACATTGGAAATCGAACTCTGCGAAAAGCGTATCAAGGAATTTTCTGCACAGGAGGAAGAAAAGTCCCAGGAAGTGGCAGAAAGTACTGCTGCGCTTGAGGAAAGACAAAAAGACCTTGACGTCAAGAAGAGCGAATTGGACGAAATCATCTCTGAGACCAAGCAGGAGGAAGAGAGACTGAGAGACAAAGCCAAGGAACTGGAAACAAAAATCGAACCACGTTTGCTCCAGTCTTTCAAACGTATCCGTAAGAATTCACGCAATGGATTGGGTATCGTATATGTACAGCGTGATGCTTGCGGTGGTTGCTTCAATAAGATTCCGCCCCAGAGACAGTTGGATATCCGCTCACGCAAAAAAATCATTGTCTGCGAATATTGCGGCCGTATCATGATAGACCCGGAACTGGCTGGTATAACCCCCGAACAGAAAGTGGAAGTTGTGAAAGAAAAGCCGGCAAGAGCCAAGAGAAAAATTGTGCATATCGGTTCTGAAGATTAAAAATAGAACATTTCTATATGAAAAACGGCAATAGGTGAGATATCTATTGCCGTTTTTTTGTTAAATAAGCCCATTAAAGCAGCTATTAAAGAAAAATAAAGTAGTTTTGCTGCTTGGAAAAATTAATAGAACTAAATTAGAAAGCATGAAACTAAACAGATTACTCATATTCTATTCACTTCTCGGAATATTGATGGCATCGTGCATAAAAGATGAAGCACCGAATGCTGAAGCTGATATCCTGTCATGTAGTTTGCAAGGAGATGTACTGAACAGGGAAGCAATCATCAATAACGATAACATCATTTTATCCTTGAAAGATGATGCAAACATCCAGCAACTTGCTCCGGAATTTGTACTGACTGCCGGCGCCACGATTGAACCGGCCAGCGGTACAATGCGTGATTTCAGCTCTCCCAAGCAGTATACTGTAACATCCGAAGACGGAAAATGGAAGAAAACCTATACTATAGAGGCTTTCTATTCCGGATTACCTACCTCTTATCACTTTGAAGAAACCATTCCTTTCAAAAACAGTACCGGGGACATTATCTATTACAACTTCCGTGAGACCGACAATATAGGCAATACGCTGATATGGGCAAATGCCAATTCCGGCTTTAATTATACCGGAGTACGAGCGGCTGCTGACGACTATCCCACCAGTCCTGCTCCCAATGGTGTGAAAGGTAACTGCGTGAAGCTGACTACCAAAAGTACCGGTTCACTGGGTGCCCTGCTTGGCATGTACCTTGCTTCCGGTAACTTGTTTATCGGCCAATTCACCATTACATTGCCTAATGTTGTGAAAGCCACCAAATTCGGCGCTCCCTTCAAACATGTACCCACAGCTATCACCGGCTATTACAAGTACAAGGCAGGAAGCACGTTTACGGTGGATGGAAAAGCTGTGACCGGTCGTACGGATATTTGCGACATTTACGGTATCTTCTATGAAACAGATGATGAAGTAAAGCTATTGGACGGTACCAATGCCTTCACCAGCGACCATCTGATTTCTGTGGCACGTATCAGCGATGCACACGAAACAGACGAATGGACAGAATTCAACATACCCTTCATCACCAAAGAAGGCAAGACTATTGATGCCCAAAAACTGAAAGACGGGAAATATAACGTAGCCATCGTTTTTTCCTCCAGCATACGGGGCGACTTGTTTGAGGGAGCAGAAGGCAGCACCCTCTATATAGACGAAGTGGAATTGAAATATACAGACCTATAAACAGATAAGAATGAAAACAAAAATAATATTCCTTGCCGTCCTGCTGTTGGGCACCACCATGCGAATGCAGGCACAAGAAGACCGTAACCACGGTATCATCTGGTCCTCACTGCACGGATTGGAGTATGGCCTCAAGGCCGGCATCAACATCGGAGGTACATCCCCCCTTCCTTTGCCCGAAGAAATAAGAGCATTGACAGGTTATAACCCCAACCTGAATTTCTCCATCGAAGGGAATGCAACCAAATGGCTGGGAAAAGCTCAGAAATGGGGCATCAGTCTGGGATTGCGTATAGAGAACAAGGGTATGGAAGCCAATGCCCGTACCAAGAACTACAGCATGGAAATCATAGGCGATGGTGGTGAGCACATGTCCGGAAACTGGACCGGACGGGTTAAAACCAAATTCAGCGGCTCATTCTTTTCCATTCCTGTGCTGGCTGCCTACCAGCTCAGCAACCGCGTAAAGCTCAGCGCCGGCCCGTTTTTCTCGTTTCTGCTGAACGGGACCTTCGACGGATATGTGTATGACGGCTATTTGCGGCAAGGAGACCCTACCGGTACCAAAGCCGAATTTATGGGAGACTCTACCGCTCCTTATGATTTCTCGGACGACTTGCGTACATTTCAGTGGGGAATAGAAGCCGGTGCTACCTGGAACGCTTTCAAGCGCCTCACCGTGCATGCCGACCTTACATGGGGATTGAATGACATCTTCAAGAAAGATTTCAATACAATTACCTTTGCCATGTATCCCATCTATTTGAATGTAGGCTTCGGATATGCTTTTTAAAGCATCCGGATGCACCTGAAAAAAGGCCCATAAACAAATAAAGGTTTAGATTGTTATCAATTTCATAAAACGATAACCACCTAAACCTTTATTTATGAATATAAAAACTTGGAGCACTGCGTTGCTCATATTATGCCTATGTCCTGCGGCTATGGCACAGAAAGCCGGCCGCTATCTTGAAAAGCCGCTTCCACAAACATGGGGCACAGATGATTCCCATGCTGTTCCCGGAGATGGCGATCTGTTTAGCGGGCAGATACAGCCCATTGATGACAAATGGTGGAAAGCATTCGATGACCCGATGCTGGACTCACTGATTACGGCAGCTTCCACCCGAAATTATTCCGTGCTCTCTGCCATGGACCGCATGGATATGGCCAAAGCCAGCCTGCGTATAGAACGCGGCAACTTTTTCCCTTACATTTCATTGGACGGAGGATGGACTCGCCAGCAAAGCAGCGGCAATGTCAGCAAACTTCCACAATCCATCACCGGTGCATACAGCGCCTCGCTCAATGCCAGTTGGGAACTGGACGTATTCGGAAGCATCCGCCAACGAGTAAAGGCACAGCGGGAAACCTTTATGGCAAGCAAGGAGGAATATACTTCCGTCATGATATCCCTCTGCGCCCAGATAGCTTCCGCCTATATCGGACTCCGTGAACTGCAACAAGAACTGAATGTGGTGACCCACAACTGCAGCACCCAGGCAGCCGTGCTCAACATCACCGAAGTGCGCTACAAAACAGGACTGGTTTCCAAACTGGATGTCTCGCAAGCCAAGTCTGTATATTACAGTACAAAAGCCTCCATTCCGCAACTGGAAGCAGGCATCAACCAATACATCACGACGCTCGCAATCTTACTCGGTACTTATCCCCAGCATATCCGCCCTATATTGGAAAAACCGGGTAAGCTGCCCGATTACATGGAACCCATAGGCATCGGCATTCCTGCCGACCTGCTGCTTCGCCGTCCGGATGTCCGGCAAGCCGAACGCCAAGTCAATGCGCAGGCGGCAACACTCGGTGCATCCAAAAGTGACTGGCTTCCGCAAGTGTTCCTGAAGGGTTCCGTCGGCTACTCCTCCCATGACTTGAAAGACTTGACAAAGCGGAACAGCATGACGTTTGAAATTGCCCCAAGCATCAGTTGGACCTTGTTCAGCGGTGCCAAACTGGTAAATGCCACCCGTCTGGCACGTGCCCAACTTGATGAGTCCATTCATCAGTTCAATCAGACAGTGCTTACCGCCGTACAGGAAACGGACAATGCCATGAACTCCTACCACAACTCCATACAACAGATTGTTGCCATGCGCGAAGTGTGCAACCAAGGAAAAGAAACACTGAAGCTTTCCCTCGATTTGTACAAGCAGGGACTTACTCCTTTCCAGAACGTGCTGGACGCACTGCGTTCGCTCCTGACATACGAAAACCAACTGGTGCAGGCACAAGGCAGCTCGCTGCTGCATCTGATAGCCTTGTACCAGGCATTGGGCGGAGGATATGAAATGAATCAGAAATAAACATATAAACTAAACCGAACCATATATGAAAAATCAAATGTACATCACCCTGCTCATCCTGCCATTGCTGGCAACGGGATGTGGGGGAAGGAAAGAAGCGGCACAGACGATGCCGGCTCCCGAGATAAGCGTGGCACACCCGGTAGTACGGAACATTACGCTGACGAAAGAGTATCCGGGCTACCTGACTTCCGAAAAGACCGTAGACTTGGTAGGCAGAGTCAGCGGGACCTTGCAGACCATTGCCTATGCTCCCGGCAGCCGGGTACGTCAAGGGCAAGTGCTTTTTGTCATCGAGCCGACAGTCTATCAAGACAATGTGCGGCAGGCGGAAGCTGAACTCAACACAGCCCGTGCCAACCTGGAATATGCCCAAAGTAACTACACACGCATGCAGGAAGCCGTGAAAAGCGATGCCGTAAGCCGGATACAAGTATTGCAGGCACAGTCCAACGTGGCAACTTCACAAGCTGCGGTAAGCAATGCGGAAGCAGCTTTGAACACGGCACGTACCAATTTGAGCTACTGCACCGTCCGTGCTCCCTTCGACGGTACCGTAAGCCGTAATCTGGTAGATGCCGGAGGTTATGTGGGCGGCAGCGTACAGCCCGTCACACTGGCAACCATCTATAAAGACGACCATTTGTACACCTACTTCAATGTAGCGGACAATCAATGGCTTTCCATGCTGATGCAGCAGGGAGACAGCATCCCCCGGCAAGTGACCGTCAGCCTGGGAAAAGACGGACTTCTCGCTTATCCCGCACAACTGGACTATCTTTCGCCCAATGTAGACTTGAACACCGGAACCCTGAATATCCGTGCCCGCCTCGACAATCCTAAGGGACTCCTGAAAAGCGGTCTCTACGTCAGCATCACCTTGTCCTACGGAGAACAAAGGCAAGCCACCCTGATACCGGACGCCTCCATCGGTACCGACCAGTTGGGGAAATACATCTACGTAGTCAACGATTCGAATATAGTGCGCTATCGCCACATAGAGACCGGACAACTGATAGGGGACAGCCTGCGCCAGATAAAGGCAGGCATCACTCCCCAAGAACGCTACGTCACCAAAGCACTGATGAAGGTAAGGGATGGAATGAAAGTGCATCCCATCGACAATTAATATGAATTGATTAATACTAAAGCCTATGTTTTCAAAATTCTTCATAGACCGTCCCATCTTTGCTACCGTATTGGCGCTGCTCATCGTCGTAGCGGGACTGGTCACACTGGGCATTTTGCCCATTGCGCAATATCCGGACATCACACCGCCCACCGTGCAGGTCAGTGCAGTATATCCCGGAGCCAATGCGCAGACGGTGGCACAAACCGTCGGCATCCCCATCGAGCAGCAAGTCAACGGAGTGGACGGGATGCTTTACATGTCCTCCAACTCCAGTTCATCGGGCGCTTACTCGCTGACCATCACTTTTGCCGTAGGTACGGACATTGATATGGCTACCGTACAAGTCCAGAACCGGGTCAGTGTGGCCCAGTCGTCTCTGCCTGCTCCCGTTGTGGTGCAAGGCGTCACGGTGCAGAAGCAATCATCGAACATTGTGATGTTCCTCACCATGAAGTCGGACAACAAAGACTATGACGGACTTTACCTCAGCAACTACGCCAAGCTGAATCTTGTGGACCAACTGACACGCGTGCCCGGTGTGGGTGCCGTCAATGTGATGGGAGCGGGGGACTATTCCATACGCATCTGGCTCGACCCTGCTGCCATGCGCATCCGCCACCTTTCGCCGGCCGATGTATACCAGTCCATTCAATCGCAGAATGTGGAAGTCAGTGCGGGAAACGTAGGGCAACCCATCGGTGCCGACAATAAAAACGCTTACCAATACAGCCTGACCGTAAAAGGCCGCCTCACTTCGCCCGAAGAGTTCGGCAACATCATTCTGCGCACCGAAGCAGGAGGGAAGATACTCCGCCTGCGCGACGTGGCGCACATTGACCTGGGCTCGGCCTCCTACAGCGTAGTCTCGCAACTGGACGGAAAACCCACTGCTGCCATTGCCATATACCAGCAACCGGGCAGCAACTCGCTGGATGTATCGAAAGGAGTAAAAGCCAAGATGCAGGAACTCTCGCAGAATTTCCCCGCAGGCATACAATACAATGTAACATTGGATACCACGGACGTCATTCATGCCTCCATAGACGAAGTGATGGTGACGTTCCTTGAGACAACCCTGCTGGTCGTTCTCGTCATCTTCCTTTTCCTGCAGAACTGGCGTGCAGTCGTCATTCCCTGCATCACCATCCCGGTGTCACTCATCGGTACACTGGCGGTCATGTCCTTGTTCGGCTTCTCCATCAATACGTTGACACTGTTCGGGCTGATACTTGCCGTGGCCATCGTGGTGGATGATGCCATCGTGGTGGTGGAGAACTCCACGCGTCTGCTGGATACGGGGCGCTACACTTCCCGCCAGGCTGTGACCGAAGCGATGGGAGAGATTACCGGACCTATCATCGGAGTGGTACTGGTATTGCTTGCCGTGTTTATTCCGACAACACTTGTCAGCGGCATTTCGGGACAGTTGTACAAACAGTTTGCCCTGACCATTGCAGCCAGTACCGTGTTGAGCGGATTCAATTCACTGACCCTCACTCCGGCACTCTGTGCCTTGATGCTGCAACCTACCCGCCCTTCCAAGAATCCCTTGTACCGGGGCTTCAACCATCTGTACGACAAGACACAAGGGGTTTATGACCGGATAGTGGAGTATCTGCTCCGGCGTCCCGTCACTTCCATTGTTTCATATGCGGTGTTCACACTGATTGCCGTCTTGCTGTTTGTCAAATGGCCGTCTACATTCGTTCCGGAAGAAGACGACGGTTATTTCCTCGCAGTCGTACAGCTTCCCCCTGCATCGAGCTTGGAGCGTACCCAAGCCGTGGGGAAACAGATAAATGCGATTCTTGATTCTTATCCCGAAGTAAAGGACTACATCGGTATATCCGGCTTCTCTGTGATGGGAGGCGGGGAGCAGAGCAATGCGGCCACCTACTTCATTGTGCTGAAGAACTGGAATGAGCGCAAAGGGAAAAAACATACGGCTGCGGCCATAGTGCAACGCTTCAATATGGAAGTATACGGCATTCAGGAGGCAGAGATTTTTGCCATGGTTCCCCCTGCCATCCCCGGACTGGGAGCTACCGGAGGCTTGCAGCTCCAATTGGAAGACCGCCACAACCTCGGCACCACCGAGATGCAACGTGCCGTAGAGACGTTGATGGAGAATTACCGCAATTATCCGGCGCTGGCATCGGTCAGCAGCCAGTATCAAGCCGATGTACCGCAATATTTCCTGAATATCGATCGCGACAAGGTACAATTGATGGGTATCCCGCTGAATAGTGTATTCACCGCCTTGGGCTACTATATGGGAGAGGCGTACGTCAATGATTATGTGCAGTTCGGCCACATCTACCAAGTGAAGTTGGGGGCAGGCGACCGTGCCCAGCATGTCATCGACGATGTCCTGAAGCTGAGCGTTCCCAATGCATCGGGCGAAATGGTACCTTTCTCTTCTTTCACCCGTGTGGAAGAACTGCTCGGCATGGACCAGATAAACCGGTACAACATGTACTCCACGGCAGCCGTGACCTGCAACGTGGCTTCGGGCAGCAGTTCGGGAGAAGGTATCAGGCAAATGGAAAGTCTAATCAAGGAGCAGCTCGGAGACGAGTTTGGTTATGAATGGACTTCGGTGGCCTATCAGGAAACACAGGCGGGCACCACTACGACCGTCGTGTTTGTTATGGCTCTGCTGGTGGCCTTCCTTGTGCTTGCCGCACAATACGAGAGCTGGACCAGTCCGGTGGCTGCCGTGATGGGACTCCCGGTTGCACTGCTCGGTGCCATGCTGGGATGCTATGTCATGGGGACTCCGGTCAGCATTTACACGCAAATCGGTATCATCCTGCTTGTTGCTTTGTCTGCCAAAAACGGTATCCTGATTGTGGAGTTTGCCCGCGACTTCCGTGCACAAGGCAATTCAATCCGCGATGCGGCGTTCCAGGCAGGGCATATCCGCCTGCGGCCTATCTTGATGACATCGCTTGCATTCGTATTCGGTGTCATGCCGTTGCTTTTTGCAACCGGAGCAGGAGCGGGAAGCCGTATTGCACTGGGAGCTGCCGTGGTATTCGGTATGGCGCTGAACACATTGCTTGCCACAGTCTATATCCCGAATTTCTACGAACTGATGCAGAAGCTGCAGGAGAAGTTCAGCAAGAAGAAAGGGAATTCATCGCACGGAGCATGAGATAATGAGATAAGAAAAGCAAGATTCTTTATGAGGATAACCTTATGACTTGGTTCATCTAAGTATAGGACTGAATGCCCAAAACGAGGATGTGTCGAAACTAAAATTCACTGTCATTTAGCTTTGTCATTCAGAGCGAAGCGAAAAATCTACTCTCTTTGTGAGTGGGAGAAGAGATGCTTCACCATGTTCTGCATGATAGAATGATATGTCTGTCAGAGTTTTGATATATCCTCGTTTTGTATTAATACATCCGGATGTTTTTGGGGACTCCGGATGTCATTATCTCTCAGTATATGGTAAAGGAGCTATGCCACGGAGAAAAGGCTGTTTGCTCTTATAGGCATTGATAATCAGGTATATCTTGTAGGAAAGTATAGCTGTTGTGCTCGTAATCCATGCGGCAACAATAATGCTGAAGCCCGTTGCTGACAATCAGGTAATCCACTTTCAGCACCATATTGTAACGGGTAATCTGGTCGAAAACCTTTTGGGTGATTTCTATTTCGGGAGCCTTGTATTCCACAATCATCCGGGCGGTGAGGTCGCGCCGATAAAGTACCGTGTCGCAGCGTTTCTTTGTACCGTTCAACTGTACCTGCACTTCATTCGCCATCAGTGCCTGCGGATAACCTTTGTGAACAAGAAGAAAGTGAACGAAGTGCTGTCGCACCCATTCCTCGGGCGTCAAGGCGACATAACGACGGCGGATTACATCGAAAATAACATTTTTTCCGTTCCTTGCGGCAATTTTAGCATCGAATGCTGGTAAGTTTAACGATAACATTTACTACATTTGTAAGTTAAATAATGGTTCCCGTCTTTCGGGAACACAAATTTAATGAAATCTTATGAAAACAAAAGAAGAAATCGTAGCCAATTGGCTGCCCCGTTACACAAAGCGTAACCTGGAGGATTTTGGAGAGTATATTCTGTTGACCAACTTCAACAAGTACGTAGAGATTTTCGCCGATAAGTTCAATGTTCCCATTCTCGGAAAAGATGCCAACATGATATCTGCAAGTGCAGAAGGAATGACCATCATCAACTTCGGCATGGGAAGTCCTAATGCCGCCATTATCATGGATTTACTGAGTGCCATCAAGCCCAAAGCATGTCTGTTCCTGGGCAAGTGCGGCGGCATCGACAAGAAAAATAGAATAGGGGACCTCATCCTCCCCATAGCCGCCATCCGCGGTGAAGGTACTTCCAACGACTACTTCCCGCCCGAAGTTCCGTCACTCCCGGCATTTATGCTGCAACGTGCCGTTTCTTCCGCCATCCGCGACTATGCCCGCGACTATTGGACCGGTACTGTATATACCACCAATCGCCGCATCTGGGAGCATGACGAGGAATTCAAGGAATACCTGAAGAAAACCCGTGCCATGGCCGTCGATATGGAGACAGCGACTTTATTCAGTTGTGGTTTTGCCAATCATATCCCCACAGGAGCCCTTCTGCTGGTTTCGGATCAACCGATGATTCCGGAAGGTATAAAAACCGACAAAAGCGACAATATGGTTACCCAAAATTATGTAAATGAGCATGTTGAGATAGGCATCGCGTCCCTGCGCATGATTATTGACGAGAAGAAAACTGTGAAACACCTGAAATTTGATTGGTAATCCCTTATGGGCATCCTTACATTGACGTAGCACTTACCTTACATATGGCAAAACAAGAAACCACATGCGATGATATCCTGAAGGAGTTGAGAGCCAAGCAATACCGCCCTGTCTACTACCTCATGGGCGAGGAATCGTATTATATAGACCTCATTTCCGATTATATCACAGACAATGTCCTCACTGATACTGAAAAGGAGTTCAACCTGACCGTAGTCTACGGTGCAGACGTGGATATTTCTACCGTCATCAATGCTGCCAAGCGTTATCCGATGATGTCTGAACGCCAAGTCGTAGTTGTAAAGGAGGCTCAAGCCATCCGCAACATGGAAGAACTTTCATACTACTTGCAAAAGCCGTTGAATTCCACCATTCTTGTTCTGTGCCACAAGCACGGCGTGCTGGACAGAAGGAAGAAACTGGCTGCCGAAATAGAGAAGGTGGGGGTTCTGTTTGAATCCAAGAAGTTGAAGGATGCTCAGTTGCCTGCATTTATCACCACATACATGAAACGCAAGGGTGTAGACTTAGATCCCAAAGCTACCTCCATGCTTGCCGATTTCGTCGGTACAGACCTTAGCCGCCTCACGGGAGAACTGGAAAAGCTGATTATAACTCTTCCAAAAAGTCAGACACGTGTCACCCCTGAACAGATAGAACGCAACATCGGAATCAGCAAAGATTATAATAACTTTGAACTCCGCAGTGCCATCGTAGAAAAAGACATACTAAAGGCCAATAAAATAATAAAATATTTTGAAGAAAATCCGAAAACAAATCCTATTCAAATGACTTTATCTTTACTTTTCGGTTTCTTCTCCAACTTGATGTTGGCCTATTATGCACCCGAAAAGACAGAGCAGGGCATTGCCAGCTTCATAGGTTTGAAGACCCCATGGCAGTCCCGCGAATACCTAAGCGCTATGCGCCGTTACAGTGGAGTAAAGACCATGCAGATAATCGGAGAGATTCGATATGCAGATGCCCAGTCCAAAGGAGTGGGAAATTCCTCCTTAAGCGATGGAGACATCCTCCGGGAACTGGTCTTTAGGATTCTGCATTAATCTACAAATAGAGTCACTTTTCCATAAAGGGGAAAATCATAAAACAGACTGATTTAATATCATTCTGCTATTTTTAGGGGGATTTATCCCCCTTTTTTCTATTTTACCATTCAATTCAGATAAGAAAATAGGGGTTAAGTAGCATATTTACAGCATATTACGCTCATTTACGAGCCCTGAGAATCGTTTTTTTACAACGAATCGGCCATTTATACGGAAATATGGCAAGGATTTAAATTCTGAAGAATAAGGGAGTAAAGAGAGGACCTTAGCTTCTTACTCATGTCACATTTTTTTCTTCTTAGCAAGGAAGAATATAAGGGTCACTATACTTTTAAATCACCATAAAAGGAATCTGTCATACTTTTCAAGAGTGCGATAGTTGTAATCTGCAACTATGAGAATTAACCTTTGTAAATCTGCAATATTACGCAAATACTTAGATAAAGCTTGTTATATAACATAAGTGATATTATATTTGTAGATACAAATGTAATCCATGATATTTAATGCTGTAAACTGATGATTTACAAATATGATAGAATAGGGGCTAACCTATGCAATGATATATTATAACAGATGGAATATCAAAGATATATACTTTTTTATTGAATCAATAAATCATATGATACGAAAAAAGGTTGCGAACAATTGTAATATAGGCTTTTCTATAAAATATTTGAATCATAATATGGGTGATAGCCATATAGATATATAGTTTTATTAAACTTTTGATAAGTGCATGTTTCATTAGTATTTTGTATTATAGCATTTGTAATTATTAATATTGTAATAACATCATTTCGTTTGTAAAGTTTGAAATATTACGTTTTTTAATTTGCTTTTGTTATGTCGTTTTTTTACTTTTGTGATTCAATAGATATCATATACAATTGTAATAACCTATAAGCCATGAGTATAAAAGACAGATTCAAAATGGTTATGGACCGGGAGAAATTAACAGCAGGAGCTTTTGCCGAAAGTATTGGTGTGGCCCAAGCCACTATTTCCCATATCTTAGGTCCGCGCAACAAATATCCAAGTACGGAAGTTATTCTCCGATTACATCATCGATACAATGATATAAACTTGGAATGGTTGCTTACCGGAAAAGGCAATATGAGCAATAATACGGATTTGCCCGAAAACGATGGATTCGACTATCCTCTATTTGCCGAGAATCCGGAAAATCTGTCCAACAGACCGGAAGAAACGGAAAATCGCAAGGAAAACGCATTAGAAACAACCTTAAAAGCGCCTAAAGAGATTGTAAAACAAGAGATTATCTACAAAGAAAGGCCTCCCAGAAAAATCACCGAAATAAGAATCTTCTTCGATGACAATACCTACGAGACTTTCAAACCGGAAAATTGAAGAATGAGAATGGAAATAGACTATGTACCCCGGCATAAAAAAGAAACGGGTTCATTTTATTCTGCACTCGGTTTGCACTATCTTTGCACCCGAAAGAAAACATCCCTCTTTATATCGATATGAAAAAGTATATTTTAGATCTGACAGTGACAGAGAACCTCCGCTTGCATGCCAACTATGTGTTGCTGAAGCTGACTTCTCCGTCCCCGCTTCCGGAGATGCTGCCGGGACAATTTGCAGAAATTCGTGTGAACGGCTCGCCTACCACTTTCTTACGCCGCCCCATCTCTATTAATTATGTAGACAGACAACGGAATGAAGTCTGGTTCTTGATCCAACTCGCAGGCGACGGAACCAGGCGATTAGGAGAAGCAAAATCTGGCGATATAATCAATGTAGTGCTTCCGCTGGGAAATGGTTTCACAGTGCCTGAAACAGCCTCAGACAAGCTCTTGTTGGTAGGTGGAGGTGTAGGGACAGCCCCTATGTTATATTTAGGCGAACAGCTCGCCAAGAAAGGCTGCAAGCCAACCTTCCTGCTGGG
Organism: uncultured Bacteroides sp.; assembly: GCA_905197435.1. Classification (GTDB taxonomy): domain Bacteria; phylum Bacteroidota; class Bacteroidia; order Bacteroidales; family Bacteroidaceae; genus Bacteroides. The sequence continues at coordinate 13,301 of CAJJYX010000070.1, forward strand.
TGCCAGAAGCGATAAAGATTTGCTTCAATTGGAACAGTTTGCTGTCTACGGTGAGGTATATACCACCACTGAAGATGGCAGCCATGGAGAAAAGGGATATGTAACGCAACACTCCATATTAAATAGGGTGCATTTTGAGCAGATATATACTTGCGGTCCGAAGCCGATGATGATGGCAGTAGCAAAGTATGCCAAAAGTAAAGGTGTCAGCTGCGAAGTGTCTCTGGAGAATATGATGGCGTGTGGTATAGGGGCTTGTCTATGCTGTGTGGAAAACACCGTGGAAGGCCATTTGTGTGTATGTAAAGAAGGTCCGGTTTTTAATATAAACAAACTATTATGGCAGATTTAAGTGTAAATATTGGTGAATTACAAATGAATAATCCGGTGATGACTGCATCCGGTACATTCGGATATGGTGAAGAATTCGCCGATTTCATCGAACTATCGCGAATAGGTGGTATAATTGTAAAGGGAACTACCCTTCACAAACGTGAAGGTAATCCATATCCGCGTATGGCAGAAACTCCTTCAGGTATGTTAAACGCTGTGGGACTGCAAAATAAGGGCGTTCATTACTTTGTTGAGAACATCTATCCCCGTATCAAGGACATTCAAACCAATATGATTGTGAATGTTTCGGGTTCTGCTATCGAAGATTATGCCGAAACAGCTGCTATCATTAATGAACTTGACAAAATTCCTGCCATAGAATTGAACATTTCTTGCCCCAATGTAAAACAGGGTGGAATGGCATTCGGTGTTACTGCCAAAGGAGCTGAAGAAGTGGTAAAAGCTGTACGTTCAGTTTACAAAAAGACACTTATCGTAAAACTCTCACCGAATGTTACCGACATCACTGAAATAGCCCGTGCAGCCGAAAATGGCGGTGCAGACAGCGTTTCCCTCATCAATACCCTGCTGGGAATGGCTATAGACGCGGAACGCAGGCGTCCCATACTCTCCACCATAACCGGTGGAATGTCCGGTGCAGCTGTAAAGCCCATTGCTTTGCGTATGGTGTGGCAGGTGGCTAAGGCGGTAAAAATCCCCGTCATAGGCCTGGGAGGTATCATGAGCTGGAAAGATGCCGTGGAATTCATGCTTGCAGGTGCCTCTGCCATCCAAATAGGTACGGCAAACTTCATAGATCCAACGGTTACGGTAAAGGTGGCAGAAGGGATAAATGACTATCTCGACAGACACGGTTATCAGTCTGTAAGGGATATTATTGGTGCGCTTGAGGTATAAAGTATAACAAGAGATTGCTATTCGCAATCTATATTCACAAAAAAGGACATTCATCAGTGAATGTCCTTTTTCTTTTTATTTACATTAAGAAAGTTACTCCCCTAACAAATCCGGACGCAATCTGCGAGTCCTTTCCAGTGATTGTTGCAACTCCCATTCCTTGATCTTAGCCTCGTGTCCGGAAAGTAAAATATCAGGAACTTTCCATCCTTTGTAATCAGCCGGGCGTGTATAGACTGGCGCTGCCAACAAGTTGTCCTGAAAAGAATCCGACAACGCACTCTGTTCGTCGCTGAGCACGCCAGGAACGAGTCTTACGACAGCATCGGCCATCACGCCGGCAGCGAGTTCCCCTCCTGTTAGCACATAATCGCCGATGGAATATTCGTCGGTCACATAATCGCGGATGCGCTCGTCGAAGCCTTCGTAGTGGCCACAGACGAAAGCAATGTGCTCATACTGCGCCAG
>CAJJYX010000071.1 GCA_905197435.1 uncultured Bacteroides sp.
AATTTAAACACATTATTAATCAGAATTCTGTTGCATTTGCAAGTTGAATTCAGCACACAAGAAAATCCTCCCTTGTGAAGTATGTCTATGATATTCTCCATTTTACAAAATTTCTTGTTTCAGCTGTTCTACAAATCTGTCGATGCGTTGCAATTCTTTGGGGATATTAATCGTTTGCGGACAATGTGGAGAACATTGGTTGCAACCGGTACAATGGTCGGCCTGCCTTAGCTTAGGCACACTCCTGTCATATCCCACAAGAAAAGCACGACGCGCTTTCCGATAATTTTCATCCTGACTGCTTTCCGGCACATTCCCTTCATTGACACATTTGTTGTAATGAATCAGAATGGCAGGGATGTCGATGCCGTACGGACACGGCATACAGTATTTGCAGTCATTGCAGGGGACAGTGGGGTACTCCATCATCAAATCTGCCGTATCGTACAAGAATTGGGTTTCCTCATCAGTCAGTGGCACCAATGGGGAATAAGTGCGTATGTTGTCTTGCAGATGTTCCATATAAGTCATGCCACTCAGTACGGTAAGTACATCTTTGGGCGTACCAGCATAACGGAAGGCCCAGGATGCCACACTGTTGTCCGGCTCACGCTGCTTCAAACGTGCCACAACATGGTCGGGGACATTGGAAAGACGTCCACCCAGCAATGGTTCCATGATAACGGCAGGAATATTCCGTTTCGCCAATTCATTATACAGATATTCTGCCTTGAAATTGCCGCCCGAAGCATGTTTCCAATCCACATAATTCAACTGAATTTGTACAAAATCCCAATGCACTTCACCCCGGTCATGCATCTGCAACGCATAGTCATAAACCTCAATATCGCCATGAAACGACCACCCCAAACGGCGGATGCGACCAGCTTCGCGTTCTTTGACAAGAAAGTCAATCATGCCATTGTCTATATAGCGCTTACGGAATTGCTGCATTCCGCCACCGCCAATCATGTGCAGCAGATAATAGTCAATGTAGTCCACCTGCATGTCCTCGAATGACTTGCGATACATGGCAATGGAACCTTCACGACTCCAAGTATCAGGATGAAAATTGGACAGCTTGGTTGCAAGATAAAACGACTCACGCGGATGACGCTTCAAAGCTATTCCGGTAGACTTCTCGCTCCAGCCTTGTACATACATCGGGGATGTATCGAAATAATTCACACCATGGGCTATGGCATAATCCACCAGTTCATTTACGGCATCCTGGTCTATCATTTCTCCCTTACCATCCGGAGCAGGGACAGTGGGCCAACGCATACAGCCATATCCCAGGATAGAAACCTTGTCGTTTCCCAAACCGGAGAAACTACGATAGGTCATTTTATCTGTTGGAATGGGCCCCAATACTTTGTTGCCTTCATTACTTCCTTCTTTAGTACCACATCCATAAAGGGCGGCAGTAGACGTGGCGGCCGTAATCCCTACTATCTTTAGGAAATCACGACGATTCATATTGTTTTTATGATGTTCTTTCATACTTACTTATAGAAATTCTAAATGTTATATAATCCGATGTCTTTCATGCCCTTCTACATAGATAGCACTGAACGGACGAGCCGGGCAAAGATTCTCGCATGCACCACAGCCGATGCACCGCTCCACATTGACTACCGGAATCTTCGGAGAATCCTTGTCTTCAGGTATGCTTGGCACCATTTGTATGGCTCCTGCCGGGCAATGGCGTGCACAATTACCACACTGCATGCCATCCGTCAGTGGTATGCAGTTTTTCTTTATCCACACGGCATGCCCTACCTGAATAGACGATTTATCGGCCTTGGTTATTGGCCGGATAGCCCCTGCAGGACATATCTCCGAGCATTTTGTGCATTCCGGTCTGCAATAGCCACGCTCGTATGACATTTCCGGCTGCATCAATTTCCTTATATCTGTGGAGGGGCGAAGTACCTGATTAGGGCAGACTGACACACACAGCTGACAGGCCGTACAGTGTTGCGCCATATTGCGTGCACTCAATGAGCCGGGAGGAGTGAGAGGGGTGCTTCGCTCAGGAATCTTCTTATCCTCAATAGCTGCCAACCCTCCATCTACTTTCTTTTCCTGTGCTTTTAAAACAGAAGTGGCCGCAACCAAAGCCGTTGCTGTGAAAAAACTACGGCGTGTTTCGTTTACTTGCTCCGAGCCTGTCCTGACCACAGCAGATTTACCGAAAGGATGGTATTTATAGGAAATGGCTCCATGCTTGCACTTTTCGATGCAATTCATACAAGCAACACAACGACTTGCATCAACCTGATGTTCTTTAAAGTTGATGCAAGCAGCCTTGCAATTGCGCGAACAAAGACTGCATTTGTTGCACTTTTCCGGATCTATCGTAATGCGGAAAAGCGAGTAACGCGAAAGGAATCCCAAGATTGTTCCTACCGGGCAAATCGTATTGCAATAGGTTCGTCCGTTGCGTCCGGCCAGAACCACCAGTACAGCGAAAGTAGCGGCAGCAATAATAAAGGTCGGTAGGCTCTTCAACCATACATCCGCTTCATAAAAGGCATAACTGCCTGCCCGTTCAGCCAGATAAGCAAACAAATTATTACCCCATAGCCATATTGGTTGAAAAAGGTTGTTGGCAATACGCCCATAGGCACTATAGGGTGCAAGCAGAGCTGCCAGTGAACCAATCCCGGTAATCAGGGCAATGGCAAACACACACAAAACGCCATAGCGCAGCCAAGATAAGGCTGGAGAATAAGAGTAGGGGAGCTTTCTACGCTTTTTAGGTCGCCTACCCAGCCATGCCAGTACATCCTGGAATACTCCTAAAGGGCAAATCACAGAGCAATAGATGCGCCCGCATACCAAGGTGAGAATTACAAGAAATAAAATTACTCCCACATTCAGCGCCAATACAGCCGGCAAAAACTGGATTTTGGCCAGCCAACCGAACCATCCATGCAACGTTCCCGTAAAATCAAGGAACAGCAAGGTGATGAGCGCAAAGCAAATCATTGCAAAAGTCAGTCTAATCTTCCGTAACATGATAATTTTTATTTTGGATTTATAATGGGCATCAATAACCGGCAGTCAACCATGCCTTAAATTCAGCTGCCTTATTCTTGCTGATGTAGATCCGTTCGGGCACTTCCTCTGGCTCAACGGCCACTAACAGCCTGCTATCGAACCAGATTGTAATGTTGACGACGCTTTCACGCCTAATGATAAATTGTTTGTTGGCTCGAAAGAAATTGTTGGAATCAAGTGTCATCATGATTTGGTCCAGAGTTTTGGAATAGGGATAATGAGTACCGTCATTCAGATAAACAAAGGTATTCTTATCGGTTGTATAAAAGAAAGATATGTCACTCAGATTAACCGGAATCAGCTTGTCCTTATAGGGTATCAATATTTTTGCCTTACGTTTTGCAGAAGGAGCAAGCTGCACCAGTTGTGACAAATAATGAGTTATATCATTGTGATTGAATCTTTTGAATTTATCAATGGCATGCCTCACATCGCTGACCTTAATAGGCTTTAGCAGATAATCTATGCTGTTTACTTTGAAAGCTTCTATGGCATACTGATCATAAGCAGTGGTAAATACAATCGGGATTTCCACATCCATCTTATCGAATATGGCAAAAGCTGAATCATCAGAGAGATGAATATCCATGAAAATCAAATCGGGGGCTGGATTCTGCTTTAACCAATTGACAGTTTGTACCACACTTTCCGTGTTTCCGGCCACGTCGATGTCTGGGTCGATTTCACGTAGAATTTCTCTTAAATTCTCATACGACGATGTTTCGTCCTCAACAATCAACACTTTCATTGGGCTATTATTTTAGAGGTAGATAAACTGTAAATCTTTTCTCGGTCGTTTCAATCCTTATTTTCCGGTTGGTCAACAGCAGGAACCTGTTTTCCAAGTTCTTTAAGCCTGTACCGTTTGTCTGCGGAACAGACAGTTTCGGATATATCGGGTTGGAAACTACCAATTCATTGCGTTCGTTCAGATAGATGGAGATTTCCATCTTATGGTCTGCATCTATTCTGTTGTGTACTATTACATTATCTACCAGTGGAAGTAGAGAAAGTACCGGCAAAGTTAAAGCATCTTTCGCAGGTTCGTCTATATTGAGTGAAAAAACAAGTTTATTGGCAAAACGCACTTCAATGACAAATTGAAATGCTTCAATAAACTTCAGTTCCTCACGTAATGAGACTACTCCCTTGCGGTCGCTTTGCAGAATATAGCGGAACATGTCGGATAGTTGATCCACATACTCCAACGTTTTTTTATCGTCTTTTTTTCGGATTAATGATGATATGCCGTTGAGAGAATTGAAAAAGAAATGAGGATTAATCTGGTTGGTCAAAGCGTCGCACCTGCTTTGTAGATTCTCTGTCCGCAGACGTTCTATTTCCATTTCTTTTTCCTGCTGAGTGATGTACAACATGATAATATGCCCCAACAAGGTACAGACACAACAGATTACAAAAAACTGGAATATAAGTACGCTGCCTATAGCATCATGTACCCCGCGAGAAGCAAAGCTCAGCGATATGGGCACAAAAATGGCATACGCAACAGCTGAAATAGCAAAGTTGGAATAAAAGCGGTGTTTGAGCTGATAGATTGTGGCCTTACGCAAATTGAAGCGGAGCAGCAGGATAAATAATCCCCCAAAATAAAGAAGCCGGAAAATGAAAAAGAGACAGAATACAGCCTTATTCTCTTGTACGACCGGATAATGAATTTCCCATGGAAGGCATATTATATTAGGATAGATAATGAAAGCAGCCCCTATCAACCCTATCAGCAAAAGCCTCCGCGATATATATATTACAAATGAGTTCATTGAATGCAGCTTTTTTCTCCATGCAAAAATACATAAAAAAAGGAAAGTTTAATTATTCAATGGAATTAAAACGAAAGAAAGAAGGACAAAAGCGAAATAGGCCCAATATGAACGTTATGTATAAATTGGAAAGATGTCCGCATCTCTTCATCAACTCATTCTTACCCTCCTACGATTACTAATCTTCACGTGTTACGATTACTAATCTTTCAGCCTTGATATTGCTTTTGGTGCGACAAATAAATCCACAATGCAATGGCAGCCGTAACGAATGCAAATAAGTCAGATACCGGCATACATATCCAAATGCCGTCCAGACCAAAATAATGCGGGAAAATCAATAGCCCAGGCAACAGATACAATAATTGGCGTGTCAGCGACAAGAAGATGCTGATTTTCGCTTTTCCAATACTTTGGAAGAAATTGCCAATGACAATCTGTGCGCCTACCAATGGGAATATAACTACGGCAATGCGTACACCTCTGGAAGCTATATTTATTAATTCTTCATCACTGGTAAAGATAGCAGATATGGCATGGGGAAATAATTCGCAGATGAGGAATCCCGTGCTGGTGATACATACTCCGGCAATGATAGTCAGGCGCAGAGTAGCTTTTACGCGGTCATGCTTTTGCGCACCGAAATTATAACCGACAATCGGCTGCATTCCCATTGTCAGTCCCAATACAATCATTACGTAAAGCACCAATAGCCGGTTGATGATACCGTAAGCTCCGATAGCCATGTCGCCGCCATATTTTTGCAAACTGTTGTTCACGATGATTACGATGACACATGCCGTTACGTTCATCAGGAACGGTGACATGCCGATGGAAAGTATGCTGCTGATAATGCGCTTTTTCATTTTCCAAAATCCCCGTTGCAGGCGTACTGTACTCGTCTTTTGCAGAAAATGATTCACGACCCACACCATACCGATAAACTGCGAAATGACCGTTGCCGTAGCTGCCCCCCGGATTCCCCAATCGAACTGGAAGATGAAAATGGGAGCAAGGATGATGTTGCAGACCACCGTCACCATAGAGGTGAGCATAGCTTTTTTAGGGTAACCCGTGGCACGCATGATATTGTTCAACCCTATCATGGTATATGAAATGGGGGTGCCCAGCAGTATCACTTGCATAAAGTCTCGCGCATAGGGAAGTGTTTCATTACTTGCACCGAAGAAACGGAGAATGTCATCCAAAAAGATGAATGAAATACTGCCGAATATGAATGCATTGATAAGGCAGAACATCAGTGTGTTTCCCAAGACTTCCGTTGCTCCGTCAAGGTCCTTCTGCCCCAGACGAATGGATGAAATGGTAGAACCGCCTGCCGATACCATCGTACAGAAAGCCACGACCAGATTCATCAGAGGGAAAGTGATGGCGAGTCCTGCAATACCCATGGCACCTACACCGTGGCCGATGAAAATACTGTCGATAATGTTGTACAATGAAGTAATCGTCATACCTATAATGGCAGGAATGGAATACTGCACAAGCAGTTTGCCAATGCGCTCGGTACCTAATATATGCGGGTTGTTCATTTGATATGAGTCAATTAAGAAGTACAAAGGTAAGAAATATTTGTTTGATTCGCAGATTATTCTCACCTTTGTGCTCTATAAATGTTTTAGTATAACAGATTTAGGTAAAAGAAAGTTTATGGACACAACGAAAACGATTGCCGCGCTTTTTGACTTTGACGGAGTGGTGGTAGACACAGAAACACAGTACAGCCACTTTTGGCATCAGATGGGAAAGGAATATCTTGGAATAGATGATATGGCAGGTCAGGTAAAAGGGCAAACTTTGAAGTATATTTACGACAGTTTCTTTCCGGGCATGGTGAAGGAGCAGACTGAAATAACCGAACGTCTCAACCGTTTTGAGCAGGAGATGTCTTTTGACTATATCCCGGGTGTCGTGGAATTCATTGCAGATTTGCACCGTTGCGGCGCGAAGGTTGCTGTTGTCACCAGTTCCAACGACGCAAAGATGGCAGCCGTTTATCGTGCTCGTCCCGAAATAAAGGAGATGTTCGACCGCATCCTTACTGCTGAGATGTTTTCTGCCTCCAAACCTGCTCCCGATTGTTTCCTGCTTGGTATGGAAGTCTTCGGCGCTACTCCCGAAAATTCTTATGTATTCGAGGATTCTTTTAACGGACTGAAAGCAGGAATGGCATCAGGTGCTACTGTTATCGGTTTGGCAACTACTAATTCACGTGAAGAGATTACGCCGCTATGTCATTATATATTAGATGACTTTACCGGATTTACTTACGATAAATTAATTCAGTTGCACAAGTAATCGGAAAATGGACTATCTTTGCCTCCGATTAATAAAAGTATATAAATGTATGATATCGGCTGTACGTATGAATATACTTACACAAATAGTACATTGTAAATTATATCATCATGGGTTATATTTCAGACGACACTCGTAAAGTGACTACACATCGCCTCATTGAAATGAAGCAGAGAGGTGAAAAAATATCAATGTTGACATCCTATGACTACACTATGGCGCAGATTGTAGACGGTGCCGGTGTAGACGTAATTCTGGTAGGGGATTCCGCTTCCAATGTAATGGCAGGTAATGTTACCACTCTTCCCATCACGCTCGACCAGATGATTTATCATGGCAAGTCTGTGGTTCGTGGTGTGAAGCGTGCCATGGTCATCGTCGATATGCCTTTCGGCTCTTATCAAGGCAACGAATTGGAAGGGTTGGCTTCTGCCATCCGCATTATGAAGGAAAGCCATGCAGATGCGCTTAAGCTGGAAGGTGGTGAAGAAATCATCGGTACGGTGAAACGCATTCTCAGTGCCGGTATTCCCATCATGGGACATCTCGGACTGATGCCTCAATCCATCAATAAATATGGGACATATACTGTTCGTGCCAAGGACGATGCTGAAGCTGAAAAACTGGTACGCGATGCCCATCTGCTGGAGGAAGCCGGATGCTTCGGGCTGGTATTGGAGAAGATTCCCGCAGTTCTGGCAGCCCGTGTGGCAAGTGAACTGACTATTCCCGTTATCGGCATCGGTGCCGGTGGCGATGTGGATGGACAGGTATTGGTGGTTCAGGATATGCTGGGTATGAACAATGGTTTCCGTCCCCGTTTCTTGCGTCGCTATGCCGACCTGCATACAGTGATGACGGATGCCATCAGCAGATATGTATCCGATGTGAAGAACTTAGATTTCCCGAATGAGAAAGAACAGTACTAACAAACTCATGACTTTGAACTTTTGGCGGATGTGTACAGCAAATATATTGCTGTTCATATCTGTCTATATGCTTTTCCCTTTACTTCCTTTTGTTATGGGGCAGCAATTGGATATTTCTGCCGGACAAGCGAGTTGCATGTTTCCTGTATTTGCAGCAGCTATGTTCGCTGTAGGTCCTTTCCATGCCTATCTGGTCGATGAGTACAAAAGGAAACATATACTGCTCTATGCTACACTCATTATGACGGCAACAGTCTTGGGATATGCTTTTGTGGACAGCTATGCGAAGTTTTTGCTACTTGCCGCAGTGCAGGGAGCGTGTTTCGGGTTGGCAACAACAGCAGGCATTACGGTAGCCATTGACATAACAACTTCCACACGCCGCAGTGCAGGAAATATGGTGTATGCTTGGGCTGCACGGTTGGGCATGCTGGCGGGGATTGTTCTGGGGATGTGGATGTATAAGACATACGGTTTCCGTATGGTGATCTATTTGTCTGTAGCTTCCGGACTGGCCAGCATCTTTTTTGCAGCAAGGGTATACGTGGCTTTTCGCGCTCCGATAGGTATGTCGTTGTGCAATATGGACCGTTTTTTATTGTCACGTGCATGGGTACCTGCCGTCAATATGCTACTGATTGCTTTTGTACCGGGAATATTGCTTCCGTTGATGTTTGCGGGGAATTACTGGTCGCTGCTGGCGCTGGCAGCATTGGTATCTGTTACAGCTCCGTTCATGAAGATGTTTGTCAAGCTGTCACACCATTGCCAGCGTGGAACGGCAAACACCACTTGTCATTTGTCTATGGAAGCGGGGTTGCTGGCAGGCATGTTTGTAGCTTGCCATCTGATGGATAAGGCACAGATCTATCACGCAGCTTCTGTTGTTGCAGTTCTCGCCGTATTCTTTTTTGTTCTGTTAACTTATCCTTATTATAAGAAGAAACGGGTGAGATAAGGAATAAAAATAATCAATCCTATAATAGCCGCCGCTACAGTGCATACCAATACTGCTCCGGCGGCTATATCTTTTACTTGTCCTGCAATGGGATGTCGTTCGGGAGAAACCAAATCGACCAGCTTTTCAATGGCAGTATTAAACAGTTCGGCTGCTATTACCACTCCGATACAAAGAATGACCATTATCCATTCCATCCGAGTAATGCCCAATATGAATCCGGCAATCACAGTGAGTATCATGGCAATCAGGTGAAAGCTCAGATTTTGCTCTCTCCCTATACAGCACCGGACGCCTTTCCAGGCATAACCGAAACTGTGGAGCTGCTTTTTTAAGTCGTACTTCATTTTTCAACTTCTGCTTACTTGCTTCACTCCTTTTATTGTTCTCAGTTTCTTGATGAGTGCTTCCAGATGCCCGGTATCGCTCACCATGATGGTCAGTGTCCCGGAGAACAGCCCATCATGTGAGTCAATGCCGATGCTTCTCAAGATAATGCCCGTTTCCTTGGAAATGATGGAAGTGATATTAGTCACGATACCGATGTCATCATGCCCCACTACGCGCAGGGTAATAGGATATTGCGTACCCTGTGACTTTCCGGCCCAGCGTGCTTTCACAATACGGTAACCGAAGCGTGAACGTAAATCACTGGCATTGGGGCAGTCGCAACGGTGTATTTTGATACCTCCCGTCACACTGACAAAGCCGAACACGTCATCTCCGTAGATAGGATTGCAACAGCGTGCCAGTTTGAAATCCAGTCCTTTCAGATTTTGGTCAATGACCAATACATCTTCTTTGGCACCTATCTCCTCCGGTACACCTCCTTGTTGAAGGTTATAGCCTTCAGCACTGCGATAGACAACATCGTCACGCGTATCGCTTTCCCGTTTTTGTTGCTCAAGGTACTTGTCTATAATTTCGTTGACATCCAACACTTCGTCGGCAATGGCTTGGTAGAAATCTGTTACGACCTTGAAACCGAGGCGCTTGATAAGGCGCATCATGGTTCCCTCATCATATTCTATTTTCCTGTTTTTGAACTTGCGCTCCAAGGTTTCCTTGGCAAAGGCGTGCTGTCGTGCAGCCATTTCCTTCAATGCCTGACGTATTTTAGTCCGTGCCTTGGAGGTGATTACAATGTTCAGCCAGTCCTGCTTGGGGGTTTGCGTATTCGATGTCATTATTTCCACTTGATCACCGCTGTGCAACACTTGCTTCAACTGTACATTCTTACCATTCACCTTGGCACCGATACATTTACAACCCAGCTTGCTGTGGATATGAAAAGCGAAATCGAGCACGGTGGAGCCTTTGGCAAGTTTGAATAAATCACCTTTCGGGGTGAATACAAATACTTCGTCTTCGTATAGATCCAGTTTGAACTGGTCCATAGTTTCCAGTCCGTTGCTATCTGAGCTCTCCAAGGCTTCACGTACGGAAGTCAGCCATTCGTCGAGTCCGGATTCACCTTTCACCCCTTTGTATCGCCAATGGGCAGCCAGACCTCGTTCGGCAATATCGTCCATGCGTTCGGTTCGTATTTGTACTTCCACCCATTTACCTTCAGGACCCATTACAGTGATATGCAGTGATTCATATCCGTTGCTTTTAGGTACAGACAGCCAATCACGTAGCCGTTTCGGGTTGGGCTGATACATGTCTGTTACGATAGAGTAAACCTGCCAACATTCCAACTTCTCCTTTTCCAAACAAGAGTCCAGAATGATGCGGATGGCAAACAAGTCATACACGCCTTCGAAGGGGCATTTCTGCTTCTTCATTTTCTGGTAGATGGAGTGGATGGACTTGGTGCGTCCTTTGATATGGAACTTCAGTCCGGCTTCTTCGAGCTTCTTCTGTACCGGTGCAATGAAGGCGGCAATGTACTTGTCGCGTGAAGCCTTTGTCTCATTCAGTTTTTCCTTGATATGGTAGTAAACTTCCTTTTCTGTGTATTTTAGTGAGAGGTCTTCCAGCTCCGACTTCAATTTGTACAGACCCAGCTTATGGGCAAGGGGTGCATAAAGATAGGCCGCTTCGTTGGCTACCTGCCGGCGAGCTTCATCATTCTTGCAGTCCTTTATCTGGCGCATGATGTTTACGCGGTCGGCAATCATGATAAGAATGACACGCATATCCTCGGCGAAAGTCAGCAATAAATTACGGAAATTCTCGGATTCGATAGTAGGACTTTTGGAATAAAGCTCGTTTACACGTATCAATCCTCGGATGATGCCTGCCACGTCCTCGCCATAGATCTGCTCTACCTCTTGGGTGGTGCAAGTGCCGCAGCGCACGGAGTCGTGCAGCATGAGCCCCAAGATGGAGGCACGTTTCATACCGATTTCTTCCGCTACGATGACAGCCGTTTGCATATCCTTGATGACAGGGTTCAAACCAAATATATCACGTTGGATACGATTGTTCCGTATAGTGTTGACAAGATGTGTTTTCAGTTTTTTGCAGTCGCCCTTCTGAAGGGTTTCTCCAGAAAGCTGCAACAGTTTGCGGTAGAGAGAGAAGAGTAAATCTTTCTCTTTGGTAGTGAAAAATTCATCTGTTTCCATAATCGTCCGTATTTTATGCTTCAAAGGTAAGTTTTTTCTTCTTTTTCTTGACGGCTGTTCTGCTTTTTTTGTATTTTTGGGCATGAATTAATAAAACAAGATATTATGATGACACCGCAAGACAAAGAGTTGCTCGAAAACAAAGGCATCTCCGAAGAACAAATAGCCGAACAGTTGGCATGTTTTGAAAAGGGTTTCCCATATTTGAAGCTGTCTGCTGCCGCTTCCATAGGGAAAGGTATATTAGCTCCGGATACGGATGAACAGAAAAAATACCTGGACGCTTGGGAGGCATATACACAGACCGATAAAGTGGTGGTGAAGTTTGTGCCTGCTTCAGGTGCTGCCAGCCGTATGTTTAAAAACTTGTTTGAGTTTCTCGGAGCGGATTATGATGCCCCTCAGACAAACTTTGAAAAGACTTTCTTTGAGAAGATCGAGAAGTTCGCTTTCTATGATGACTTGAACACCGCTTGTCAGAGAACTGTCGGAGAAGATATACCGGCTTTGGTGGCTGCCGGGAAATATAAGGCGATTGTTGCAGCTTTGCTCGAAGTGGCCGGACTGAACTATGGTGCCCTGCCCAAAGGACTTCTGAAGTTCCATAAATATGAAGACGGTAACCGCACGCCATTGGAAGAACATTTGGTAGAAGGGGCATTGTATGCTGCCAATAAAAATGGTAAGGTGAATGTGCATTTCACGGTTTCGCCCGAACATCGCGCTTTATTCAAGGCTTTGGTGGACGAAAAGGCTGCCGCTTATGCAAAGAAGTATGGTGTGGATTATAATATCACCTTTTCGGAACAGAAACCAAGTACCGATACCATCGCTGCCGATATGGAAAACAAGCCGTTCCGTGATAATGGCAAACTTCTGTTCCGCCCGGGTGGTCATGGTGCATTGATTGAAAACCTGAACGACCTCGATGCAGATATTATCTTTATAAAGAATATCGACAATGTGGTGCCCGACAAACTGAAAGGCGACACCGTATTATACAAGAAGCTGATTGCCGGTGTACTGGTAGCTTTGCAGCAAAAGGCATTTGCCTATTTGCAGTTACTTGACAGTGGGAAATATACACATGAACAAATTCTTGAAATCCTGCAATTCCTGCAGAAGCAACTCTATTGCAAGAACCCGGAGATAAAACTCCTGGAAGACGCCGAACTTGTGATATACCTAAAAGAAAAGCTGAATCGTCCGATGCGCGTTTGCGGTATGGTGAAGAATGTTGGTGAACCGGGTGGAGGTCCGTTCTTGGCATACAACAGTGACGGCACTATCTCTTTGCAGATTCTGGAAAGTTCGCAGATTGACATGAATGATCCGGAAAAGAAAGAAATGTTTGAGAAGGGCACTCATTTCAATCCGGTGGATTTGGTTTGTGCGGTACGTGACTATAAAGGACATAAATTCGATCTTGTGAAGTATGTGGATAAAGCGACAGGGTTCATTTCCTATAAGTCCAAAAACGGCAAGGATTTGAAAGCTCTTGAACTTCCCGGTTTATGGAATGGTGCCATGAGTGATTGGAACACAGTGTTTGTAGAAGTACCTCTGAGTACATTCAACCCTGTAAAAACGGTGAATGACTTGTTGAGAGACCAACACCAATAAATTTCATTTAGAATCAGGCGATTTACCATTTTACTATTTGCTGCACTGTAATGGGCAGACGGATGGTAGGTGGTAAATCGTTTGGTTTTTATAATAGCATTAAATAGTAAATTGTCAAATAGTAAATAAAATAGTATTGGATGAAAAAGATTTTATTGTTGGGCTCCGGTGAACTGGGCAAGGAATTTGTGATTTCCGCCCAACGCAAAGGTCAGTACATTATTGCCTGCGACTCGTATGCCGGAGCACCTGCCATGCAAGTGGCAGATGAATGTGAAGTATTCAGCATGCTTGATGGAGATGCTTTGGAACGCGTGGTACGCAAACATCAGCCGGATATCATTGTTCCTGAAATCGAGGCTATCCGCACAGAACGTCTGTACGATTTCGAAAAAGAAGGCATTCAAGTAGTCCCCAGTGCACGTGCCGTGAACTTTACCATGAACCGTAAGGCTATACGCGACCTTGCAGCCAAAGAACTGGGATTGAAGACAGCCAGATATTTTTATGCCAAATCCTTGGATGAGCTGAAAGAAGCTGCTGAAAAGATTGGCTTTCCATGTGTGGTGAAACCGTTGATGTCTTCTTCCGGCAAAGGGCAGTCTCTCGTAAAGAATGCCGATGAACTGGAGCATGCTTGGGAATATGGATGTAATGGTAGCCGTGGAGACATAAAAGAACTTATCATTGAGGAATTCATCAAATTCGACAGTGAGATAACATTGCTCACCGTGACACAAAAGAATGGCCCTACTTTGTTCTGCCCACCTATTGGCCATGTACAGAAGGGTGGGGACTATCGCGAAAGTTTCCAACCTGCCCATATTGACCCAGCTCATCTGAAGGAAGCGCAAAATATGGCAGAGAAAGTGACCCATGCCTTGACCGGCGCCGGACTTTGGGGAGTAGAATTTTTTCTCAGTCATGAAAATGGAGTCTATTTTTCCGAGCTTTCTCCACGTCCGCACGATACGGGTATGGTAACCCTGGCCGGGACTCAGAATCTGAATGAATTCGAACTGCATTGCCGTGCGGTGCTTGGCCTACCTATTCCTGGCATCAAGCAAGAGCGTATGGGAGCCAGTGCAGTTATCCTTTCTCCAATAGCCAGCCAGGAACGCCCCAATTATCGTGGAATGGAAGAGGTTACGAAAGAAGAAGATACTTATCTGCGTATTTTCGGTAAGCCGACTACCCGTATAAACCGCCGCATGGGAGTAGTGCTGTGTTATGCACCTCTTGATAGCGACCTTGACGCACTGCGCGACAAGGCAAAACGTATTGCTGATAAGGTGGAGGTGTATTAGTAATAAATGGCGGATGATTTATTGATGTCATTGAATTATCGCCACCGATTCGCTATATATATCTGATTATTAAGTGAATTAGCAGTAAAGGTGAGGGCATTTATTCCACCCTTGCCTTTACTCGCTTTCCGGTCTCTTCCACCACACTCGAAAAACATCACGGAACGCCAATATCTATATGCTTATCATATTAAGAACAAGCA
The DNA here is from genome assembly GCA_905197435.1 of uncultured Bacteroides sp. Classification (GTDB taxonomy): domain Bacteria; phylum Bacteroidota; class Bacteroidia; order Bacteroidales; family Bacteroidaceae; genus Bacteroides. Next base: position 14,757 of record CAJJYX010000071.1, read on the forward strand.
TATTGCAGTTTCCCACCTATAGGGAATGTCTTATGCTGAAATAGGTAGACACATTAACAAACAAATAAAATTTATAC
>CAJJYX010000072.1 GCA_905197435.1 uncultured Bacteroides sp.
CCGACAGATGAGATTGAATGAGAATAGAGCATGACACAGTTTAATTTACACAACCGATAAATTTGATTATTCTGCAATAGATAACCTAATGCCAGACACAAATCCACATCCCTGAACTTCGTCATTTTTTGTAACTCGAAGATCGTACACTTCTTTAGATTGCACAGAATGGAATATACTATTTTCATATTATTGGTCACCTTCTCAATATTCTTCATATTATTATCCCAATTATTAGTTTCTTCCTTAAACCTATATCCTATTATTATCTATTCAAATATAAGACAAAAACAGAGCAATGACAAACATTGCCCATTCTTTTCATTTCAGATAACATTCTTTGAACTACATATACCTAAAATCTGCAAAAAATATAGAACCTTATAAATATCAATACTTAATGAAAAGGTATATTTACATTAAGCTATACCTGAAATATCATGCAGGTATTATCAAGGTACTATTATATGCTTGCCTTCGGGAGTGACTATCACCGAGCCCATTTTGATGTAATGTTTCCCTTCCGGCGAAACGATAACCTTCGTCTCGGTACTTTTATCGGAAGATTTTTCTTTCTCATTCATGTAACTCTTGTCCTGCGAAGGTGTGACAGGATAAGTATCTTCCAGATAGCTCTTCATTTCGTCCACCTTTCCATCCTTAAACCACACCTTGACAACCGACCACCCCGTAGGGGTATGAGCACGAAATGTCCATGCCTCCCCATCCTTATTCAAATCTCTGAACGCAGGCTCTCCTAAAATGGTGCACACTTCTTTAAAGCTCATGCCACGTTCAATACTGCTCAACTGCTTGTAATTAAACCCGTAGCTCTCATAAATACCACAACCCATCACCAACACAGCGAGCAACACTCCTAACACAACAGACATCTTTTTCATAATAGAACGTTTTAGTATTTATCCATACAGCAAATGTAGTACGATAAAAATCTTTTTTTTCCGTGATTCCTCCTATTTATACATAGGGATTTCCCTATCTTTAAAGTTTATTAGTATTTTTGCAATCTATGTACAAAGAATATCATCCCAGCCCCCTGCTCTCACCCTATATTGACAAATATTGGGAATTCAAAGGACAACCCGAATACGGCATGCACATCAATATCCTGCCAGACGGATGTACAGACTTCATATTCACGTTGGGTGAAGCTCCCAAAGCCGTACACGACAATCTCGTCATGCAGCCCCACCATGCTTACTTCATCGGAACCATGACCAAATATTCTGAGTTGGTGACCCATACGGTAACAGTCCACATGCTAGGAATTCGCTTTCTGCCTTGCGGAATACTCCATTTTATGGATCTCCCTTTACAGGAACTCACCAACTTGCGGTTAAACGCAGATGAACTTACAAGCCTCTTTAACCACTCTTTTGCAGAGAGACTGGGAGAGTTGGAAACCATTCAAGAACATCTGTCATTTATTGAAAACTTCCTGCTCCAAGCCCTATACCGATGTACACCAAAAGTAGAACGAAGCATGCTGTTCGCCATACAGCAAATCAACTTATGCAAGGGAGACCTGTCACTCCGCCGGTTAGCGGAAGAGACCTGTCTATGCCAACGCCATTTCGAGCGGAAATTCAAGAGGCACACCGGACTTACGCCCAAAGAGTACAGTCGGATTATAAAGTTCAGGCATACCGTAGACCTATTGCGAAGTACCTCCTTCGACAATCTGCTGTCCGTTGCCATCAAAGCTGGATATTACGATGTTTCCCATCTCTCAAAGGAAATCAAAAAGATGTCCGGCAATACGCCAAGCCACTTTCTCACTTCCGCTCCATTGGAAGAAGGGGCTTTGAGTTATGTGAAAACATAAAAGTCGATTTTTTACAATAGCTCCTCCTATCGCCATGCCTATATTTGCAGCAATCAAATCAATAAAAACATCCAATATGACAACATTAATTGAGAAAGCAGCAGAAATCCTGGCAAGATGCGAAACCGTAGTCATCACTTCCATCAACCAAGAGGGATATCCTCGCCCTGTTCCAATGAGCAATGTCAAGTCGGAAGGAGCCACAACAGTATGGTTGGCAACCGGCAAAGACAGTCTCAAAACAAAAGAGTTCACAGCCAATCCGAAAGCAGGTTTGTGCTTCCAAGAAAAAGGGAACAGCGTAGCTCTCACCGGTGAGGTGGAGATTATAGAAGACGAAGCCACCAAGCAAGAAATGTGGCAAGACTGGTTCATTGCACACTTCAGCAAAGGCCCGACAGACCCCAATTATGTATTACTGAAATTCAAAGGACGTCATGCCACCATTTGGATTGACGGAAATTTTGTACACAGGAATCTTTGAGAACATATATAAATATTGTCCAACCGACTGTCCGGTCTGTTCAATCGATATGAACCAACTTGCTTGATAGAATGTTATAACGGCAATAACTAAAACAGAAAATATTATGGAAAAGAGCTTGATTCATAGCAATGAATTGCATTTCATCAGTAAGAAACGCATTCATCAAGCAGTAGAAAGAATGGTTGAGTCATTGGATTTGGCTGCGGGTTCTACAACCGGCTTCAACATCTATGCAGTAGTGGAAAGTTATTTCACAGACTTAAGAAAACGAAAAGAGATTAACCGGTTGCTCAATCAGGAGCAAGATATCTGCGAGGAAATAGAAGAAGAACTCGGAGTATACGGAGAATAAAAGTGGAGTCTCGCTTTTATGTATTTCAAACCATGAATTATGAATAGGATGCGGTATCATATCGCGCATGACAATTCATAATTCATGGTTCCTCATTTATAGCAGGCTCAGTCTTTCGCCTGATGAACTGTCAATTGCGGGAACGGGAAACCGATGCCCTCTTCGTTGAATACGGAGTAGATCTTCTTGTTCATATCAAAATAAACGCCCCAATAGTCTCCACTTTTTACCCAAACACGAATCACTACATTCACGCTACTGGCATCCAAAGCATGGAGGGCTACAAACGGTTCGGGAGTATTCAGAATGCGGCTGTCACCGGAGATGATACGACGCACGGTACTTTCCACCTTGTCATAATTCTCACCATATTCCACGCCAACCACCCAATCCACACGGCGGGTATCCTCACGGCTGTAATTAATTACTGTACCGCTACTCAAAGCACCGTTAGGGATATAGATTACTTTATTGTCGGCCGTAGTCAGAATCGTATGGAAAATCTGGATTTCACGTACAGTTCCGGACACGCCCTGACTTTCAATCCAATCACCTACCTTGAAAGGACGGAACAGCAATACGATCAATCCACCCGCAAAGTTCTGCAAGTTTCCGGAAAGTGCCATACCGATAGCCACACCGGCAGATGCCAACAAGGCTGCAAATGAAGTGGTTTCCACTCCCAATTTACCGATAACGGCAATAATCAGCAGAACGGTCAGCAAAATATTGACCAAGCTCTTTACAAAGCTTTGGATACTGGCATCTACATGTCTTTTTGCCAACAATCTCGCCAGCATTTTCCGAAGAAGGGATATCAGAAATCGTCCTACCACAAAGATTATGATAGCCCCAATGATACGCCCACCGGCACTCACGCTCCAATCTATCAATTGCTGAATAAATATCTGCAGCTTGCTGAAACCATCGTCAGCTGCTTGGGCAGCAAAAGCTGCCATGAATAAAGATGATAACATAATTATACTTTTTAATTTAAGGTCGCAAATTTAACAAATAACTCTGACTTTCGTTCACTTAGCTTGTCACTTTCGATGAAAACTCCTACCTTTGTTCCCGATTTCAACTAAGGGGTGCCCCAATACGACGGGCTGAGATCATACCCATTGACCTGATCCGGGTAGTGCCGGCGGAGGGAATAACGAGAAAAGTCCCCCTTTTCTGTATTAATCTAAACGAAACAATTGCGAATGAAGAGACATGCAATGACAGCCTGCCTACTGACGGCAGTACTGAGTGTCTGTGCGCAGACACTGGAACAAGACAGCCTGCGGGTTGTGAACCTGCAAGAAGTGGAAATTATCTCCACACGCGCCACGAACAGCACACCGGTGGCATTCACCAATATAGGTAAAGAACAACTAAAGAAACAGAATTTCGGACAAGACTTGCCGTATCTGTTGAGTATGACACCTTCCGCCATCACCACCAGTGATGCAGGTGCAGGAATAGGTTACACTACACTGAGAGTTCGCGGAACAGACGGTACACGTATCAATGTCACCGCCAATGGTATTCCCATCAATGATGCGGAGAGCCACTCGGTGTTTTGGGTCAATCTGCCAGACTTTGCCTCTTCCGTCAAGGACATGCAGGTGCAACGAGGAGCAGGTACCTCTACAAACGGAGCGGGCGCTTTCGGCGCCAGCATCAACATGCAGACGGGTGATTTCTCAATAAAGCCTTATGCAGAGTTCAACGGTTCCTACGGTTCCTTCAATACGCACAAAGAGACGGTAAAAGCGGGGACGGGACTCATCAATAATCATTGGTCGTTCGATGCAAGGCTCTCCAATATCAGCACGGACGGATATATAGACCGCGCATCCGTCGGACTGAACTCCTATTATCTGCAAGGGGGATATTACAACGACAATACCTCCATCAAACTGATAACCTTTGCCGGCAAAGAACGCACTTACCACGCATGGAACTACGCCAGCAAGGAGGAGATGGAACGCTATGGGCGGCGTTACAATTCCTGCGGATTCATGTATGCCACCGACCGGGAAGGCAACGTGTACGGCAAAGAATATTATAAAGATGAAAACGGCGAAAAACATTATCTCGCAGACGAAGGAGGCACACTGCATTTCTATAATGAACAGACCGACAATTATACGCAGAAGAACTACCAACTGCTGCTCAACCACAACTTCACCGCACAATGGAATCTGAATGTCGGCCTGCACTACACCAAAGGTGACGGCTACTATCAGGAATATAAAGGCGGGCGTTCTTTGGTAGAATACGGCTTGTTACCTTTCGAATACAACGGCAGTAAAGTGGAAGAAAGCGACCTTATCCGCAAGAAGGCGATGGACAACTGGTTTGGCGGCGGAATTTTCTCCGTGAACTATAAACCCGACCGCCTGCATGCCTCACTGGGTGGTGCCTTGAACCGCTATGACGGTGATCACTTCGGCCGGGTGCTTTGGGTAAAGAATTATATCGGCGAACTGAACCCCGACCACGACTACTACCGTAACAACGCAACAAAGAACGACGGTAATATCTATCTGAAAGCCAATTATGAACTGTTCAGCGGCCTCAGCGCCTATCTTGACCTGCAATACCGCCACATCAACTACAAGATAAAGGGGATGAACGACAAGTATAACTGGACTGCCACGACTCCGGGAATGCAGAAACTGGACATCGACGAAAATTTCGATTTCTTCAACCCAAAAGCCGGACTGTCCTGGCAAATCAACCGCAGCCATCGTCTGTATGGTTCGCTTAGCGTAGCCCATAAAGAGCCGACACGCAACAACTACACCGACGGTTATTTCACCGAACATCCCAAAGCCGAACGCCTGTTTGACTACGAGTTAGGATATACTTTCGCCAACTCATGGCTCCATGCAGGTGCCAACTTCTACTATATGGATTACAAAGACCAACTGGTGCTGACGGGAGAACTGAACGAGATAGGTGAAGCCATGGCCAACAATGTGCCGGATAGCTACCGCATGGGTATCGAACTGATGGCGGGCGTCAAACTGGGCTGCGGTTTCCAATGGGACATCAATGCCACACTTAGCAAGAACCGTGTACAGAACTTTACCGAAACGCTTTTCGAAAACGAAGAGGCAGGGTCGGAAGCATGGGTCATCAAGCACGGAGACACTCCCATCGCATTTTCTCCCGACTTCATTCTGAACAACCGTTTCGGCTACACGTTCAAAGGATTCGAGGCCTCGTTGCAGTCACAGTATATCAGCAAACAATACATGAGCAACGCCAAACAAGAGGAGTGCACGCTGGATGCTTATTTTGTAAGCAATCTGAACCTATCCTATACCTTCAAGTTGCCCAAAGTAAAATCTGTTACCGTAGGATGCACCATCTACAATCTGTTCAATGAAGAATACGAGAACAACGGATACGCAGGCAGCGGATACTATCGCGATGATAATGGAGAGAAAATCCGTTACAACTATGCCGGTTACGCAGCACAAGCAGGGACGAATGTACTGGGGCACATAGCTATCAACTTCTGATGGAACACACTCTTGAAATTATAGGTACTGTTGTCGGGATTCTCTACCTCTGGTTGGAGTACCGGGCAAGCATTTATCTTTGGATAGCGGGCATCATTATGCCCGCCATCTATATTTTTGTCTACTATGATGCGGGGTTGTATGCCGACTTCGGCATCAATATCTACTATCTGGGTGCCGCTATCTACGGCTGGATGATGTGGAAGTACAGGGCACTTCTGCGGCGGACCATCTTGAGACGGAAAGCCACAGGACAGCAAGGAGACAGCAAAGGAGCAGAAGAGCAAGAGCTGCCCATTACCCATATGCCATTGCGTTATCTGCTGCCGCTTACTACCGTATTTACAGTCTTCCTTTTGGGCATCGCCTGGATACTGATAAATTTCACAGATAGTAATGTGCCATGGCTGGACTCCTTCACCACAGCACAGAGCATTATCGGCATGTGGATGCTGGCACGGAAATATGTGGAACAATGGTGGGCATGGATTGCGGTAGATACCGTCAGTGCCGGGCTATACATCTACAAAGGACTTGATTTTACAGCCGGGCTGTATGCCCTTTACACAATTATAGCTATCTTTGGCTACTTCAAATGGAGGAAAATGATATAAGATGGAAGCAGTGGTTTTAGCAAATGGAGAATATCCTGCCGCCCCCCTACCTTTAAAGATATTGGCAGAAGCGCCATATGTGGTCTGTTGCGACGGCGGAGCGGACGAATATATCCGACGGGGCAATACGCCCGACGTGATTATCGGTGACGGCGATTCCCTCAGTGACGAAAACCGCCGGAAGTTTGGGCATATCCTGCACCGCATCAGCGACCAGGAGACCAACGACCAAACCAAGGCCGTCAACTTCCTGCTATCGCAGGGCAAACGCCATATCGCCATCATCGGCGCCACGGGCAAGCGTGAAGACCATACACTGGGAAACATCAGCCTGCTCATCGACTACCTGCGCGCCGGAGCCGATGTACGCACTTATACCGATTACGGCATCTTTATTCCCTGCCAAGATACCCATACCTTCCCAAGCCATCCCGGACAGCAAGTATCCATCATCAACTTCACCGCACGCGGTCTGCATGGCAAAGGGCTGGTCTATCCTCTCAGTGACTTCACCAACTGGTGGCAGGGCACACTCAACGAATGCACCGGTACAGAATTCACCATCGAAGCGGAAGGAGAATACCTGGTATTCGTCACTACTTCTTAGCTTCAGCTACTTCAACAAAATACACACTGATGCAAATCATGGCAATGGCAGCGGCTTGCGTCCAACTGAAACGATCCTGTCCCAAGGCGAAGGAAACAACGGTTGTCACCACCAATATCAGATAGCTGTACATGGAGACAACTGTCGTTTTGAGATACTTCAACCCGATCGGGACTAAAAAATAGCTGAGATAAGTGGGGAAAACCAGTATAAATGCCAGCACCACCCATGGCATCCAATGCCACTCTCCATGCAAGGCATCCATGAACAAAGGTGCATCCCAGCCGACAATGGATGATACTATCAGGCCCATAATTGCCGCACCGCCAAAGATGTACTTCATCATCGTCACCACCGCGACCTCTTCCAACAATTTCTTACTCACAATCAGATAAACGGCAAAGACCAGCGAGCTCACCAGACAGAGCATGTTTCCCGTAAAAGCATCATGCGCCAGGTCATCACTGCCTTGCGTAAGGATGCACAGCAACGCGCCGCCAAATCCCAGAGCTATGCCGATAATCTTCATCAGTGTAGCTTTTTCGTGCAGGAAGAAAACGGAAATAAGAAACACCCAAATGGGCTGCATAGAATTGAAGATGGCACTGGAGACCGGAGTTGTCTTACTGATGCCCAGCAGATAGCAGAACATGAACCCATAGAGGCCGAAGGCTCCCAAACAGAACAAACCTATCCGCTGCCGCTTTGTGGCGGGTACTTCCTTTACAAACCAGCCTGTTATCCAAAATACCACGGCAGCAAAAACGCAACGTACCGTGACACCCGTCAATGCACCCAACCACAAAGGGAGCAGAAATTTCAATCCATTCATATTCAATCCCGCCATGACGCGCGAGGCAACCATACTGAGATTGGCTTCCAGTTTCTTATCTTTCATCAACTTCATGTTTTTTTCTCAAACAATTCTTAACTTTGAAATGTTTCAAGGGAAAAAGGAGATAACGTTATGGCAAAAGTTAAAGAAGCACAATCTGCCCTGCAGGAAAAACAAGTCCTCACATTCTCCACCCGGCTACGCCATGACATCAAGAGAGCCTGCCGGCAACTGGATGAAGGAGAAGGGCAAGAGGACATCACAATCAGTAAGGAGGTGAAGACATGGCTAAACAAATAATCTGGTCACCTCTTGCCAAAGAAACATTGAAGGATCTCCTGACTTCCTTGCAAGAGAAGCATGGCGACAAACGGTACAGCGAAGCTTTGTATGTCTTGTTCCAGAATGCACTGTACCGTGCCACACTGAACCCATTCATCGGGCAGCTCACAGAAGCAGAAAACATACGGTACATCACCCCACATCCCGACTACACGATTCTTTACCGGCACAACCTCCAAAGAATTGAAGTGCTTGTATTATGGAACAATCATTATAAGTTGGGTAGTATGAAGAATATCTCCCGGGAAGAAGCCTAAGAGAGTTAAACGGAGCACCGGGAACTGAGCATGAAAGGATAGAAGATTTTTAAGCGAAGCTAATCTCCTCTCTTTGTGAGTAAGAGAAGAGACGCTTCACTACGTTCTGCATGACAGAAAGAGATGTCGGTCAGAGTTCGACCCACCTCATTGTGCTAATTCTAAACTGAATCTGAACCAAGGTTACAGTTACAAAGATACAACGTCCGGAAGGTAATCTGTTTTTTCCTTTGCTGACGTTCCATTCTTTATACACGCATCAGGTACTGCTTGAAATCAGCAAAGTCTTTCGACATCGGCAGGCTCTTCTTCTCGCCGCGCATAAAGGCCTGAAGCTTGGCAGGTATCTCTACGGCTTCACCGATAATCTTCTCGACTGTATCCTTAAATTTCGCCGGATGAGCCGTTTCCAGGAATATACCCGTTTCACCGGGTTTCAGTCCTTCGGCCAGAGCGCGGAAGCCACAGGCTCCGTGCGGATCGAGCAAATAATGGTTCTTCTTCCAGACTTCCTGCATGGTTTCGGCAATCTGCCCGTCGGTATAAGTGGCACCGCTGATTTCGGCGGAGATGGCGGCATGGCTGCCTCCGTAGAGGTCGAGTACACGGGCAAAGTTGCTCGGGTCGCCCACATCCATCGCGTTGGCAATGGTAGCAATGCTGGGACGCGGTGTATAAACGCCCGTCTGCAAATATTGGAAAAAGATATCATTGCGATTGTTGGAAGCGATAAAGCGTTTTACGGGAAGTCCCATACGCTTGCCGAAGAGTCCGGCAGTGATGTTGCCGAAATTGCCGCTGGGCACACAAATGACAAGTGACGGGTCGTTCATCACCTTCTTCAACTGGGCATAGGCATAAAAGTAATAGAATGCCTGCGGTAAGAAACGCGCCACGTTAATGGAATTGGCACTGGTCAGTTGCAGATGTTCGTTGAGTTCCGGATCCATAAAAGCCGATTTAACCAAAGCCTGGCAATCGTCGAACGTGCCATCGACCTCGATAGCCGTAATATTCTGTCCTAAGGTAGTGAACTGCTTTTCCTGAATTTCACTGACTTTACCCTTCGGATAGAGCACATAGACATGGATGCCTTCCACACCGAGGAAACCATTGGCAACGGCACTCCCCGTATCTCCGGAAGTAGCAACGAGAACATTGACTTGCTTCTTGCCCTCTTTCTTGATAAAGTATCCCAATAAACGTGCCATAAAACGGCCGCCTACATCCTTAAAGGCAAGCGTCGGACCATGAAACAGTTCGAGTGAGTAAATATTCTCCGTAACCCGGACCAGAGGAATGTCGAAACTGAGCGTATCATATACAATTTGTTTCAACGTGTCGGCAGGGATATCCTCACCGAAGAAGGCATCGGCCACGCGATAAGCTATTTCCTGAAAGCTAAGCGTATCTATGCTATCATAAAACTCTTGTGGCAAAGGTTTAATTGCAAAGGGCATGAAGAGCCCTTTATCTGCAGCGAGTCCCTTCACCACGGCTTCTTCAAGAGTAGCTTCGGGGGCTTGCTTGTTGGTACTGTAATATTTCATAAGGTTTCCTTCATAAATTCATTAATAAACTCATCTTCCTTCATCAGCCCGTAACTGCCGTTGCAGGCTGCCACTTCGTCGAATGTCTGCACTTCGTCGGCCTCAATACCCGGATACCAGATGAGAAACGGGATAGGTTCGGCCGTATGCGTACGAAGTTTGCACGGAGTGGGATGGTCGGGCAAAACAGAGATAGCTACGGGGTCCTTCCAATCCTTCACAGCCTCATATATGGGACCTACGGCACGGCTGTCCAGATTCTCAATCGTCATGATCTTCAAGGGGACATTCCCTTCATGGCCGGCCTCGTCACTGGCTTCGATATGCAGGTAGACAAAATCATCCGTCCGTAATGCGTCGAGGGCAGCAGCAACCTTATTTTCATAATTGGTATCATAAAGCCCCGTCGCACCTTCTACGGTGATACGCCGCAGTCCGGCATAATATCCGATGCCGTTAATCAAATCTACTGCTGAAATCACGGCACCACGCTTCACCTGTGGAAACTTATCGGAAAGGCGCTCCATCTGCGGACGGTAACCGGGGCTCCACGGCCAGATGCTGTTGGCAGGATCCTTACCCTCGGCCTTCCGTTTCAAGTTCACCGGATGTTTTTCCAGCAACACCTGCGAACGGAGAATCAAATCATTAATCAAATCGGCTGTCTGTTTCGGAGTAAGCTCTGCCCCACCTTCAGGAACCGAAATATTCTCCATGCCCTCCATCGGCTTCACCATCAACGGACGGAAAGGCTTCAAGGGAACATCGTGAGGTGGCGTACAATCAATGCGCTTATCGCCTCCCTTTATCACCAGCAAATGACGGTACTGCACGCCTGTATGGAAACGGACGCGGTCATTGCCCAGATGTTCTTGCAGGTATTCCACCAATATGCCAGCTTCCTCCGTAGTGATATGCCCGGCAGAATGGTTCTTGATATTGTCTCCTTCGATGCAGATAATATTGCAGCGCATCGCCATCTCGCCCGGTTGCAAGTCTACACCGATACTCGCCGCTTCCAGCGGACCGCGACCTTCGTACACCTTCGGCAGGTTATAACCCAATACGGACATATTCGCCACTTCACTACCGGGATGAAATCCCTCGGCCACCGTCACCAGCCTTCCCACGCGTCCCATGCGTGCCAACTTGTCCATATAGGGAGTTGCAGCTGCCTGCAGCAAGGTCTTGCCCCCTAAAGACTCCACGGGCCAGTCGGCCATTCCGTCACCCAGGATGATGATGTGTTTCAGGCCTCTCCCCCTAACCCCCTCCCCTGTAGGGAGGGGGAATAAGTTACTATTATTTCGTACTTCCATATCTTTCTCTTATATAAATCATGAATGCCTGTCTATTTGCTGAAGAAGAGACTTATACGTTTGCAATACTCATAATATCCGCAAATACTCCCGCAGCCGTTACGCCCGCACCGGCTCCGTAGCCTTGTATCATCATCGGATATTCTTTATAGCGTGCCGTGGTCAGCAGGATGATGTTATTGCTGCCTTCCAAACCGTAGAACGGATGATTAGCACCGACTTCCTGCAAACCGACAGATGCCTTGCCGTTTTCCAGCTTGGCAACGAAACGCCAATGCTTGTTTTCGGCTTCCAGCACTTGGCGGCGGGCTTCGAAACCGGCATCAAGACTCGGTACTTTCTTCCAGAAGTCATCCAAGGAACCTTCAAAGAAATCATCGGGTACAAACAGGTTCTTCTCAACGTCACTTTGTTCCAAACGGTAACCGGCCTCGCGTGCCAGAATTACCAGTTTGCGGATAACATCCTTGCCGCTGAGATCGATACGCGGGTCGGGTTCCGAATAGCGTTCTTCCTGTGCCATCTTGATGGTCTTGCTGAAAGGAATGTCGGCACTGATTTTATTGAAGATATAGTTCAACGTGCCACTCAGCACAGCCTCAATCTTCAGAATTTTGTCACCACTGTGGATAAGGTCGTTGATGGTATTGATGATGGGAAGTCCGGCGCCTACATTCGTCTCAAACAGATACTTCACACCGCGCTGACGGGCAATCTGCTTCAGTTCGCGATAGTTCTCGTATTCGGAAGAAGCGGCAATCTTGTTAGCAGCCACTACCGAGACATTGTGCTGCAACAAGTCCTTATAAAGGGAAGCCACGCCTGCACTTGCCGTACAGTCCACAAATACGGAATTAAAGATGTTCATGCCGATAATCTCATTACGCAGCGTTTCCAAAGAGCTGTCCTTTCCCTTCTCTCGCAGCTCTTCACGGAAACGTCCCAAATCAAAACCTTCACGGCTGAACATAGCTTTGTTCGCATCGGCAATGCCCACTACATTCAATTGCAGTCCATTCTCCTGCATCAGTTTCTGGCGTTGGCTGTGAATTTGTTCTATCAAACTGCCACCTACGGTTCCTATACCGCAGATAAAGAGATTCAGCACTTGGTATTCCGACAAGAAGAAAGAATCATGGATAACGTTCAGCGATTTACGCAACGATTTGTTGTCCACTACAAATGAGATATTGGTTTCCGAAGCGCCCTGTGCACAAGCAATCACATTGATGCCGTTGCGCCCCAGTGTGCCGAACAACTTTCCGGCGATACCCGGCGTATGCTTCATGTTCTCGCCTACGATGGCCACAGTAGCCAGGTTCTTTTCTGCCTGAATGGGAGAAATTTCCCCCATCTCGATTTCTTTGGCAAACTCCTCGTTCAGTACCTCGCAGGCCAAGTCAGCATCCGCATTGCGCACACCGATGGACGTTGAATTCTCCGAAGAGGCCTGGGACACCAGGAATACACTGATGCCATTCTTTGCCAGTGCCTTGAAAATGCGGTAGTTCACCCCGATAACACCTACCATACCAAGCCCCTGTACTGTAATCAGACTCGTGTCGTTGATGGAAGAAATACCTTTGATGGCCTTACTTTGCGGATCGGAAACTTCTTGTTTGATGACAGTTCCCACCCCTTCAGGATTGAAGGTGTTCTTTACCAAAATGGGGATGTTCTTGTGACAAACCGGATAGATTGTTGGTGGATAAACAACCTTCGCACCGAAGTTACAAAGCTCTGTTGCTTCCACATAGCTCAGTTCATTGATGGTATAGGCAGTGGAAATCACACGCGGATCGGCAGTCATGAAGCCGTCCACATCCGTCCATATCTCCAGTGCATCGGCATCCAGCGCCGCAGCAATGATGGCTGCCGTATAGTCGGAACCGCCGCGCCCCAGGTTGGTGACCTCACCGGTAGTCTTGTCCGTAGAGATGAATCCCGGAACCAGCACGCGTTTGGGCATATCCTTGAATGTCTCACGCACCAAAGCGGTGGTAAGCTCCGTATCCAGCACATGCTTGGAATGCTTCTTCTCCGTCTTGATGAACCGGCGCGAATCGAACCATTCCGCACCTGTCAATTGCGCTGCGATGATGGAGGAAAGGCGCTCGCCGTAACTTACAATCGTATCGGATGTCTTCTGCGACAAGTCTTTAATCAGGTAAATACCCTGGAAGATGTCCTTCAATTCGTTCAGCAACTCTCCCACCTGACGCTGCAACGCCACTTGGGACTCGCCTGCCGGAATCACCTCCTTTATCATTTCCACATGGCGATAGACAATCTCACGAAACTCATTCTCGTACGAAGCATCACCGGATGCCGCCATTTTCGAGGTATTGATCAGCTTGTCCGTAATGCCGCCCAACGCGGAAACCACTACTATTAAAGGTTCATTGATAGCTTCTACAATTCTCTTAACGCTTAAAATGCTGTTCGCAGAACCTACGGATGTTCCGCCGAATTTTATTACTTTCATTATATTGGTGTTTTTATTATTAATACTTGAAATACTCCCGGATGAGATGTTCATCACAGAGGATGCAGGGGTCTCACAGGGCTTTTTTCTTTCCCGCCACCGGAATCACGCGGAACTGCACAAGCAAATTTTGTGAGA
>CAJJYX010000073.1 GCA_905197435.1 uncultured Bacteroides sp.
GAAAGTTCCAGGGTATTCTTCTTTTTACCGAAACGGATGGCGAAGTGGCTGACGGGAAGCGGTTGGACTACGTACTCCTTACCGTGCTGGCTGCATATATATTGCAGAATGGCTTTATAGAGTGCGCGTCCGACGGTAAACTTGAAGTGGGGGTCATGTCCCAGCCGCATATCCGCGAAGTTTTGGTGTGACAACAGTTCGACGATGGTGGAAGGCACAGCGGGCAGGCGTGTCTCACTATAGTTGCGGTCCCATAGACTACGGCGTGTCCAGTCGATGTTGAAGGTAGAGCGGATATCACGCTGCAACTGCGTTAGCAGAATGTCCGAAAGGTCACGGGAGGCATGGCGGTCTGTGCCGGCATTCAGCCTGCCGCCATTGAAGCCGGTGGTATAAATGCCGAGAGTGCCTATAATCTCGTCTTCCTTGCTGAAACCGGCATCGCTGTGCAAAGCCATGCTCATTTCAAAAGGAATGCCCAAGCCTTCTTCGGCAGGGTTGAAGACGGACTTTCCGGCAAGATAATTCACTGTACGCGAACGTACGTTGATGTCATCATTCATATCATTTTTCCCCTCGTAGCCACCATAGACCGAGTAGGGCATGCCTGCCCATTGGGCAGAGTAGCGTGCGCCTTCCAGGTATCTGGGCAAACCGCTGGTCTGTCCGCCACGGGCAATGTTTCCCATGCCTCCTCCAAAGCGGACGGCATCGGCGCAGACCACACCTTTTTCCTTGCTTTCGTTGCTCAATATCACCATGCCATAGTCGTTTCGTCCTTTATCGAAGGTAAATGTGCCGAGGTACACCCATGTGCCGCCTCCTATTTGTTGGTTCACTTTGAATTCCGTGACGCCTCCGTTGTGGAATACGAGGTATTTGGCATCGCTCACGCTGCCCGGCAGTGTCTGATAAGATACGTACACGGCGTATTCTCCCGTTTCCGGAATGTCGGGCACCCATTCGGCAAAAGCCTTGTCTTTCTTCTTCTCGGTTTGGGCAAAGCGTGCCGTACCGGTGAGGAAAGGGTTTTCATTGTCCTGATAAATCCGCTTCCGTTGGGCAAATCCGGGTTGGGAGGTCTGTTCCCAACGTGCTTTCCGGCTTTTCACGTCCAGATAGAGGGAGCCTTCTCCTCCATGTCCGCTCAGGCTGCCGTCATTGTCCACGATGACTTCCAGCTTTTGTGTATCCCTCTCGCGGGGGGTGAATACATTGGCTCCTGCATTCTCCAGCATGGGCAGGAGGTAGGGCAGGATGAACGACTGGGTGAACTGGTCTTCTGTGGTGCAGAACAGCCTTGGGCGCTGCCATCCCCATTTATCCTTGTCATTGATGTAATATTTCCCGTGGCTTTGCCAGAGGGCGATGTGCCTTCCTTTCAGCCCACGGGCGATTTCATAGGGACGCGAGGTGCGGGTTACCCAGGGGGCGCCTTTATATTCCAAGTCGCCGAACAGCCGTGCCTTGTCCTTCTTTCCTTTCCGGTAGAGGTTGGGGATAAGCTCTTCGATGCTTTTCCCGTCAGCGAAGAGAGTGAGTTTGAAATAGTTCACCGGTCCCGGCAGTATCTGTCCCAGATGGCGGTAAATGGCATCGACCGTTTCGGGGCGTAAGGGCTGGTAGGCAAAGCGTTCGTTTGCATAGATGAACATCTCCTTTTTCCGGAAGTCAATGCGGAAACTGTCCAACTTGCAGGTACCGATGTCGGCCGTATGGGTGGTGTATTCCTTGAAAAATGTTTGGAGACGTTCTGCTACGTTTTGCTCTATTTCTTGTGCCGGAAGGAAGATTCCGCACAATAGTAATATACCGGTTAGGATAAGTTTTTTCATATTGATGAAGCTTTGAAGTTTCCAATATCTGTTTTGCCAGGCGATGGTGCATGCAAAAGTACAAAATAATAATCTTTGTGAGGATAAAAGGCGGGCATAAAGAAATGAGATGTATTGCCGAAGCGATACATCTCATTCTATTTCAGATATTTGACAGCTGTTTATAGCGGAATGTATTCCACAAAGGCCTCCATCGCTTCGTAGGAAGCAAGACCCAGACTGTCATACAATGCAGCCGTTCCGCGGTTGCGGTCTTCGCTGCGTTGCCAGAACAGGCGTTCGTCATTACCCAGGAACGGTGCGCTTTCCATCTGCGACTGGTGTTTCAGGATAGAGTTACGTTTGGCGCGTAGTTCCTCCGGACTGATGGGTACAGCCATTTCAATGTTCTCGATTTCCCATTCTGCCCATGCACCGCGGTACATCCAAATGCGGCATTCTTTCAACCATTTGGCGTCTTCTTCTTTTTCCAGGTCGATGGCGGCGAATACGGCATCCGTACAAACACGGTGTGTTCCGTGCGGGTCTGCCAGGTCACCTGCAACGAAAATCTGATGCGGTTTCACTTCACGCAGCAGATTGCGTACGATTTCCACGTCTGCCTCGCTGATCGGGTTCTTCTGTATCTTGCCGGTTTCGTAGAATGGCAGGTCGAGGAAGTGGCAGTGGTCCAAAGGAATATTATTGTATGTACATGCAGTGCGTGCTTCGCCACGGCGAATCAGTCCCTTGATGGTCAGGATGTCACGCGTATCCATGTCACCGTCTTTCTTTTCTTTCAGATACTTGCGGATTTCAGCATATTTGTCGTTGATGACCTGGTCCTCGCTGTTGTTGAAGATTTGGTTGAAGCCGTTGATGAAGTGCAGGAAGCGGATGACTTCTTCATCGCCTACGGCAATGTTGCCGGAAGTTTCGTAAGCCACGTGCACGTCATGTTTCTGCTCTACCAAGCGGCGGATGGTACCTCCCATGGAGATAACGTCATCATCCGGATGTGGCGAGAATACGACAATGCGTTTCGGATAGGGTTTTGCACGTTCGGGACGATAAGTGTCGTCTGCGTTCGGCTTGCCGCCCGGCCATCCGGTGATGGTATGTTGCAGGTCATTGAATATCTTGATGTTCACGTTATAGGCAGAACCGAACAATGCCAGCAGTTCGCTCAAGCCGTTTTCGTTATAGTCTTTGTTGGTCAGCTTCAAGATAGGTTTGCCGGTGAGCTGGCACAGCCAGACGATGGCGCTGCGGATAAGCTTGTCGTTCCATTCGCAGGACGTTACCAGCCAGGGGCGTTGGATACGTGTCAAGTTGGCTGCGGCAGACAAGTCGATGACGATGTGTGCATTGTTGTGGGTCTGCAGGTAAGAGGCCGGAATGGTATCGGTTATTGCACCTTCCACACATTCTTTCACCATTTTGGCTTTTTCTTCACCCCATGCTATCAGGTATACCTTTTTCGCGGCAAGGATGGTGGAGACACCCATTGTAATGGAACTGATGGGGGTGCTTTCAATGCTGCCGAACATCTTGGAGGCTTCGTTGCGGGAGTCGTTATCCAGCAAAATCAGGCGGGTGTTGGAGTTCATGCGCGACCCCGGTTCATTGAAACCGATATTGCCTACGCGTCCTATGCCAATGACGGCGGCATCCACTCCGCCGAAGCTTTCGATGCGCTGTTCGTACAGGCGGCAATATTCGAAGATGGTATCTTTGGCAATCGTGCTGTCCGGGCTGAAGATATTCTGCTTGTCGATATCCACATGGTCGAGCAGCATTTCCTTCAATGCATTGAGGTTGCTGTTGATGGCATCCGGTGCCAGAGGGTAATATTCGTAGAGGTTGAATACGATTACATTGCGGAAGCTCAGCCCTTCTTCTTTGTGCATACGGATGAGGTCTGCATAGACATTGCGTGGGGAGTTGCCGCCGGCCAGTGCCAGTACACAGAAACGTCCCGCCTTTTGTTTGTCACGGATTAGCTGTGCAATGTCAAGGGCAATCTGGTTGGCGCCTTCTTCGGCAGACTCATAGATGTCTGTCGGGATTTTCTCCAGTCGGGTCAGTACCGACCGTTCAAATGCATTCTCAGGTCTGTAGTACCTGGGGGAGACTCTGTTGAGAGTGATTTGAGAGCTTAGATTGGTTTTCATAAATTGAATATTAATAAATGATTAAGTATTGCGCTGTTCTTTTGCTCAACAAATATACGAAAAACAATGTTCATCCGCATGTTGTTGAAGGTTAATTAAGAGATTGTATTGGTTTCCGGTACGAGTTTGCCCGTTGCCCATACGGCTCTTACGTTCAGGTCTTCGTCCATGACGATGATGTCGGCATCCTTGCCTTTTTGGAGGGAGCCTTTGCGGTCAAATACGCCCATAATCTTTGCCGGGGTTTCGGAGGCCATGCGCACGGCGTCTGCCAAGGGTATTTCGGCTTTTTGTACCATGGTGCGTATCAGCCGGTCCATGGTGGCCACGCTGCCGGCAAGGGCAGAGTGGTCGGCGAGCTTGCATACTCCGTCCTCGATGATGACGCGCGGGTCGAAGGCTTCCTTGCTGTCACTTGCAGCGCATGCCAGGGCATCTGTTATGAGGCAGGTGCGTTCCACGCCTTTTATCTTGTATATCAGCCTGAGGATGGTGGGAGGGACATGGATGCCGTCGGCCACTACTTCCACCGTCATGTCGTCCAGCAGATAGATGCTCTCTACCGTGCCTTCGTATTTGTACTCGCGGCGTTTGTGGAATCCCGGCATCGCATTGTAGAAGTGGGTGGCATGGGTATAGCCTGCTTCGTAGGCTGTACGGATGTCTTCAAATTCGGCTTGCGTATGGGCTACCGATGCCAAGATGCCTTTGGCCGTGATGTACTTCCCGAATTGCATGGCTCCCGGCAGTTCGGGAGCGGCATCCCAGCGCTTGATGCAAGACCAGTTTTCCACGATGGGAATGTATTCGTTGGGGTCGGGATTCTTGATGTTCTCGGGGATTTGTCCGCCTGCCATCGCTATATTCAGGTAGTGTCCTTCCAGATGCAGGCCGAGGATGGGGCTGTCTTTTTCTTCCATCAGCCTGGTGCAGGTTTCGGCTGCCTGCTCAATCATGGGAACTGTGGAGGAGGAGAGGGTTGGGAAAATGCTGGTCGTTCCATATTTCATGTGGGTTCTGACGGCTGTGCGGAAGGCATCTTCCGTGCATTCCATAAAGTCACGGCCGCCACCGCCATGGGCGTGGATTTCCACACCGCCGGGGAGTACGTACATACCTTTCACGTCTATCAGTTGTGCACCGATTACGGCAAGGTCACAATTGGTCACTTCCAGTATCTTTCCGTCTCTGATAAGTACAGAGCCGTCTTTAAGCCATCCTTGTGGGGTGAGGATGCGGGCGTTGATAAGTTGAGTCAACATAGGATTTAGGGGTTAGAGTTATTAAATTAATTATGTTGTCGTTTTGACATTGTTTCGGAGGACAAAAATAGGTACTTTTTGGAGAAGATGTACTCCTTCTTTTTGGGTATTTTCATTAAATACTCTAAAAAAACAGATTTGGCGCGTTTTGCAGGGCATCTCGTACCTTAAGGCGTATCCGTACCATAGAGAAGTGGAATGCTTGCAGGAGTATACCGGGGTGAGCTTACGACTGATATGTCATTAAAAGGCTTATAATGCATTATTAAAAGGCTTTTAATGTCGTATTATAAGCCTTTTAATGATTAATCACTATGGGAGAGAGATGGGCAGACTCTGTAAAGTAAAAGGCATAGCTCCTGTAAATAGGCCGTTAAGGGTATGGATGAGGATAATTATATAAAAATAAACCATTCATCGCACTTTTTTCCGTTTGGGTTTGTTATATTTGTATTTGCTTATAAACTCTAAAATATCAACGTATGAAAAACTGGAGAGTAGAAGCAGCCATCATAGCCGTTGGGCTGCTTTTGTTGGGAATTATGGTAAAAGGCGGCGTCGACAATTTCGTGAATAAGGACCGTGTGGTCACTGTAAAAGGACTGGCCGAGATGGAAGTGCCTGCCGACAAGGTAGTTTGGCCTCTCGTCTACAAAGACATAGGCAATGACCCTGCCTTGCTCTATGCCAATATGGAGACGAAGAATGCCGCCATTGTGGCTTTCCTTGAAAACAGTGGAATAGAGAAGGAAGAAATCAGCATTGCTCCCCCCGAAGTGATTGACATGCAGGCCGAACGCTACGTTGACCGCAATGTGGCCTATCGTTATAATGCCACGTCTGTCATTACCGTCACTTCCAGAAATGTGGATAAGGTGCGTAAGCTCATGTCCGAGCAGGCCGAGCTCCTGAAACAGGGTATTGCCATCACGGGAGGGGATTACAGATATAATGTGTCTTATGAATTCACCGGTCTCAATGAAGTGAAGCCCAAGATGATAGAAGAGGCTACGAAGAACGCCCGTGCCGCAGCCGAGAAGTTTGCCAAGGATTCGGACAGTGAGCTGGGGAAAATCCGCAATGCCTCGCAAGGGCAGTTCTCCATCAGTGACCGTGATGCTAATACTCCTTATATAAAAAGCGTGCGTGTAGTGACTACCGTGAATTATTATCTGAAGAAATAACAAAATCGTCCGCATCTTTCCAGACGGGGAACTTCAGCCTGAACTCCTGCAGGGAGGAAAGGCTGAGGGCGGCGGTGGCGGTCCCTTCCTCGTTGTCGGGTATGGCGGCAAGGACTTCCCCTTTCGGGGAATAGACCGCGCTGCCTCCGTCGTGTGGCGTATTCCTGCCGTCTCTGCCGATGCGGTTGACGCCGCAAACATAACTGAGATTTTCCAAAGCACGTGCTTGCAGCAGAATGTCCCAGACTTTTCGGCGGGGAACGGGCCAGTTGGCAACATAAATCAGAAGGTCGTATTCATTGTTCCTGTTGCGGCTCCAAACCGGGAAGCGAAGGTCATAACATACAAGCAGCAGTATGTTCCAGCCGCGGTATTGGATAAGGGTGCGTTGATTGCCTGGAGTGAAATGCTCCGTTTCGTGCCCCATTCGGAAGAGGTGCCGTTTATCGCAATAGTAAGCATCACCTTCGGGCGTAAGGAAAAATGCGCGGTTATAGTAGGCAGGTTCTCCACTTTCCAAAGTTGTCTCGCTGGCAATGTAGCTGCCTGCAAGAGCGAGCCGGTACTCTTCGGACCATTGGCGCAGGGTTGTGATGGTTTCTCCCGTTGTGGGTTCGGCCAAGCCGGCGGTGTCCATACAGAAACCGGTGGAGAATGTTTCCGGTAAAACAACAATCTCCGTTGTTCCACGAAGAGTTTCTAACTTCTCGCGGAGCCGACGGAGATTTTCTTGTTTATTTTCCCAGACGATGTCTGTTTGCAGAATGCTTATTCGCATGGCGTTAATGCTTGATAATTATGACGGCATACTTACCAGATTAAATATTTCCTAAGTCAAAGTTTCCGGGATTTTTCCCTTTAAAGTCCTTAAAGTACGATTTTATCTCGCGCATATCCTTTTCTATGTCTCCGGTGGGCATGACAGCCTTGGTAGAGGAGATTGTCTTGGAAGGATAATCGATCCCGATAAGCATGATGGGCACTTGTGCTTTAAGCGCTATGTAATAGAAACCTTTTTTCCAGTTGGGGTTGGCTTTACGGGTTCCTTCCGGCGTAATGGCCAGGTGGAAATGCTTGCTGTGTGCAAACTTATCGGCCATTTGGTCCACTAAAGAAGACTTGCGTCCCCGGTTCACCGGAATGCCGCCAACGGCTTTGAATATCAGTCCCAGAGGAAAGAAAAACCATTCTTTTTTCATCATGAAACTGGTTTTGCGGCCAATGGCACCGTAAAACAACTTGCCGATAAATAAATCCCAATTGGAGGTGTGGGGTGCCGCACAAATTATACATTTGTCATAGTCGGGCACCGTCACATTTGTCTTCCAGCCTAATAGGCGATAATAAATGAAGCTGTAAAGGGCTTTCTTCATCTTATTTCAGTTTGCCCATTGCGTCAATGATTTCGTCTGCTTTTGCATTGAAGTCTGAACGGAGTTTTTTGTAGAAACCTTTTACATTTCCTGGTTCGGTGTGACTGATGCGGCTTATGAATTCATCTTGCATTTTCAGTATCTCCGCCATAAGCTTATCGGCTTTTTGCTTGTCTGTTCCAGGCACATACAAGCTGTTCACAAGGCACTCGGTGAACAACTCACCTGCAATATAGTTTATATTCTTTTTTAGTTCTCTTCTACTTGCCATAATCTTTACGTTTAAAGTGAATAATCTGAATTGTATTCGGTAAAGATAATGCTTTTCTTTGTTAGAACGGAGGAAAAATGAAATTTTATGTGTTTTTAATTTAGTGAAGTGTAGAATAATTCCACAGATTGTGGGCAAATTCTACAGGATAAAATGGAAATATCATCATGAGCAGATGAGCGGTATATTGTTTACCGATTGATATCTAACTTGTTAGAAGGAGTGGGCATGACAATGATAAATTGGCATCGGATTTGCCTTAATGGAAAGAAACAAGGTTAAATTGAATAAACGAACAAACATGAAACGATTTTTACAAAAAAAAGAAATGAAGCTGAAGAAGAAAGGGTGGCTGATGATGATTGCCTGTCTGGCAGTATTGTTGGCCGGTTACTTTATTCTGACTTGCCCTGAAAAGGTGGAGTCTGAAGCTCCTGCAGTGATTGTGGAACCTGCAGAAAAAGGGAATGTGGAAATATATGGCGAGTATGTGGGACGTATTCGTGCCCAGCAGTTCGTGGAAGTACGTGCGCGTGTGGAAGGCTATTTGGAGAATATGCTTTTTGCAGAAGGAACGTATGTCACCAAGAATCAGGTACTTTTTGTGATAAACCAGGACCAGTATAGGGCAAAGGCGGACAAAGCTCGTGCACAGTTGAAAAAAGATGAGGCACAGGCATTGAAGGCTAAACGCGATTTGGAACGTATTGGTCCCCTTTATGCACAGAATGCTGCCAGCCAGCTGGATTTGGATAACGCTCAGGCTGCTTATGAAATGGCAGAAGCTTCGGTAGCGATGAGCCAGGCGGATTTGGACCAGGCCGAGCTGGAACTGGGATATACGCTGGTCCGTTCTCCGCTATCAGGTCATATAAGTGAAAGAAATGTGGATTTGGGCACATTGGTCGGGCCGGGGGCTAAGTCATTGCTGGCTACAATCGTGAAAAGTGATACGGTTTTGGTGGACTTCAGCATGACGGCATTGGATTACCTGAAGAGCAAGGAACGGAACATCGATATAGGGCGCCAGGACTCTACACGTTCCTGGCAACCGAACATTACGATTACTCTGGCGGATAATACCGTTTATCCTTATAAGGGGTATGTGGACTTTGCCGAGCCTCAGGTTGACCCGCAGACCGGAACTTTCTCCGTACGTGCAGAAATGCCGAATCCTAATAAAGTGTTGCTGCCGGGACAGTTTACAAAGGTGAAACTGTTGCTGGACGTACGCGAGGGGGCAGTTGCCGTTCCTCAGAAAGCTGTTACCATTGAGAAAGGCGGTGCATATATCTTTGTAATGCGCCGGGACTCCACGGTTGAAAAGCGTTTCATTGAACTGGGGCCTGAATTTGGTAACAATTGGGTGGTTGAGCGTGGTCTGGCTGCCGGAGAACAAATTGTGACGGAAGGTTTCCATAAACTGGCTCCGGGCATGAAAGTACGCGCTCAGGCTGCTGTCTCTAAAAAGGAGGAAGAGCAGGCGGGTGATTCCTTGAACAAGCAAGTTGTTTCTGATGCCCCTGCTGAGAACAAATCAAAGGACAACAACCCTTCAAAGTAATGATGTTATGAAAGTAAGTTTCTTTATAGACCGCCCGGTATTTTCGGCAGTGATATCAATTGTAATCGTAATTGTCGGTATTATCGGCCTGATGATGCTTCCGGTGGACCAATATCCGCAAATTACGCCACCCGTAGTGAAAATCAGCGCTTCCTATCCGGGAGCCAGTGCACTGACTGTCTCACAAGCAGTGGCAACTCCTATCGAGCAGGAGATAAACGGTACTCCCGGTATGTTGTACATGGAGTCTAACAGTTCCAATTCCGGGGGCTTTTCGGCTACGGTCACTTTCGATGTCTCTGCCGATCCGGACCTGGCTGCTGTAGAAATACAGAACCGTGTGAAATTGGCGGAGAACCGTCTGCCGGCCGAAGTGGTTCAGAATGGTATTTCCGTAGAGAAGCAGGCTCCCAGCCAGTTGATGACCATCTGCCTGACTTCCGATGATCCGAAGTTTGACGAAATTTATTTGAGTAATTTTGCCACTATCAATGTACTTGATTTGCTGCGGCGTATTCCCGGTGTAGGACGTGTCTCCAATATCGGCAGTCGCTACTATGCCATGCAGATATGGGCGTTGCCTGATAAATTGGCCAATTTCGGCCTGACGGTGCAAGACCTGCAGAATGCTTTGAAGGACCAGAACCGTGAGTCTGCTGCAGGTGTCCTGGGGCAACAGCCGGTGAAAGGGCTTGACATTACTATTCCTATCACTACTCAAGGACGTTTAAGTTCGGCAAAGCAATTTGAGGACATTGTAGTCCGTGCCAATGCCAACGGTTCCATAATCCGTTTGCGCGATGTGGCGCGTGTTTCGTTGGAAGCATCTTCATACGGCACAGAGAGTGGAATCAATGGTGAGAATGCTGCCGTTCTCGGCATCTATATGCTTCCCGGGGCCAATGCCATGGAAGTGGCAAAGAATGTAAAGGATGCCATGGAGGAAATCAGTGCAAATTTCCCTGAGGGAATGAGTTATGAGATTCCTTTTGACATGACGACTTATATTTCTGAATCTATCCATGAAGTATATAAGACATTGTTCGAAGCGTTGATTCTGGTCGTGTTGGTTGTGTTCCTTTCCTTGCAAAGCTGGCGTGCGACGGTGATACCGGTTGTTGCGGTACCTATTTCCTTGATTGGCACTTTTGGCTTTATGCTTATTTTCGGTTTTTCTCTGAACATACTGACTCTGCTCGGATTGATTCTTGCCATCGGCATTGTGGTGGATGATGCCATTGTGGTGGTAGAGAATGTGGAACACCTCATGGAGACAGAAAAACTGAGCCCTTATGAAGCAACCAAAAAGGCAATGAACGGATTGACAAGCGCTTTGATTGCCACATCGTTGGTGCTCTGTGCCGTGTTTGTGCCGGTCAGTTTCTTGAGCGGCATCACCGGACAGCTATACCGCCAGTTTACCATTACTATCGCCGTTTCCGTATTGCTTTCTACGGTAGTGGCTTTGACGCTCAGCCCTGTAATGTGTTCGCTCATATTAAAGCCCGACAGTGGAAAGAAGAAAAACTTAGTTTTTCGTAAAATCAATGAGTGGCTGAATTTGGGCAACCACAAATACGTGGCTGTCATCAACCGGGTTATCAGGAATCCCCGCCGCTTGATGAGTGCGTTCGGTCTTGTGTTGGTGGCCATTTTTATCATACACCGTCTGGTGCCTGCCAGTTTCCTGCCGGTAGAGGACCAGGGCTATTTCAAAGTTGAACTGGAATTGCCGGAAGGCGCCACTTTAGAGCGCACCCGTGTAGTGACAGACCGTGCCGTACAATACTTGGAGAAGAATCCGTATGTTGCTTATGTGCAGAACGTGACAGGTAGCAGTCCTCGTGTGGGCAGTAACCAAGCGCGGAGTGAGTTGACGGTTATTTTAAAACCGTGGGAAGAACGCAAGGGGATTTCCATTGATAAAATAATGGAGAATGTTGAGAAGGATTTGAAGGAATATCCTGAATCCAAGGTCTATCTTTCCACACCGCCGGTCATTCCGGGGCTGGGTACTTCGGGAGGTTTTGAAATGCAGCTTGAGGCACGTGGCGATGCTACATTTGAGAATTTGGTACAGGCGGCAGATACTCTGATGTACTATGCCCGGAAGCATAAGGAGTTGACGGGACTCTCATCTTCTTTACAGTCAGAAATACCACAGCTTTATTTTGATGTGGACCGCGATAAAGTGAAAATGTTAGGAGTGCCTCTGGCGGATGTGTTCTCTACCATGAAAGCTTATACCGGTTCTGTTTATGTGAATGATTTCAATATGTTCAACCGTATATATAAGGTGTATATTCAAGCTGAGGCTCCTTATCGGGAGCATAAGGACAATATCAACTTGTTTTTTGTGAAGGCAAAGGATGGGGTGATGGTGCCGCTGACTTCTTTGGGAAGTGCTTCTTATACCACCGGACCGGGCAGCATCAAGCGTTTCAACATGTTTACCACTGCTGTCATCCGCGGTTCTGCGGCACAAGGCTACAGCTCCGGTCAGGCTATGGAGATTATGGAGCAGATTGCCCGTGACCACTTGCCTGATAATATAGGTCTGGAATGGAGTGGCCTTTCCTATCAGGAAAAGAAAGCGGGAGGACAGACGGGGCTCGTGCTTACGCTGGTATTCCTTTTCGTGTTCCTCTTCCTGGCGGCGCAATATGAAAGCTGGACAGTGCCTGTCGCAGTGTTGCTTTCACTGCCGGTTGCTGCTTTGGGCGCTTATCTGGGCGTTGTGATATGCGGGTTGGAGAATGATATTTATTTCCAGATTGGCTTGGTGATGTTGGTGGGGCTTGCGGCAAAGAATGCCATTCTGATTGTGGAGTTTGCTAAGGTGCAGGTCGACAAAGGAGGCGACTTGATACAGTCTGCCATCCATGCTGCCCAACTCCGTTTCCGACCTATCTTGATGACCTCTTTGGCTTTCGTATTGGGTATGCTGCCTATGGTATTGGCAAGCGGACCTGGTTCGGCAAGTCGTCAGGCCATAGGTACGGGTGTCTTCTTCGGAATGATATTTGCCATTGTATTCGGCATCGTGCTTGTACCGTTCTTCTTCGTTCTGGTCTACAAGACGAAAGCCAAGGTACAGCATAAAATTAAGAAAGACAGGTTTTAAAGACAATATCGCATGAAAAGTAAAAATATATATATCGTTTTGTTGCTGGGTATGTTTGTCCTTGCTTCATGCAAGGTGGGCAAGAGTTATGTACGTCCGGAGATGGCATTGCCGGATAGCCTGGCACAGCAGTCGGATAGCTTGAGCATAGCCGACGAACAGTGGCAGATGGTCTATACAGACAGTACGCTGCGTGGCCTGATAGACCGTGCCTTGGAGTATAACAAAGATATGCTGATTGCAGCTTCCCGTGTCAAGGAGATGGCTGCCCGGAAGCGCATCAGTGTGGCCAACCTTCTGCCGCAGCTCACCGGAAAAGTGGAGGCCGAGCGCAAAGTGGACAATTATGGCGGACACAGCCGTGATGTGGGTAATACTTACGAAGCCAAGGCCTTACTTTCTTGGGAACTTGATCTTTGGGGAAACCTGCGATGGCAGAAGGTGACTGCCGTGGCCGAATATCTGCAAAGTGTGGAGGCACAGCGTGCCTTGCGCATGACGATTGTAGCCGAAGTGGCACAGGCTTATTATGAACTCGTGGCTTTAGACACTGAACTGGAGATTGTGCGCCAAACGCAAAAGGCACGTGAAGAGGGAGTACGCTTGGCACGCCTTCGTTTTGAAGGCGGACTGACTTCGGAGACTTCTTATCAGCAGGCGCAAGTCGAGTTGGCTCGTACGGCTACGCTTGTTCCGGACTTGGAGCGCCGCATCTCTCTGAAAGAAAATGATATTGCCTTCCTGGTGGGTGAATTCCCCACCCGCATCAAGCGTGTCAATTTCCTGCAGGAACTGGATGTACCGGAGTCTTTGCCGATAGGTCTGCCTTCCGATTTGTTGGAGCGCCGTCCTGATGTCCGTGCGGCGGAGCAGCAGTTGAGGGCAGAACATGCCAAAGTGAAAGTGGCTTATACCAATATGTTCCCCCGTCTTGCCTTGACCGGGCAATTTGGCTTGGAAAGTAATGTGCTGTCCAATTTTCTGGAATCTCCCTATTCCTTGTTGAACGGTGCGGTATTGACTCCGCTCTTTGGCTGGGGAAAGAACCGTGCTGCACTGAAAGCGCAGAAGGCCTCTTTTGAAGCCGAAGTGCACAATTATGAAAAGACAGTGCTGAATGCTTTCAAGGAAGCAAAGAATGCCATTGTGGATTTCAATAAGATTAAGGAAGTCTATCAATTGCGCGCCAAACTTGAACGCTCTGCCAAGGGGTATGTGGATTTGGCACAGTTGCAATACATCAACGGTGTCATCAATTATATGGATGTGCTCGATGCCCAGCGTGGTTATTTCGATGCCCAAATAGGGGTGAGCAATGCCATCCGCGACGAACTTATTGCCATGGTAAATGTCTATAAGGCATTGGGGGGT
>CAJJYX010000074.1 GCA_905197435.1 uncultured Bacteroides sp.
TTATCTACCTTTTCTATTTTGGCGCGTACACGTACAGCGCCTCCGCGCTCACCGTCATTATACTTTGACACATCAATATTGCCTCCTGTCTGAAAGTCGGGATAGAGTTTGAACTCCTCGTTGTGCAGGTATTTTACAGACGCATCACAAAGCTCGTTGAAGTTATGCGGCAGTATCTTGGACGAAAGTCCTACGGCAATACCTTCCACGCCTTGCGCCAGTAAGAGTGGAAATTTGACGGGCAGTGTCACCGGCTCTTTGTTTCGTCCGTCGTATGACAGTTTCCATTCGGTTGTTTTGGGGTTGAACACTACGTCGAGGGCAAATTTGGAAAGGCGCGCCTCGATGTAACGGGGAGCAGCCGCACTGTCTCCTGTGAGAATATTACCCCAGTTTCCCTGACAGTCGATAAGCAAATCTTTCTGACCGAGTTGTACCAGTGCATCACCGATGCTGGCATCGCCATGCGGGTGAAACTGCATGGTGTGTCCTACGATGTTGGCCACTTTGTTGTAGCGTCCGTCTTCCATGCGGCGCATGGAATGTAGGATGCGTCGTTGTACAGGTTTCAACCCGTCCATGATGTGAGGTACGGCACGCTCCAAAATTACGTATGAGGCATAATCCAAAAACCAGTTCTGGTACATGCCACTCAACTGGTGCTTGATGTTTACATCATTGGTATCCGCAGGTTTATAGTCCGAATGTCCTTCGCCTCCTTCCGGAAGCTCTTTATCCAACTCGTCTTTTGGTCCTTCAAAGTTTTCACTCATATTTGTTCGGGAATTGTCTATTCATGAATAACTGCTAATTTGGCAGTTGCAGGCAAAAATACGAATTATATTCCATTAAAGAAAACCTGTATCGGAGTTTTTTGAAACGGTTCTTTGTTCTGTGTTCGATGAGTGAGGATATAGGGAAAGCGTGAATTATACAAATCGGCAATGAAACAGTACCGATTTGTATAATTCACGCTTGATTTTATGTTATAGCTTTTGTGCTGTGATCTTCACAAAGTTGACTGCCCGTTTTTTTAATGATCACGGAAATTCCATTTGGAATTGTCGCTGTTCATATCGAATTTGCCAAGTGAAGGGGTGCTGTCACCTACGGACACCAATACCAGTTCTTCATCAGTGCCGGGGACTTTCTTGGGCATGATGCGGTAAGTGCCGTCAATGAGTTGCTCTATTCTCCAAAGTTGTTCGGGAGCGCCGGTAAATTCGGGTACGGTTGATACTTCAGCATCTGCTGTGGCTGTCAGTGCCCGGTTAGTGCCTTCAATTACTATTTTGTAGTAGGGAGCTCCCAGATATCCGCCTGCATCGGGTACGGCTGTGATTGTCCAGCGTTGGTGAGGACGGAACATATAGTCACCGATTCTTACATCAATATTGCCTTGCGGCCATGTACCTATTACCTCTTCCAATGTCTGTGACTTTAAAGGTTGGACAGGTTCTTTACTCTCTTCCCAAAAACGGTGTCTGACACTTGCCATACGTACAAAGTCAACGGCAAGTTCAAGACCATAGCCTCTGCGTTCGGATTCTATTTCATAGGTTCCTTCCTTAAATACTTCACCTGCTACCGGCCAGTCGTTCTTCCATAAAAGAGGACGTATGGCGAGTACGCTACGACCGCCGCGGTCAAAGTCGGCCTCAAAATGACATGACATTTTTTCTACTCCGTCAGTCTCGATGAAACGTCCGAAATGTCCGGGACCGGTTTGGCGATTTCCTGCGGCAAGCACCATTTTTCCGCCACCTTCCAGCATATCTCTGCCCATATTGTCAATGTATGGCCCTGTAACCTTGCGTGAACGGCCTACTACAATATTGTAAGTGGAATTAGGCCCGTCACAGCAAGTGCCATGTGTACCGAGCAGGTAGTACCAGCCGTTGCGATATATCAAATCGGTAGCTTCACAATCAATAGCGATATTGATAGGCTCGTTGCCTTCTACTCGTTTACCGGTGGCGGGGTCGAGCTCTACCAGTCGGATAAAACCGAAATAAGTACCGTAAGACAACCATAAGCGGCCATCGGTAGGATCAAGTAGCAGTCCGGCATCAATAGCGTCGCAATCTTCGTTGTCCTCTGATGAGGCAACGGCTATCGCTTCTGTATATTTGAAATCTGGTGATTTAGGGTCTAGTGTCTTGTTCCACATTGTCAGCACAGTACCGCGATGACTGCCTCCAAGACCTCCGCCGGTAGCACTGTAAGCAATTAGGTAACGGTCGCCAATCTTTACGGCATCGGCGGTGACGACCCTTCCCGCTTTGGAGGAGAGGTTGCTCAGAACGACTTTGCACTCATTGTTACGGCCGGCATTGAAGCCGAACGTGCCGAGGTAAATCCAGGTGCCGCCTCCCATTTGCTGGTTCACCCGGAACTGTGTGGCACCGCCTTTGTGATAGACGGTGTAGAGGGCATCGTCCGCACTGTTGGGCAGGGTTTGGTAAGAGACGTATACGGCATATTGCCCGGTCGAAGGGATTTCGGGAATCCATTCGGCTGTACTTGCGTTTCCCTTTTTGATGGTTTCTATGGCGCGGTAGGAGCCTTCCTTGAAAGGATTCTCAAAGTCGGTGTAGCGGGGGCGCAGGTGGGCGAAGCCTTTTCCTTCTCCCTGGCTCCAGAGCTTGTCACCCGGCTTTTCCGTATAGATGGAACGGCCGGTCAGGCAACCGTCATTGTCCACGACCACTTCTGCCGTCTGGCAATCGCGTTCGCGGGGAAGCAGCACATTGGCGCCTGCATTTTCCAGCATCGGCACGAGGAAGGGCAATACATAGCTTTGGGTGTAGAGGTCTTCCACTGTCTGGAAGATACGTGCACGTTGCCATTCCCAGCGGTCGAGTTTCGGCTCGTAGTACCAGCCGTGGCTTTGCCATGGGGCGATGTGCCGGTTCTGCAAGCCGTTGGTAGGGGTATAGGGGGCGGAAACATCGGTTACCAAAGGCTTGGAAACGGCGGGGTTGAATGTCTTTGTTTTCTTGTCTTTCTTACTGCGCAGGGCTTGGGGAACCAGCTCTTCGATGCTGTGCTTGTTGGTACGGATTTGCAGTTTGTATTTGGCGAACTCCGCCGGCAGCAGGGCGCTTACTCCTTGGTAGATTTCGGCTACATTGTCCTCGCGGAAAGGAATATAGGCACAGTTCATGTTGGCAAACAGTTGCAGCGTGTTTCCTTCCACCGCCACTGAGTCGATGCTGATACGTCCTACCGAGATTTCTTTCCGTGCGGCGGCATCCAGGAACCTCCCGATTTCCTGGCGCACATCCGTCGGAAGTTCTTGCGCGCCTCCCGTATGGGGGAAGAGGGAGGCGGCAAGCAGACTAAGTAAAAAATAACGTCTTACGTTCATAGATGATGTATTAAGTTAATTGTTCTTTTTATCTTTCCTAATCAACAGGCAGAGACCGACGAAAGTGAACAGCGCGTTGAAAATCAACAACTCGTAGCTGAATTGATAGCCTCCGAACCAGGCTTCGGAATTCTTCTGCAGAATGAAGCAGAGAACCGGGGAGGCGATGGCAACCAACGGGATGTACTTGTCTCGCACTTGTTGTTTCATGAAGATGCCGAAAGCAAACAGGCCCAGGATGGGACCGTAGGTATAGCTTGCCAGGATATATACAGCGTCGATGACACTGGTGTTGTTCAGAAGGTTGAATACGAAAATGGTGATTCCCATTACGACCGCCATGCCGATGTGCACTTTCTTGCGCATCTTCACAACCGTCTCCTCCGACTTGCCTTTCGTTCCCAGAATGTCTACGGTGAAGGAAGTGGTCAGCGCGGTGAGTGCCGAGCCTGCGGCTGAATAGGCGGAAGAAATCAGGCCGATGATGAACAGTATGCCCACGATGGCAGGGAAGTAGTTGCCGGTGGCAATCAGCGGGAAGAGCTCGTCACTCTTCTCCACCACAATCTGCTGGTTGGCGGCAAAGATGTAGAGCAGTACGCCCAGCATCAGGAAGAGCAGGATGACGAAGAACTGCGAAATGGCACTGGTAATCATGTTCTTCTGCGAGTCCTTGAAGTTCTTGCAGCTCAGGTTGCGCTGCATCATGTCCTGGTCCAGCCCGGTCATGGCAATCATGGTGAAGGCGCCGGCGAGGAACTGCTTGAAGAAGTACTGCTTGCTGTTCACATCATCGAAGAAGAAGATGCGGGACATGTCACTGTCGGCAATGGTGCTTACCATACCGGTGAACGACAGGTTGAGGTCGGAAGCAATGTACCAGATACAGAGTACGACCGATACCACCAGGCAGAATGTCTTCAGGGAATCTGTCCAGATAAGAGACTTCACACCACCCTGGAAAGTGTACAACCAGACCAGCGCCACCGTGATGGCCACATTCAGCAGGAAAGGCAGACCGAAAGGCTCGAATACCAGCAGTTGCAACGTCAGGCACACAAGGAACAGACGGACAGCGGCACCGAGCATTTTGGAGATGAAGAAGAACCAGGCTCCCGTGCGGTAGGAAGACATGCCGAAACGGTTCTCCAGATATTCGTAGATGGATACCAGGTTCATTTTATAGAACAGCGGCACCAGCAGATAGGCTATGATAAGCTGTCCGGCAATGAAGCCCAGCACCATTTGCAGGTAGCCGAAGCTGCTGGCGGCAACCATGCCGGGCACCGAGACGTATGTTACGCCCGAAATGGCGGAACCGACCATGGCGAAGGCCACGACATACCAGGACGACTTGCGGTTGCCGACAAAGAATCCTGCGTTGTCGGCCTTTCTTCCTGCTATATAGGATACTGTGAACAGTATCGCGAAGTAGGCAGCGATGGTGATGATTACGGATAGTGGGGTCATGAGGGTATTTTACTATTTGTTCATTTTCTGTTTACGGTTTACTATTTTCTGTTTACTGTTTTGCCGGGCGGCATTGAATTTTCACTTCATTCCGCGTAGAGCAGGTAAGGCTTGCGCTGCACTTTGAATTTCTCTACATCGTCTTTCCACCTTGCCTTGATTTCGTCAGCGTTCTTTCCTTCCTCTATCATTTTGCGCACGTAGTCTGTGCCTATCAGCAGTTCGAAGAAGGGACGGAAGAAGTGGTCGTCCATGTTCAGGTTACGGTAAGCATCTATCACGTAGCTCAGGTCGATGCCGCGTTTCCAGATTTCCTCATCGCTCATATTGCTCAGGTTCACGCCGTGGCAAAGCTTGCCCAGCTGGGGCGGATTTTTGGCTCCGGGAACACTGCGCGGGGTGAAGCTGTAACTGTAGCCTGTCATGTTGGGATGCCCGTATACTTGGAAAGGGAGGTCGGTTCCTCTACCCAGGCTGACCGGGGTGGCTTCGAAGTAGCAGGTTGAGGGGTACAGATAGACGGACTTCATGTTCGGCAGGTTGGGGGACGGGGGAATCGGCAGCTTGTACATGGTCCGGTGTGTATAGTTTTTGCAGGGAATCACGGTCAGGTCGCAAATGCGTGATGCCGGCAACCAACGTTCGCCGTTTACCATCAGGCCCAGTTCGCCCAGCGTCATGCCGTGTACCACGGGAATGGGCAGCCAACCTACGCCGGATTTGTACTTCATGTCCAGTATCGGGCCGTCCACGTAGTGTCCGTTCGGGTTGGGGCGGTCCAGTATCAGCACCTTGCGGTTATACTCTGCGCAAGCGTCCATCAGCCGGCACATGGAGGCATAATAAGTATAGAATCTCAGGCCGACATCCTGGATGTCTACCACGAGGATGTCGAACTTGCGCATGGATGCTTCGCTTGGCTTGCCGGATTTTCCGTCATACAGGGAGAGGATGGGCACTCCGGTCTTCTTGTCTACCGAGCTGGACACATGTTCGCCTGCATCGGCATCTCCTCTGAAGCCGTGTTCAGGCGAGAAAATGGCTACCACATCGAATTTGTTTTCAAGCAGGATGTCCAGCAGGTGCTTGTCTCCTATCATTCCTGTATGGTTGGAGAATATCGCAATTCGTTTGCCTTTCAGGATAGGAAAATACTCGGAAGTCTGTTCATCACCTAAAATAATTCGCTCTTCCTGCGCCCGGCACAGTAAAGAACTACATAGCACAAGGGCTAAAAGCAGTAGTTTCTTCATATATAGTATTATTAAGGAGGACGTTGTCTGCAACAAAGATACACTTTATTTTAATATCAAAAACACTTATTTTGGTATTTTTAGTATTATCAATCATAATTTGCAAATATGTAACTGCTCACCTTATCTAATAACAGTCAAGCTGTATCTTCGTACATACTCCGTACAGCAATGCCTTATTGCAGAGAGAACGTGCGGGTATGTCGAAACTCTGACCGGCATATCATTCTGCCTGAGTTTTTACGTACCCTTTTGCTGTGACCGGTAGGAGAATGCCGATTCATTCTCTTGTTCTTGTCAGGTGATAAAGTGTTCCCCCCCGTTTCGACTTCCTATTGAGGATTCCCGGTTTGCGGCAGCAAGGCGGCTTGCAGTTTCACCTGGGGCGGACTGGCATGGCCTTTGTACTTCTACAGACTGCGTACGTATTCCGCACGTGTCGGTGCAGTGCTTCATCGTATGATGTAATCCTTTAACGCAGTTTGAACTATGGCTATTTTATTTGATTGGTACGAGAATCCGGACGGAGACAAGAGCTTATTACCGGTTATTCGGAGGCATAATCCAGAGTATTGCCACTGCCTTGAATAGATGAGAGAATAGAGCGGAAACATGTAAGAATAGAGCTAATTTGAAGCCCTTTTTCTGTGAGAAATTCATATTGACAAAATACTGTTAACAATTGATAGTATGGACGATGTGTTTGTTTTGTTCGTTTTTTATATTTGCAGTATTTAATAAAACATTCCAGCGTTAAACTATGAAACACTCATTTGCTTTTTTTATTGTCCTGTTCTTCTTATCAAGTTGCCGTGAAAAGGTGTATGAATTTACGTATTGTAATCCTAATGATCAGGTCTTGATGCGGGATACTCATGTTATTCCTAATTTTGATGATGGCAAATTTTATGCAGTAGGCACTTTAGCTTGGGGATGGCGAGATTCTCTTGGCAATGCCGGCTTTCGTTTATACGTATCAGAGAACTTGAAAACTTGGCAACCGGGGCCATGGATTATGAAGCAATCTGATATTCCTCAAGAAGCATGGTATCGCGATCAATTTTGGGCACCGGAAATACATAAGATTAATGGTAAGTGGTATTTCACTTATAATTGCATTGGAAATCAAGATATTGATAATGACCTGTATAGGACTCCTCATGGCTCCGGCATATCTGTATCTGATAAAATAACTGGGTCTTATAAGATATTGGCGAAAAAGCCACTTGCTCCGTGGCCTTCTAATGACTTGACGTTGTTTCAGGATGATGATAAAAAGGTGTATGCTCTTTTTAATAACGGCTTTTTTAATATGAAAAAGCATCCCGAATCCAAACATAGTATCTATATCGCTGAGATTGATTTGGATGAAGGACGTCTGAAAGAAACTCCGTGTAAATTGCTGACCCAGCAGGATGGTTTTGAAGCGAAAGGCATTGAGGGAGCCCATTTGGTAAAAGTTGATGGCGTTTATTATTTATTTTATTCGGGTTGGGAAGGAGGATATGCTGTAGGTTATGCAACCGCAAGCAATGTGTATGGTCCTTATATTCGTGCCAAGAATAATCCGCTATTTGGTGCGCAACATGATGGTGCTCTGATTCGAAATGGAGAAAAAATATTGAATGTGGATCACCCTTTTAGAGAGATTGGACATAATCAGATATTTAAGGGGCCGGATGGGAGATATTGGACTTCTTGCCATGCGTATTTGAAGGGTGGAGATAATCGGTTCGGATCAATGCTTATGATAGACCCTTTGGATTTTAAGTCGGGAGTCGTTATAACAACTGCCCCAAGCTGGACGCCACAGACATTGGCAATTGATCCTGAAATGCTTCGAGCCTTTCCTGGTTTATTGAATGAAAATTAGTTTTAATCTCTTTTATATTAAGATGAAAAGAATAATATTTTGTGCTATATTAGTTATTTCTACCTTACTTCATGCCGGAGAAATAGATGATAAAACCGTTGTAATATCTAAGGAACCTAAAGTTTGGGAGACATTTTTGTTGTCGGAAGTCAGACTGTTGCCTGGCAGTCCTTTTTATCATGCTATGCAAGTATCTCAGCAATACTTGCTGGATGTCGATATAGAACGTATGCTGAACCAGCGAAGAAAAGAAGTAGGTATTCCTGAAAAAAAAGCCTATCCGGGCTCGAATCAGCCGGAGGGAACGCGTGCCACCGATTGGCATCACTACATTTCCGGTATTTCCTTAATGTATGCGCAGACAGGTGATAAGCGCTTTCTTGATCGCGTAAACTATCTGATAGATGAATTGACAATATTGGATGCCCGCAAGGATTCGCTTTACCGGGTTCAGGGAAAAGTTCCGGAGCTTCCTTATGCAAAATTGATGAAGGGTGAACTGATTCTAAATAATCCGGATGATGCAGGCTATCCCTGGGGTGGCTTGTGCTGGATTCCTTTCTATTGGCAGCATAAGGAATTTGCTGCATTTCGTGATGCATACCTTTATTGTAATAATACGAAAGCGTTACAACTTTGGATTAAGCAGGCTGAGCCCGTTACGGAGTTTATTCTGAAAGTTAATCCAGATTTGTTTGAAGGCTTTTTGGATATAGAGAATGGTGGAATCAATGCTGTGTTTGCAGATTTGTATGCCCTTACAGGTGACAAACGTTATCTGGCAGTCTCTATGAAACTAAACCACCAGAAAGTTATCCTGAACATTGCGAATGGGAAAGATGTGCTGTATGGGCGTCATGCTAATTTCCAGATACCTGCGTTTGAAGGTACAGCTCGCCAATACCAGCTGACGGGGGATGAAGTATGCCGGAAAGCTACTCGGAATTTTGCTGAGATTTATTATAAAGACCATATGAATTGTATTGGAGGTAATAGTTGCTATGAGCGTTTCGGGCGTCCGGGAGAGATAACCAAACGGTTGGGCTTTACTTCTAGTGAAACGTGCAATACTTATAATATGATGAAAGTTGCCTTGAATTCATTTGAATCAACCGGAGACCTACACCATATGGACTATTTTGAACGTGCACTATATAATCATATACTGGCGTCACAGGAACCTGAGACAGGTGGCGTGACCTATTATACAATGTTGATGCCAGGCGGCTTCAAGTCCTATAGTGATCGTTTTAATATAGAGGGTATTTGGTGCTGTGTAGGCACAGGTATGGAGAATCACTCAAAATACGGTGAAGGTATCTATTTCAATAATCATCACTCGCTTTATGTCAATCTCTTTATTCCTTCGGAGTTGAACTGGAAAGAAAAGAACCTGCATTTAAAGCAAGAAACAAATTTTCCGGAAAGAGACCGAACGACCTTGACCATTCTTGAAAAAGGAAGTTACAATCATCCTATTTATATTCGTTATCCACATTGGGCAGGTAGAGAAGTGAAAATCTGGATTAATGATAAAGAGTATCCAGTGCATGCCCAGGCAGGCGAGTACATCTGCTTGCAACATCTCTGGCAATCAGGTGACCGGATCCAAATTGAAATGAAACAAACTTTCAGACTGGAAGCGGCATCGGATGATCCGTTTATGAATGTCATCTTCCGTGGTCCCATTGCATATGCCGCTCAACTTGGGTCTGACCACATGCCCGATGATCATGTGAAGCTTTCTCGGCAGAACAATACTTTTTTGCCTTTGGATGATATTCCTACCTTTATTGTGGATAAGATGGATATGGACAGTTGGCTTAAGGCTGATAAAACCATTCCACAAGCATATCGCACTCAGAAAGCGGGATTTTTAAAAGAAAAGCCTAAAGATGTACTTTTACGCCCTTATTATCAGACACACCATCAGCGTTATTCTCTTTATTTAAAAATGTATACCCCTGAAGAGATGGCTTGCAGAAGCCGAATGGTAAGTGATGAACTGCGACCTTCATCAGATATTGATGAAAAAGTGCATCAGTTGGCGTCGGAGAAGAGTAAAAGGACTTATCAGGCAGGAAATTCTCCCGCATTCGGGCATAATACTTGGGAAAAGACACGCTTTGGGCGTACAACGGATACGGACGGTTGGTTCTCTTATCAGCTTAAAATCAATCCGGATGCCGTACAAAACTATTTGGTTGTGACTTATTGGGGGAATGAATTGGAAGAGCATGATTTTGATATTTTGATAGATGGCCGAAAAATAGCTACTGAACACCTATACAGCAAACATCCTTTAACGTTTTATGAGGAATGCTACAAAATACCTTTGGCATTGACACAAGGAAAAGAGACTGTCAGGGTTCGTTTCCAGTCGCATTCAAATAAAAAAGCAGGAATGGTATTTGCTTTGAAAGTAACGACTAGTCCCGATCTTTTCCCTAATTATTCTTTTTATTTTTGATTAGG
The DNA here is from genome assembly GCA_905197435.1 of uncultured Bacteroides sp. Classification (GTDB taxonomy): domain Bacteria; phylum Bacteroidota; class Bacteroidia; order Bacteroidales; family Bacteroidaceae; genus Bacteroides. Next base: position 10,442 of record CAJJYX010000074.1, read on the forward strand.
GGCATTCATGAAATAGAAAAATCAAGAAGTGTCAGAGCTTTGGCACAATCGTTTTTGTGCACAAAGCTTTTCTCCAAGCCTGGGAGAACCGTATTATAGAAGTCAACTATCGGCTTAATCAATACATATGACAGGCACGGAAAGGTTGCTCTCAGAAAGGACTGTAAATTTATGTCTATGCTGGAGCTTCTGAATTATAACACTGGGATTGATTTAAAAGGAGGACGGAAACACCCGAAGTAAAAACGCTAATCATTTATTATCAAACGATTAGCGTTTCTTTGAGTACTCGAAGCGGGACTTGAACCCGCACAGCCGCAATGGCCAAAGGATTTTAAGTCCTTCGTGTCTACCATTCCACCATTCGAGCATCCTAAAAAGGGAAAGGAGAGCGGAAAACGAGACTCGAACTCGCGACCCTAACCTTGGCAAGGTTATGCTCTACCAACTGAGCTATTTCCGCATTTGGAGAACGGGTGCAAAGATAAACAGTTTTCCCGTTCCCGCCAAATTTTTTTCTATAAAATGTAGTCAGAACGAAGCGAAGAATCTACTCTCCTTGTGAGTCGGAGAAGAGATACTTCACTTCGTTCTGCATGACAGGATGATATGTCTGTTAAGGTTTTGACATATTTATCCCATTTTATTATTGCCAGCCACCTGTTTGAGTCAAGGTAAATCCTTTGTTCTTGTAGTTGGCGATGATACTGGAGCCGACAGGAGCAAGATAGTTCTTGGTTGAGAAATCATTTCTTGCAGCAGCGTTGATAGGAATTGCATAGCCCACCATGTCTGCTTGGTTACTGCCATTCCATACAACTACCGTGCCGTCTTCTTTCATGACAGACTTGCCGGCATCTTTGTTTGCATCATCCAGCTGTTCGGGGAACTCGTTTGGCAGGTCAACCCATGCTCCCAACATTGTTTCAGGATACTTCTTATTGTCCATGTAGTCCAATTTGAACCAACGGCGTATATCACTCAATCGTTGTGTCTCAAAGACAAACTCCATACGGCGCTCACGGCGGATTTCCCACATCAGGGCGCTGACGTCAGCATCGCGTGCCGGGTCGTCGGCAATGGACGCAATTTGCAACGGGGCGGTCTTTTGTACACCATTGGCAATGGCAGTCTCATCTAACGGACGGTTACGGATAGCATTGATAGACTTGTCTATATCGGCTTGGGTAACGGCTGAACCACCTAAGAATTCTGCCATGACTTCTTTTGCTTCGATCCAGTTCAATAAAACCTCTGAAAGACGGAGGCAAGGAGCTGCGTTGACGTTGACATTGCTTTCGAATTCATCAGGACGGTTGGCGTTGTCATCATAATAAGTGGCTCCTTCACGGCTGATAAACTTGTCTTGATAAATGTAAGTAAACGAGTTTTTCCAAGAGAAGTTCAGGAAAGTGGCTTCCAAACGTGAATCACGGGTCTTTGCCAAATCTTTCATGGAGAAGCTCTTGGCGTTTTCGACGCCGGATGTCTGGTAGGGTTTACCATCGGTGCAGATGAATGACCGGAGCAATGCCAAATTTGCATTTGAACTTAATGTCTCCTGACCGTTGGAGTAGGAACCCAGACAGTGGGTTACTTTACCGGCCTCATAGCTGCGGTAGAATATAACTTCCGGATGGCCGGCCAGGCTGTTGCTACCAAAGATGGAGCGGAAGTCTTTTGTGCAAGACCACTTGTTGCTGTTCATGACAACCTCAGATGCCTCTATACACAGTTGCAGGTATTTCTTGGCATTCTCATCACTAAGCTTAGAGCTGGCTTCGAGTGTATTGTCTTTATGGTAGTGCTGCCAGGTTCCTTCGAACAACATGATGTTGGAAGCAACAGCGGCCACTACGTAGCGGTTGATATTCATGCTGCCGTCGTCTGTACGTACATTCTCCAGCGCATACTTCAAATCTTCATAAATTGCATCTGTCACAGTGCTGCGTGGATCTCGGTCTTTGTACATGGAAGCCAGGTCGGTTTCGTCTACCGGAGCATCCCAATAAGGAACGTCACCGAAAGTCATGACAAGACGGTGATATTCGTAGGCGCGGAAAAAGCGTGCGATACCCATCCAATGATTGTAAGCTTCTTCGGAGAGGTTGGCTTTATGTGACTCCAGACGGTTGATAACAATGTTTGTTTTTCGTATCCATGCAAAGTCCCATTGACGGCCACCATATTCGGCTCCGGCCCATGTGTCCAGGTCATAACTGCCATTGTCTCCTGGAACAACAGCCGTGAAACTGGTTTGCTTGGCAGAATTGGCAAAGTCGTCACTGAATGTATAGCCTCTTACGGGAGTAAAATTAGTGCCAAAGCTACTGTTATATCCTGTAAAGTAGTAGGGATAATAGTAGTTGAAGTAGAGACGATATTGGTCTTCACTCGTCCAATAAGTGTCGTCGGTATATTTCGTTTCGCTTGGTCTGTCCAGCACATCAGTACAAGAAGATAGACCCAGGCATGCGATGGAAAATGCTGCTATAATATATTTTTTCATTGTTTCCAGAATTTAGAAGGTTAATTGAACACCACATGACAAACTTTTGAATACCGGTGTACCGGTACCTGTACGTCCAAGGTTATAGTTGGTGGAGAACATAGAATATCCTGATATAGCTTCCGGATCAATAGGCAATCCTCTTAGGTTATCAAATGTAAAGAAGTTCTCCAATGACATATAGACTCTCGCTTTGCTGATGTATATCTTAGATAAAATATTTGTCGGGACGGCATATCCTAATGTGATATTCTTAATTCTTAAATAAGACATATCCAGTAGATAGCGGGATTGTTTCTGCATAGCAAATCCAGTATTGCTGCCACCTAAGTCCCATGCTCTGGGATAGAAAGCGTTGGTGCGTTCTTCTGTCCAATAGTCTGTTGTAAAAGTTTTAGGCAATGCACCTTCCTTAGCATTATACCCGGGAATTGCTAATTGACCGCTACCCCAAATCTTGCGTTTTCCAATACCTTGGAAGTAAATAGAAAAATCAAAGCCTTTATAGTCAGCGCCCAATCTGAAACTGTATTCATAACGAGGAGTAGTATTACCGATAACGGTTTGGTCGCCTGGATTACCATTTGTACTGGTTCCCGGAGTGATGTAACCATCACCGTCAATATCTACAAATTTGGTATCACCAGGAGAGAATATTAGCTTATTTCCATCTTCATAATGCACCTGATAAACCGGATACTCTGAAGATTGCTTATAGGTGGTGCGAGCTGTTCCATTATAAATAACGATAATCTTTTCAATCTGACCGTCTGCTCCATATACAAAATCTTCTTTTTGGAATAATCTGTCGGTAACAAAACCATAAATATCACCATAACGTCTACCTGTTGAGTAGGTAGTTCCTAAACTTCGATCTTCCCACGGAGTCAAGTAGTCAG
>CAJJYX010000075.1 GCA_905197435.1 uncultured Bacteroides sp.
ATAGGTATAAATTTTATTTGTTTGTTAATGTGTCTACCTATTTCAGCATAAGACAATACGCTTATTCTTAATATGATAGCTGATATATACTTTGAGTTACCTGTTTGCTCCCTATGAAGCCGGCAATTCCTCGTGAATAACGTTTGAAGGAGTAAGCGCTTAATGTACTTTAGTCAGAAATAACCTGAAACCCTTTCCCATTCCCCTGTTTTCTTGTATCTTTGTTGCCTCATAAATCACTTAACTACAAGCAATGAAGGAATTCCTGCAACTGATGCGGCGCTTTGTGTCGCCTTACAAGAGATATATCGGTTGGGCAATCGTGCTCAATGTGTTGTCCGCTGTATTCAACGTCTTTTCATTCACTTTGTTAATCCCTATTCTTAATATCCTTTTCAAGACGGGGGAGAATACCCAGGTATATCACTTCATGGAGTGGGGAAGCGGTAGCCTGAAGGAAGTGGCGGTGAATAATTTCTATTACTACGTCACCCAGATGATTGAGACACACGGGCCGCAGATGACACTGTTGTTCATGGGGCTTTTCCTTGCTTTCATGACCATGCTGAAGACCTCCTGCTACTTCGGCTCTTCCGCCATCATGATTCCCTTGCGTACGGGCGTTGTACGCGACATCCGCGTGATGGTCTACTCCAAAGTGATGCACTTGCCGCTCGGCTTTTTCTCTGAGGAGAGAAAAGGAGATATCATTGCACGTATGAGCGGTGACGTGGGCGAAATAGAGAACTCCATCACCAGCTCATTGGATATGTTGCTTAAGAACCCTATCCTGATTCTGCTTTATTTCTCTACCTTGGTTGTGACCAGTTGGCAACTGACTTTGTTTACAGTTCTGGTGCTGCCCGGCATGGGCTGGCTGATGGGGAAAGTTGGCAAGAAACTGAAACGCAAGTCTTTGGAAGCCCAGGGAAAATGGAGCGACACCATGTCACAACTGGAAGAAACATTGGGTGGACTGCGCATCATCAAGGCTTTCATAGCCGAAGACAAGATGGTGGACCGTTTCAAGCAGTGCAGTGACGAGTTGCGCGATGCAACCAACAAGGTAGCCATCCGTCAGTCGCTGGCACATCCGATGAGTGAATTCCTTGGTACACTGCTCATTGTATTGGTCCTGTGGTTCGGAGGTCTGCTCATCTTGGGAGACGGCACTTCCATGGAAGCTTCGACATTCATCTTCTACATGGTGATTCTGTATAGCATCATCAATCCGTTGAAGGACTTTGCAAAAGCTGGATACAACATTCCGAAGGGCTTGGCGTCCATGGAGCGTGTAGACAAGATTCTGAAAGCCGAAAATCCCATTAAGGAACCGGTAAATCCGTTGCCGCTGCACGGGATGAATGACAAGATCGAGTTCAAGGACCTCTCTTTCAGTTACGACGGCAAGCGTGAAGTGCTGAAACACATCAACATGACGGTGCCCAAGGGACAAACCGTAGCTCTCGTCGGCCAGTCCGGTTCCGGCAAGTCGACGCTGGTGGATTTATTGCCGCGCTATCACGATGTGCAGTCGGGCGAAATCACGATTGACGGTGTAAACATCAAGAACTTCCGCATCCACGACTTGCGTGCGTTGATAGGAAATGTGAATCAGGAGGCTATCCTATTCAATGATACCTTCTTTAACAACATTGCCTTCGGTGTGGAAAATGCTACCATGGAGCAGGTTGTCGAAGCGGCAAAGATTGCCAATGCCCACGACTTCATCATGGAGACCGAACTTGGTTACCAGACCAACATCGGCGACCGTGGCGGCAAGCTTTCCGGAGGGCAGCGCCAGCGCATCAGCATTGCCCGTGCCATCCTGAAGAACCCGCCTATCCTGATACTCGATGAGGCTACTTCTGCCCTCGATACCGAAAGCGAACGCTTGGTGCAGGAGGCTTTGGAGCGGCTGATGAAGACCCGTACCACGATTGCCATTGCCCACCGCCTTTCTACCATCAAGAATGCCGATGAGATTTGTGTGCTCTACGAAGGTGAAATCGTGGAACGCGGCAAGCACGAGGAACTTCTTGAGAAGAATGGCTATTATAAGAGGCTGAACGATATGCAGTCTCTCTCATAAGAATAAACGGGCGTGTCTGAAAATGTGATTATATCATCCTTTCCCCCTTTCGACACGCCCTTTCTATTATTATCATCTCTCGATTGGGGAAGCCGGAATAAACTTTTGTTTTTTGCACATTTTTAACGTCCGGTTGCTTCCATTCTATCACTAATTATCTTATTTTTGCGAAGAACACATACATAAACATTGCAAACACCATGAAAAACTTATATCCAACGTTTACAACGACAGCTGCTATGACTATCAGTCCAAGTACTCTTAATCGTGTAATTCAATCGACCCTGACAACACTATAATTGTAAATATCTAATATCCATCTACCATGAAAATAAAAGTTGGTTTGATAGGGTTCGGCAGAATGGGGCAAATGTATTGGGAGGAAATGCAGAAAAGCGGCCGATGGGACGTCGCATATATCTGCGATACCGACCCTGCCTCCCGAGAATTGGCAAAAAAACTTTCCCCTTCATCTCGAATCATATCCGATGAACAAGAAATCTTTGACGACCAGAGCATAGAGGCTGTTGGCCTTTTTGCATTGGCGAATTCCAGAAAAGAACAAATAGAGAAAGCTGTTCGTAACAATAAGCACATCCTTACGGAGAAACCCATTGCCGACACCATTGACAAGGAGTGGGAAATTGTGGACCTGATTGAAAAATATGACCATATTGCCGCTGTTAACCTTTATCTTCGTAACTCCTGGTATCACCAGGCCATGAAGCAGTTTATCGATGAAGGAGAGATTGGCGAACTGGCCATCTTACGCATCTGTCACATGACTCCGGGGCTTGCGCCGGGCGAGGGACACGAGTATGAAGGTCCCGCCTACCACGATTGCGGCATGCACTACATAGACATCGCCCGCTGGTATGCCGGCAGTGAATATAAAACCTGGCATGCGCAAGGCATGCGGATGTGGAATTACAAGGACCCCTGGTGGGTGCAGTGCCACGGCACTTTCGAGAACGGCATCGTGTTCGACGTCACACAAGGATTCGTTTACGGACAACTCTCCAAAAATCAGACTCATAATGCATATACGGATATTATCGGTACAAAAGGTATCGTGCGCATGACGCATGACTTCCGGACTGCCGTGGTGGAACTCCACGGTGTGAACCGTACGCTTCGTCTGGAAAAACCGTTTGGCGGGAAGAACCTGGATAAACTCTGCAACATTATGGCCGACTCCATCGAGAGCGGGAAACATGATCCGAGACTGCCGCAGATGCGTGATTCGGCCATCGCTTCCCAGTACGGATGGACTTTCTTGGAGGATGCGCGCTGTCATGACCTGCCCGGCATTGGTGACTTGCAGACGTTGGAGGAAATCAGAGAGCGGCGGAAGCACATGAAAGAAGGTTACGGACTGCTTCGTCCGAAGAAGACCGTAGTCTGACGCTTGCTGCAGCAAGGATTGTTTTAAAACTCATTATATTAACCGATTTAAAATCTAAAGAACCATGTCGAAATTTACAAGAAGAGAATTTCTTAAGACCGGAGGTTTGGCTTTGGCTGGTCTTACCATTGCTCCAAGCAGCATTCTGGGTAAGAGCCACGGACACGTACCTCCCAGTGACCGCTTGAACATTGCTGCCGTAGGTATCGGCGGTATGGGACACACCAACATCAACCATGTGAAGGCTACGGAAAATATCGTGGCACTTTGTGATGTAGACTGGCGCTACGCAAAAGGTGTGTTCGACGAGTTCCCAAATGCAAAGAAGTATTGGGACTACCGTAAGATGTACGATGAGATGGGCAAGGACATCGATGCTGTCATCATCGCTACTGCCGACCATACACATGCCATCATCACAGCTGATGCCATGACTATGGGCAAACATGTATATTGCCAGAAACCGCTGACTCACTCCGTATACGAGTCTCGTCTGCTGACTCGCCTGGCTGCTTCTACGGGGGTGGTAACCCAAATGGGTAACCAAGGCTCTTCGGACGAAGGTACCGACCTTGTATGCGAGTGGATATGGAACGGTGAAATCGGTGACGTTACGAAAGTGGAATGTGCTACCGACCGCCCCATCTGGCCGCAGGGATTGAATGTTCCTGAGAAGGAAGACCGCATCCCTAAAACCCTGAACTGGGATCTGTTCACCGGTCCTGCCAAGATGAATCCATATAATGAAATCTATCATCCTTGGAACTGGCGCGGATGGTGGGATTATGGTACGGGTGCTTTGGGCGATATGGCTTGCCACATCCTGCCCCAGCCGTTCAGAGCTTTGAAACTGCTGTATCCTACCAAGGTGGAAGGTTCGTCTACATTGCTGCTTAATGCCTGCGCTCCGCAAGCACAGCACGTGAAACTGACGTTCCCCGCACGCGAAAATATGCCGAAGGTGGCTATGCCCGAAGTGGAAGTCCATTGGTATGATGGCGGCTTGATGCCCGAACGTCCGAAAGGTTTCCCCGAAGGGAAGCAACTGATGCAGAGCGGCGGTGGTCTGACCATCTTCCACGGAACGAAGGATACGCTGATTTGCGGCTGCTACGGACAGAACCCGTGGTTGCTCTCAGGCCGTGTGCCCAATGCACCGAAAGTTTGCCGTCGCGTACCGAAGGCAATGAATGGCGGTCATGAAATGGACTGGGTACGTGCTTGTAAAGAGAGTGCTTCCAGCCGCGTAATGCCTAAGTCCGACTTCTCCGAAGCAGGACCAATGAATGAAATGGTGGCAATGGGTGTATTGGCCATCCGCCTGCAAGGTTTGAACAAGACGCTGGAATGGGACGGTGCCAACATGCGCTTCACCAATATCGGCGACGACGAAACATTGCGTACAGTCATCAAGGACGGCTTTAAGATACACAACGGCCATCCGAGCTTCGACAAGACATGGACAGACCCGGTAAATGCCAAAGCTTTTGCTGAAGAACTTATCAAGCACAACTACCGCGAAGGCTGGAAATTGCCCGATATGCCCAGATAAACATTAAAAAGAGCATCGGAACTTGGTTTCTGATGCTCATAAACGAATACTAATCATTTAATTTTTAAGATTATGAAGAAAATATATTATCCTTTGGCTTGCTGCCTTATTGGCGGTATGCTCGCCTCTTGTGGTGGCGGTGCAAAGAAATCGAATGCTACGGAAGAGGCCGCAGCTCCCACTACCGCTATGGTATCTTACTCCAAGTCTCTGAAAGCGCCTGAAACGGATAGCTTGAACCTGCCGGTCGATGCGGATGGTTATATCACCATCTTCGATGGAAAGAGCCTGGACGGATGGCGTGGATACGGTAAGGACAAAGTGCCCTCCAGATGGATTATTGAAGATGGCTGCCTCAAATTCTGCGGTACCGGTACCGGTGAAGGACAGACCGGCGAGGGCGGCGACTTGATTTTCGCCCATAAGTTCAAGAACTTTGAGCTGGAACTGGAATGGAAGATTTCCAAAGGCGGTAACTCCGGTATCTTCTACCTGGCCCAGGAAGTTACTTCCAAGGATAAGGATGGCAACGAAGTGTTGGAACCCATCTATATCTCTGCTCCCGAATACCAGGTGCTGGACAACGCCAATCACCCGGATGCAAAGTTGGGTAAGGACAACAACCGTCAGTCTGCTTCTTTGTACGACATGATTCCTGCTGTTCCGCAGAACGCCAAACCTTTCGGTGAATGGAACAAGGCTAAGATTATGGTATATAAAGGTACTGTGGTTCATGGACAGAACGATGAAAATGTACTGGAGTATCACTTGTGGACCAAGCAATGGACTGAGATGCTGCAGGCCAGCAAGTTCAGCGAAGAGAAGTGGCCCTTGGCTTTCGAACTGCTGAACAACTGCGGTGGTGAAAACCACGAAGGCTTTATCGGCGTACAAGATCATGGCGACGATGTTTGGTACCGCAATATTCGTGTAAAGGTTCTTGACTAATCTTCTTCTAAAAGAGCAGTACTATGAGAATCAGAAACATGATGATTTTGTCAGCATTGTGCCTGTCTATGGCCACAAGCTGCACCAGCCATAATGCGGAAACGGCACCGGAACCGGTGAAAAAGGAGATTGCCATACAGCTCTATTCCGTAAGAGATCTGATTAAGGATGGCAATAACCTCGACAAGATTCTGAAGGACCTGGCTGACATGGGCTATACCAGTGTGGAGGCTGCCAACTACAATGACGGCAAGTTCTACGGCAAGACTCCTCAGGAGTTCAAGCAAATGGTGGAAGAAAGTGGTATGACCGTGCTTTCCTCACACACTACCCGTGGGTTGTCGGACGAGGAATTGGCTTCGGGCGACTTTACGGAAGCTCTGAAATGGTGGAACCAGTGTATTGCTGCCCATAAGGAGGCCGGCATGGAGTACATCGTGACTCCGTGGATGAACGTCCCCAAGACATTGAAAGACTTGCAGACATATTGCGATTATTACAATGAAGTGGGTAAGCGTTGCCAGGCTGCCGGTCTGAAATACGGTTACCATAACCATGCCCATGAATTCCAGAAAGTGGAGGACAAGGAACTGATGCTGGACTACATGCTGCAACACACCAACCCCGAATATGTATTCTTCCAGATGGACGTTTACTGGGTAGTGCGCGGTCAGAACAGTCCGGTGGACTACTTCAACAAGTATCCCGGACGTTTCACAATGCTCCATATCAAAGATCACCGCGAGATTGGACAGAGTGGTATGGTAGGTTATGATGCTATCTTCAAGAATGCGGACACAGCCGGCGTACGCCACATTGTAGCTGAAATTGAGAAATACAGCTGTCCCGTAGAAGAGAGTGTGAAGCAGAGTCTCGACTACCTGCTTGCAGCTCCTTTCGTGAAGGCATCGTATAGCAAATAAAACATGATGGCGGTCATTCATTCATAAGCTCGGCTGCATCATTTACTTGACGCGGGCACTGCCGGACGGGAGTTCGGGGGTGCCCGCGTTTTTTGTGGCCGCTCACATTCAATTATATGGCAATTATTTCCTTCCGAAGTCCGCCGGAATCTCCCCCCATTGTTTGGTCTCCCATTTTAGAATGCGGGTGGTGTAGGTGTTTTCGCGCAACCATTTTTCCGCACGTTCTATCAGGCGGAAGAGCTCTTCGGTTTTGGCGTCGCGTGGCAGTTTGGTCTTACATTTTTTCTGCTTTATCCAGTTGATGGCGTTTACGCTGTCGCTGTAGATGGGCATGTCGAAGCCTTTCTGTTTCAACAGGGCAAGTCCGTGAACGATGGCAAGGAACTCGCCGATATTGTTGGTTCCGTACATCGGTCCGAAGTGGAAGACTTCCTGGCGGCTGGCGACGTGTACTCCCCGGTACTCCATGGCTCCGGGATTCCCGCTGCAAGCGGCGTCTACGGCAAGGCTGTTTCCTACAACAGCAGCAGGAAGGGGGGCATCGACACCATGAGAAGCTTTGGCAGGAGAGGGTACCGACTGCTTAATGTATGCGTACGGTGAAGAGGCAAAAGCTTTTTCCGCTTCTTCGCGTGATTCGAACGACTTGTATTTCGCTCCTTCATAGCCTTTGGTTTGCAGTTGGCAGTCCGTCCAGGAAGTGTAGATGCCCGGGCTGACTCCCGCCCATACGACGTAGTATTTTTCTTTCTTCATAACTGCTGGCAAAGGTAAAAAAGAAAATCGGAACAACTTCCCTCTTTCATTTGTTTCTTTGTATGGTGGATAAGTAAGGGAAACTTTTAAAAAGAGAATCAAACCAATTTCTCATCTAAAAAGAAAGGACAAAAAATGAAGAGAACATTTGCAGAAGCCATGGCGCATCGCCGTAGTTATTACTCCATAGGCGGTGATTCGCCGGTATTGGATGAAGAAGTAGTGCACGTTATTCGTGAAGCCGTAAAGAATGTGCCGTCAGCTTTCAATTCTCAGTCTACAAGGATTGTATTGTTGCTGGGCGATGAGCATAAGAAATTGTGGAACATCGTAAAGGAAACCTTGAAGACGCGCATCTCTGCCGAAGCTTTTGCCAAGACGGAAGCCAAGATTGACGGCTGTTTTGCTGGTGGACACGGTACCGTGCTGTATTTTGAAGATACTTCTGTCGTCAAAAAGTTGCAGGAAGCATTTCCTCCCTATAAGGATAATTTCCCCACTTGGTCACAGCATACTTCCGCCATGCATCAGTTTGCCATCTGGACTATGCTGGAAGATATGGGCTTGGGAGCCTCCCTGCAACATTATAACCCTTTGATTGATGATGAAGTGTGCCGCACTTGGAACCTGCCCGAAGACTGGCTGCTGATTGCCCAGATGCCCTTTGGCATGCCTACCGGTGAACCGGGAGAAAAGGAAATCGAAGATTTAAGCAAGCGTATCAAAATTTTTCTCTGACACTGAAAGGTTTCAGCTTGGAATTGCTTACCTTTGCAGGAAATGAGTTACAAGTTACGGGCGACAAGCTATGAGCCTTCTGCGGTATGATAGCGCAGTCTCTTGTCCTTTGTGACTTGTCGCTCGTAACTTGTAACTCGTAGCAAATATGATACGTATTTTCTTGACCGGCTATATGGGAGCCGGTAAAACTACTTTAGGAAAGGCTTTTGCCCGCGAAATGAATGTGCCGTTCATCGATTTGGACTGGTACATCGAAGAACGTTTTCACAAATCAATCAGTGAATTGTTCGCCGAGCGGGGAGAAGCCTCTTTTCGTGAACTGGAACGGAATATGCTGCATGAGGTAGGTGAGTTTGAGAATGTCATCGTCTCTACCGGTGGTGGTACCCCTTGCTTTTATGACAATATGGAGTACATGAACAGCTGTGGGCAGACGGTGTTTCTGGATGTACATCCGGATATTCTGTTCCGTCGGCTCCGGGTGGCGAAGCAGCAGCGACCCATCCTGCAAGGCAAGACTGACGAGGATTTGCGTACCTTCATAGTGGAGGCGTTGGATAAGCGTGCGCCTTTTTACTCGCAGGCCCGCTATCGTTTTGATGCCGGATATTTGGAAAACCGCAATCAGATTTGTGAATCCGTGCAACGGTTACGTCAGCTTTTGGGACTTTAATTCCTTGTAAATGTGTATTTCTCAATCTGACAGACCGGAAATATTAGATTTATGTGTATTTTTGTTCCCCCTTTATAAAACACCCTGCTGTGTGGAGAACAGGGAAATGGTAAATTGTAAAATCGTAAATGAATAGTTGAGCCGATGAGAAAATGGCGTATTGAAGATTCAGAAGAGCTGTACAACGTAACGGGTTGGGGCACTTCGTACTTTGGTATCAATGACAAAGGTCATGTTGTGGTGACACCCCGTAAGGATGGAGTTGCCGTCGATTTAAAAGAACTGGTGGACGAGTTGCAGTTGCGCGATGTAGCGGCTCCGGTACTGGTGCGTTTTCCCGATATTTTGGATAACCGTATCGAAAAGGTGTCCTGCTGCTTCAGGCAGGCAGCCGACGAGTACGGGTATAAAGGAGAGAACTTTATCATTTATCCCATAAAAGTGAATCAGATGCGTCCCGTAGTGGAAGAGATGATTACTCACGGGAAAAAGTTCAATCTGGGATTGGAAGCAGGTTCAAAGCCGGAGTTGCATGCTGTGATTGGGGTCAATACAGACTCGAGTTCACTTGTTGTCTGCAACGGATATAAGGACGAGAGCTTCATCGAATTGGCGCTGTTGGCACAGAAAATGGGGAAACGCATTTTCCTTGTCGTGGAGAAACTGAATGAGCTGAACCTTATTGCCAAGATGGCGAAGCAGTTGAAGGTAAGGCCCAATATTGGCATTCGTATCAAACTGGCTTCCAGCGGAAGTGGCAAATGGGAAGAGAGCGGGGGAGATGCCAGCAAGTTCGGACTGACATCCAGTGAGCTGCTCGAAGCACTGGACTTCTTGGAGAAAAAAGAAATGAAGGACTGTCTGAAGCTGATACATTTCCATATCGGCAGTCAGATAACCAAAATACGCCGCATCAAGAATGCCTTGCGTGAAGCATCACAATTCTTTGTGCAGTTGAACAAGATGGGCTTCAATATCGAATTCGTGGATACCGGTGGCGGCATGGGCGTTGATTACGACGGTACGCGCTCTTCAAGTAGCGAAAGTTCTGTCAACTATTCCATTCAGGAGTATGTCAACGATGTCGTGTCGACCTTCGTCGATGTTGCCGACAAGCATGGTTTTCCCCATCCCAATATTATTACCGAAACCGGGCGAAGCTTGACTGCCCATCATTCCGTACTTATCTTCGAGGTGCTGGAAACAGCCTCCTTGCCCGAAATGGACGATGACTGGGAACCGGGAGAAGATGCCCACGAACTGGTGAAAGAACTGTATGACATCTGGGACAATCTGAGCCAGCGCAGTATGCTGGAACCCTGGCATGATGCACAGCAGATACGCGAAGAGGCGCTCGACCTTTTCAGCCATGGCATCGTCGACTTGAATACACGCGCACAGATAGAGAAACTCTATTGGAGCATCTGCCGCGAAATCAATTCTATTGCCGCGGGCATGAAGCACTGTCCCGAGGAATTCCGCAAGTTGAGCAAGTTGCTTGCCGACAAGTATTTCTGTAACTTCTCGCTGTTCCAGTCATTGCCCGATTCTTGGGCCATTGACCAGATGTTTCCCATCATGCCCATCCAGCGGCTGGATGAAAGACCCGACCGCGAGGCTACCTTGCAGGACATGACGTGTGACTCGGACGGTAAGATTGCCAATTTTGTCAGTTCGCGTGCCGATACGACCACCCTGCCGCTGCACTCGTTGCGCGACAAGGAGCATTACTATCTGGCGGTCTTCCTTGTAGGGGCCTATCAGGAGATTCTGGGAGATATGCACAATCTGTTCGGCGATACGAATGCCGTGCATGTGTCCGTCAATTCCAAAGGCTATACCATCGAGCAGTTGATTGACGGTGAAACAGTGGCCGAAGTGCTGGACTATGTGCAATATAATCCCAAAAAACTGGTGCGTACGTTGGAAACCTGGGTGACGCAATCCGTCAAGGAAGGGCGTATCTCTGTGGAGGAAGGGAAGGAATTCTTGTCTAATTACCGTTCCGGGCTGTACGGATATACTTATTTGGAATAAAATGGAGAAACTGACAGTAATCAAGGTGGGTGGCAAGATTGTAGAAGAGGAAGCCACCCTTTATAAGTTGTTGGATGATTTTGCAGCCATCGAAGGCTACAAGGTCTTGGTACACGGGGGCGGACGTTCGGCTACAAAGCTTGCCGCCCGGCTGGGTATTGAAAGCAAAATGGTAAATGGCCGCCGTATCACCGATGCCGAAACGCTGAAGGTGGTGACAATGGTGTATGGCGGGTTGGTGAATAAGAATATCGTTGCCGGACTGCAGGCGCGTAAAGTCAATGCACTGGGTCTTACGGGGGCTGATATGGACGTAATCCGTTCCGTGAAACGTCCCGTGGGAGAGGTGGATTATGGGTTTGTGGGTGATGTGAAGCAAGTGAATGCCGCTTTTCTGGCAGACCTCATTCATAAGGGTGTGGTTCCTGTGATGGCTCCGCTGACGCATGATGGAGCCGGACACATGCTGAATACAAATGCAGACACCATCGCCGGAGAAACAGCTAAAGCTTTGGCAGGTTTGTTCGATGTAACCTTGATGTTCTGCTTTGAAAAGAAAGGCGTGCTGCGTGACGAGAACGACGATGACAGTGTGATTCCGCAAATAACTCCGGAAGAGTTCAAGCAATATGTGGCCGATGGGGTAATTCAAGGTGGCATGATTCCGAAATTGGAGAACTCTTTCGAGGCATTGAATGCCGGTGTGTCCGAAGTCGTAATCACTTTGGCATCAGCCATAAACGGGAACGGTGGAACCCGTATCAGAAAATAATTCAAAAAAAAGTGGCCGCAGGCTGTAACTTTCTGAATACTTAACCGTCAATTTATTAGAGATGCAAGAACTCAGCTTTCGTAATGACATTCTCCCGCTGAAAGACAAACTCTTTCGGTTAGCCCTGAGAATTACGTTCGATAGGGCAGAAGCAGAGGACGTTGTGCAAGAAACGCTGATAAGGGTTTGGAACAAACGTGACGAGTGGGCGCAGTTCGGTTCTATCGAAGCCTTCTGCTTGACGGTAGCAAGGAATCTGGCGATAGACCGTAGCGAAAGAAAAGATTCCCGTACCGTAGAGCTGACCCCCGACATGGAGCAAGCTTCCGATGCATCAAGCCCTTACGAAAGGTTGGTGAACAAAGAACGGATGGCGTTGATACACCGGCTGATGAACAAACTTCCCGAAAAACAGCGGCTGATTATGCTGCTTAGGGATGTAGAGGGTAAGAGTTATAAAGAAATAGCGGTTGTCCTGAACTTGACAGAGGAGCAGGTAAAAGTGAATCTCTTCAGGGCACGTCAAAAAGTAAAACAAACGTTTATCGATATAGAAGGTTATGGACTCTAAATATATAGAACAGCTTTTGGAACGCTACTGGCAGTGCGAAACTTCTTTGGAAGAAGAAGCCTGCTTGCGCGCTTTCTTTAGCGGGAATGATGTTCCCAAGCACTTGCTTCGTTACAAGGATTTGTTCGTATATCAACAGCTTCAGCAGGAAGTACACTTGGATGAGGATTTTGATGCCCGGGTGCTTGCCGAAGTGGAAGTTCCGGTAGTCAAGGCAAAGCGCCTGACATTGACCGCACGCTTCATGCCGCTGTTCAAAGCCGCCGCAGTAGTGGCAGTAGTCCTTTCACTGGGAAATGTAGTGCAACACTCATTCTTCTCGGACATAGAGGAAGTGGCTGCAGCCGATACTATCGGTAAACAGATTTCCGCACCGTCGGTAGCTCTTTCGGGAGATGCGTCCGTGTCTCATGAAAAGCAGGTGATGGACAGCCTGCGTCGGGTAGACAAAGAAGTGGAAATCAAGGAATAGATATTTTCATTTGCTTTTAAAATAACATTTTCATTTGCTTTAAACATAATAGTTAGTGTGCTTTATTAAAACAACTTGAGGCTGTGAAGTTTCAATTCTCTCAAAATCTTATAAAAACTAACTAAGATAGATGGGACGCCGCGTGATGCAGCGTCCCATTATGTTTTTGCCCTTCCGGTTGCTGTGCCCTATGTAGTGAATGGTCTAATCAGAGTTTGTATAAGCCTTTTTTAGGAACGTCCAATTCCGGATTGCCTTTGTAACCGATGTCGCCGCTTCCGCTGGTGCGTGCTTTCAGAAAGTCGGTAGCATGGCATTTGATGTCACCCGACCCTGACACGCTTGCCGATACGCGCTCAGCCTGCAGGTCGGAAGCAAACAGGTCGCCTGAACCTGCTATACGATAACTGGCTTCCCGGGTCTTTCCCGTCAGTATTGCCGTACCCGATCCTGCTATGGATACTTCGGTGTTGGTGGCTGATATGTTGTTGAGTTTCAAATCTCCGGATCCTGCTATGGATGTTTTGAGCTTGGTGCAAGTGATGTTGCTGCCCTGTATGTCACCGGATCCGGCAATGGATACTTTAAGATGATCTGTCTTCAGCCCGTTTGCCAATTCTATGTTTCCGGCTCCGGCAATGGAGATGCTATTGAGCGTTTCGGAGGAGATGCGGATTTCCAGTTTGTTGAAAGATACATTGACACCTTTCTTGAACCGGATGTTCAGGGTGTTGTTGGCTACATTGA
>CAJJYX010000076.1 GCA_905197435.1 uncultured Bacteroides sp.
AATGGTACTCCGGTGGTAGATGCTCCCAGAGGAGGAGTGTTGAATGCCCGGATTCTGTGGAGTTTTTCTGCTGCATACCGTACATTTGGAAACGAATCCTACCTGAGACTTGCCAACAGGGCGCAGCGTTATTTCATCGATACATTCATCGATAAGAAGAACGGCGGGGTATATTGGCTGGTCAATCCCGATGGGGAGGTAGTGAATGACTCTAAATATACTTATGCCATGACCTATGCCATCTATGGACTGGCAGAACATTTTCTGGCGACGGGCAACGACGAAAGTCTGAAAACTGCCATTGGCTTGTATCGCATTCTGGAAGAAAAAGGGCGTGATCCGTTGTATGACGGTTATGTGGAATCGTTTACCGGAAATTGGGAGAAGTTGGACCAATATGACAACAATGCCCCTAAGACCATGAATGCCCATTTGCATGTACTGGAAGCCTACACCCTTCTATATCAGTGCTGGAAAGACGATGGTTTGAAGAAAAGGCTTGAGTTTTGTGTCGACTTGTTCATGAACCGTATTTACGACCCGTTAAGGAAGCATTTCAACTTGTTCTTTGATAATGAGTGGAACAGTCTGGTCGAAATGGACTCTTACGGACATGACGTTGAGGCAGGATGGTTACTTTGCGAGGCTGCCCGTACACTGGAAAATCAGGACTTGATAAAACAGACAAACCGGCTTGCACTGGATGTAACGGGGGCTTGCCTGGCTGAAGGAATGAGTGATAAAGGCTATATGATTTATGAGAGGAAAGGCACCAGAAAAGCCAAGCATGCTTCGTGGTGGGGGCAGATTGAAACCATGATAGCTTGTGTCAATGCCTGGCAGATAAGCGGGGACGAAGCTTGGCTGCAATCGGCTGATACGGTCTGGACTTTTGTCAAAGACCACATGATAGACAAGGAATATGGGGAATGGTATAGCGACTGTTTCGATGGAGAGCCTAAAAAGGAGGCTCCTAAAGTGAGCATGTGGCGTTGTCCGTATCATACGGTACGCTTGGGAGTAGAAATGTATAATCGTTTAAAATAATACGTATGAAGAAATTGATAATAGGTGCGGCATCATTGATGCTTTGTGCTGGTTTGCAAGCCCAGGATTTCAAGATTAACCCGTCGGGGTATTTTGAAAACTACGGGGCCAATGTGATGGTTTTTAGTGATGTTTATCCTGAAGGGCACCAGGGAGGTGTCACTTTGGTTTTGAATGGAGACCGTAGGGCCGCAGGCGGTGATGTGCGTTTCGAGATTTCGCAGGGACAATGGCAGGGACTGCCTAAGATGAGAAAACGGGTGGTGGATGAGGCCGCCAACGAAATCCGTGTCACACAGAGTTATCCCGACTCGGCCAAGCATATGGCAGGTTTCAATCCGATGCTTTATCCGGATTTTGCTTTCAGCTATACCATTAAGGTGAAGGGGGAAAAGGACTATCTGGTATTGACTGTCGATTTGGACCAGCCGGTTCCGGAACGCTTTGCCGGGAAGCTTGGTTTCAATCTGGAGCTGGTGCCTTCTACCTTGTTGGGAAAGCCTTGGATTATGGATAACCGGACGGGTGTTTTCCCTCATCAGGCGATGGGACCGACCATGAAGCAGACTTCCAATATGGAACATATCGGTGATTTCAACCCTAATGGTAAGGCCGACTTGAACCAGTTGCTCTTGGATAGGAAGACTTATAATCCGATGATTGCCGATGATATCGTCTCTGCCCCTCTGGCCGAAGGGAAGAAGTTTGTGCTTAACCCGCAGGATGATTTGGCTAAGATTACGATTGAGAGTGAGAAAGGAGATTTGAAGTTGTATGACGGACGGATAAACCATAATAACGGTTGGTTTGTGCTCCGTTCGGAATTTCCGGCGGGAACGAAAAGCGGTGCGGTAAAATGGATTATCCGTCCCACGGTTACGAAGGAGTGGCGTTATGCACCGGTAGTACAGACCTCCCAAGTGGGCTATCACCCCGGACAGAAGAAAGTGGCTGTCATCGAGTTGGATAAGAGGGATACCGATTTCCGGCAACCTGCCCTCTACCGCATTGCAGCCGACGGCAGGAAACTGGTGAAGCAGCAGGCTGCCAAGGATTGGGGAGATTTCCAGCGTTATCATTATTTGCAGTTCGACTTTACGGAAGTGACGGAGGACGGGCTTTATCAGGTGATGTACGGTGATGCGGCTTCTCCGGTATTCCGCATTGCAAAGGATGTTTGGGATAAGGGGATTTGGCAGGCAGAGATAGAGTATTTTCTGCCGATGCAGATGTGCCACATGCGTATCAACGAGAAGTATCGCGTATGGCATGACTTCTGCCATCAGGACGATGCACGTATGGCTAAAACGAATATCAATCACATTGACGGATATGTACAAGGGCCTTCTACACTCTGCAAATACCAGCCGGGAGATCTTGTTCCGGGATTGAATGTAGGCGGTTGGCACGATGCTGGCGATTATGACCTGCGGGTGGAGTCGCAGGCGAGTGAGGCTTATATCCTTGCTATGGCTTGTGAGAACTTAGGTGCCTACTGGGACGAGACTTCCATCGATTTTGAAAAGCGGATTGTGGAAATACACCAGCCTGACGGGAAAAATGACCTGTTGCAGCAAGTAGAGAACGGAGCACTGACCGTAGTCGCCGGTTGGAAAGCTTTGGGACGCCTCTATAGAGGGATTCTATGTCCTACCGTACGGCAGTATGCACACTTGGGAGATGCTTCAGCCCATACCGACCACGTCAGTGGAACGGCTGATGACCGTTGGGTGTTTACGGAAGATAATCCCGGACGTGAATTGCAGGTAGCTGCTTGGCTGGCAGGCATTTCACGCGTCTTGAAGGGACACAACGATGCTCTGGCGGCAGATTGTCTGGAAATAGCCCGTGAGTTGTTCAGGATTACCCGTTGTGACAACAATTGGATACTGGGTGTGAAAGTACATGCTGCTGTGGAGCTTTATCTGGCAACAAAAGAGGCCGGGTACCGCGATTTCGTTTTGCAGCAACAAGACTTTATCTGCAAGAATATCCGTCAGACGGGCTGGTTTATCGGACGTTTCGACCGGGCTGTGGGCAATGCCCGTTTCAGCAAGGCCATCCGCAAGGCACTGCCGGAGTTGCAGGCTATGTATCAGGAATATAGCAGTAAGACTCCGTATGGGGTGCCGCATGACAGAGGCAACCGCTCTTCCGGCTCATGGGAACCTCAGCATTTGGGTTACAACTACTGTTACCTGCACGCCGCTTATCCTGACTTGTTTGCACCGGACTATATCTTCAATGCCGTTCAGTATCTGCTTGGCATGCATCCGGGGCGCAATCAGGCAGCGTTTGTGACGGGGGTGGGCGCTGAAACGATGAAAGCTGCATACGGTGTGAACCGTGCCGATTGGTCTTATATCCCCGGTGGGGTTTCTCCGGGTACAAACCTGATTCGTCCCGACTTGCCCGAACTGCTTCATTTCCCATACTTGTGGCAGGAAGGTGAGTATTGCTTGGGCGGACATGCTACGTGGTTTATGTATATGGTATTGGCATCCCAGAAAATATTGAATGGCAATGAACGGTAAAATAAAGGTCGATAAGTTTGTAATTGTAGCTATTCTGCTCTGCATGGTTTGCAATAGAACCATGCAGGCGAAGGCTTACGACAGTTTCAAGGTATCTGTTTATGCCCGTGCCTATGAGGTGGATAAAATGAAGGATATCCATTGGCTGGATTCTACCTGGAACGTGATTTCACAACAGTTGGAAGTGGACAAGATTTATCTGGAGACACACCGGGATTTGCTGATTGTGGATGATGCCACTCTGGAGCAGGCGAAGAGATTCTTTCATGAACGGGGGGTAGAGACTGCCGGCGGCATTACCTATACCATCAACGAGGCAAACAGCTTCGAGACATTCTGCTATTCCAATCCCGAACACCGCAAGATGGTGCAGAAGATTGCGGAACACACGGCGAAACACTTTGATGAGTTTATTTTGGATGATTTCTTCTTCACCAGTTGCAAGTCCGACATAGAGATAAAGGCAAAAGGTGCGCAGAGCTGGACGGACTACCGCTTGAAGCTGATGACCGAAGCCGGTCGCGACCTTGTGCTGAAGCCTGCCAAAAAAGTGAATCCTCGTGTGAAGGTGATTATCAAATATCCCAACTGGTATGACCATTTCCAAGGCTTGGGATTTAATCTGGAAGAAGGCCCCCAACTCTTTGACGGTGTATGGACCGGTACTGAAACAAGGGACCCGGCAGGTGACCAGCATTTGCAGAACTATCTGAGTTATAACATAATCCGTTATTTCGACAATCTGCGCCCGGGTTATAACGGTGGAGGATGGGTGGATGCCGGCGGGTTGAACATGGGCATGGACCGATATGCCGAACAGCTTCATCTGACTATGCTTGCCAAGGCTCCTGAGATTATCCTTTTTGCCTATCACCAGCTTTTGGGCGTGAAGCTGTCTCCTAAACAGCGTACCCCTTGGCAGGGAATGGGGACCAGTTTCAGCTATGATGAGGTGGCTGCTCCCATCCGGTTGAAAGACGGTTCTTCGGTGGAACCTGCCACGATGGCACGTATAGCCGGTGTTGTGCTGAAACAGACGGATAAGCTGATTCGTAAACTGGGGAATCCGGTGGGTATAAAATCCTACAAACCTTTTCATGCCTCCGGTGATGATTTTCTGCAAAACTATTTGGGAATGATAGGTTTGCCAATGGATATGCATCCTGTTTTTCCGGAAGACCGGCAAGTTGTTCTGCTGACAGCGCAAGCTGCGCAAGATACGGAAATTGTGGCTAAAATCAAGAGGCAGTTGCAAAGCGGGCGTGATGTGGTGGTGACAAGCAGTTTACTGACAGCTATCCCCGAGAAGCTTGCAGAAATAGCCGAGCTGCGTTGCACAGATTTGAAAGCCCTTGTCAATGATTTCGGTCGCTACGGGCAGTCCGGACGTGATCTCTTGATTCCGCAGGTGCGGTATTATACGAATGATGCTTGGGAAATGGTCAGTGCCGGTCGTCCGCTGACGGGTGGAGTGTCAGGATATCCTATCCTGTTGAGAGCCCCGTATGCTACCGGTAATCTGTATGTCCTTACCATTCCCGACGATATGGGCAATCTGTATGATTTTCCGGCCGGTGCCTTGAATGAGATTCGCCGTATTATGAGTAAGGACGTGGGAGTTTATTTGGAGGCTCCCTCCAAAGTCGGTTTATTTGTATATGATAATAACACGCTGGTGGTAGAGAACTTCAATAATGAACCGGTAGAGGTGCGTATAGTGACCACAGATAAGGTGATGAAGCTGGAAAACTTGGAGGATGGGACTGTTTTGAACCCTCTTCCTGCCGAACCGGTACAGACCAGGCGTCCGGTTACGCCTAAGAATTCTTTCCGTTTATTACTGTTGCCCCATTCGTACAAGGCTTTTCAATATAAGTAATGGGTAGAAAGATTACCAGGTGACTGTTTGAGAGAGTAAGGAGGTTGGTTTCACTGTAAACGGACCTCCTTCACTTATTCATGGGAATGCTTGTGCTCCCCCAATATCCTGTGCGGCAGCGTGCCGTGTCCCAGCAGCTCTATCGGGCAGTTGAAGTTCCGTTCCAGCCATTCTTCCGTGACATCGGTATCGGGATGGTAATCCAGTGTTTCGTTGACGCAGGCGATGGACTTGACTTGCTGCAGCACTGTGCCGATGTCATGGCTGACGAGGATGATGGCGCATTCTTCATTGATTTCTGCCAGCAGTTTGTAGAGGCGGGCTTCAAAGCGCTTGTCGATGTACGTGCTGGGCTCATCGAGAATCACGACCTGCGGGTCGGAGATGATGGCACGACCCAGAAGGGCACGTTGCAACTGTCCGCCGCTCAGGGCGCCGATGGCACGCTGTTCCATGCCTTCCAGCCCCATGCGGGCTATTACGGCGGAGGCTTTTTCGCGGTGCTGGGCGGTGAAACGTGAAGCCAGCGGTTTCTTGCTGCTGAGCCCTGAAAGGATGACTTCCTCGACTGTGATGGGGAACTTCCGGTCGATGCTGCTGTACTGGGGCAGATAGCCCATCGTGAGCGGGGGGATGGAGGAAGATTGGGGGAAGGACCCTTGCCCGGTATGATAGAGTATCTCTCCGGCTGTGGGCTTCAGCACTCCCAGGATACATTTGATAAGTGTGGTCTTTCCTCCGCCATTGGGACCGATGATACCCAGGAAATCACGTTCGTAGACGGTCAGGTTTACATCGTGCAACACTGTCCGGTTATCATATCCGGCGCTGAGGTTCTTTATCTCTATAATGGGGGATGCAGGCATAACTTCTTCTTCGTTAAATGGGCAGAATCATCGTTTACTCTTTTACAAGTGCTCTGGCGGTATTCATCATCTCCTCCTCCCAGTCATAAGAGAGGGGATTGATGCTTACTACACGGGTTCCGGTCTGTTGGGCGATAAGGTCGGCATTGCGGCGGTCGAATTCCGGTTGCACAAAGATGATGCGTACCTTCTCTTTCTTGCAAGAGTTTATCAAATCTCTCAGATGGGCGGGAGAAGGTTCCTTCCCACCGGCTTCGATGGGAATCTGGTGCAGGCTGTAGTCGCGGGCAAAGTATGAAAGTGCCGGATGATAAATCATAAAGGCACGGTCGGCATTCTGGCCTGAAAGCATCTGGCAGATGAGGCTGTCCGTATGCTCTATCTTCTGTATGAGTGCGTTGTAGCGTTCCATATAAGCACTTTCATTGGCTTTGTCTATGGTGCAGAGTGCATTCAGGATATTTCTGGCAATGATTTGGGCATTGATGGTGGAGTTCCAGATATGCGGTTCCACACCGCCGGTGTGTACATGGGTTTCGTGGGCATGCCCGTCTTCGTGATGATGTGTATGGGTATCGTCCAGGATGAGCTCTACATTTTTGGACATATCGAAGAATTGCAGGTGGGGAGCATTGTCCGTCAGCTTTTCCGTCCAGGTCTGTTCAAAGCCGATGTAACCGATGCGGAAATAGGCCTTGCTTTGGGCAAGGTCGATGAGCTGCTGGGGGGTGGGGTCATAGGTTTCCGGACTTGAACCTTTGGGTACCATGCTGACGACGGTGAACTCATCGCCGGCAATGGCTTCGGTGAAATACCGCAACGGTTCGATGGTGACGGTAATCACGGGTTTATCGTCATCTTTTTTGTGCTGCTGGCCTCCTTGCTTGCATGAGGAGAGCAAGGCGGCTATGATAAAGAGTAAAAAACAAGTCTTTTTCATTTATTGTATTATTATTTATGTGGTTAGTAGTTAACTACTTCTTTTCTTGCTCTGAGTATCTCCCGTTTTCCTCCGGGAGGGCCCGGAAGACGCTCTACCTTGAATCCTACGGCTTGCAGCATGCGGCGTACTGCACCTTTGGCGCAGTAGGTGGTCAACACGCCGTTTGTGTCCATGGCGGCATGGAGATTCCGGAAGACTTCTTCCTCCCACATTCCCGGTTGCTTTTCGGGTGCAAAGGCATCGAAATAGACAACGTCGAACGGGGATTTATTAATCATTAACAAGCTGTCACTGCTTATTGTTTCGACATCTGCCCGCACTTTTTTCAGTGTGAAATAAGGAGTTACGGTTACATTTTCTTCCCATGCAGCCCGGTGCAGCTTCTCGAACAGAGGGTTGCCGCTGTATTTCAGCGCATCCACCTCCGGCCATGCAAGCGGATAAAGCTCGATGCCGGTATAGTGTACGTGCCGCTTCTCCTTTTCGGCAGTTTCCAGTGTAAGCAGGGCATTCAGTCCGGTGCCAAAACCAATTTCGAGGATATGCGGATGGGCAGCAGCAGATGCTTTCAGTCCCATGTCGACGAAGATGTGCTGTGACTCTGTACGTGCTCCCTTTACCGAATGATAATGTTCATTCAGTTCCGGTACAAACAGTGTGGCACTTCCGTCTTCCGTCTTTTCTATGATTCGTTGCATATCTTCTGTTTTTGTTGAATGTAATTCAATAATTCATCATCGAAATGGCTCCTTGCAGTGCCCACAGCATAGCTATGTACCGCACCAGCTTTCCTGCAAACATGGAAGTGGTGGTCAGCATCAGATTGCTGCGCATGAAACCCAGCGCAATGGCTATTGCCTCTCCCACAAAAGGCAGAAAGGCGAAGAAAGCCATCAGTGCCCCTTTCCCTTGGAGGAAATGCTGCATCCGTTCTATCTTTTCCCTTTTCACCTTGAAATATTTCTCAATCCAGTCTATCCGTCCCAGACGTCCCATGTAGTAGCACGTCATGCCTCCCAGCGTATTTCCCAATGTGGCGGAGAGTACGCACAGTGCCGGGCTCAGCCCGACCTTGACCAGCGCTACCATCACTATCTCGGAACTGAACGGGATGATGCTCCCTGCCAGCAGGGCAGAGATGAACAGGCCGACATATCCCCAGTCAATCAGCAGCTGTACGAGTGTATCTACAAAAGCGTCCATATATTGAATCCTAATAGAATGAACAGTCCGACAAATGCGCATATAAAGAATATATTGGAGCTGCGGCTGTTTGTCAGTACAAACAAGTGCCCCGCCAGGATACTGGTGCCGATGAGCAGGAAGGACATCAGGTGGACACTCAGTGCCGGTTGCAGCCCGATATATACAAAGATGCAGAAATTCAGCAGTATGAGGAAGTGCAGATAGCTCCGTGTACGTATCTTGTCTTCATAGCCGGCAATGAGGCAGTGTGCCGCGCTGACGATGAACAGGACGAGGAGATATCCGAGGGTGGCGAGTTCCCACGGTTGGTAGTCGAACCGGATGGGAGTGAAGGTCGCCAGCTCCCGGAAGGGTTGGCAGAAGATTTCCATTTGCCCGTAATAGAGGGCATGTCCCAGCAACAGCCAGTAGGGTATGCTCCATCCTACCAATGAAGCGAAGAAGCTCTTGGCCCGGAGAGACTGGAAGCTGTAGGCTCCTATCCAGAAGATGGGGACAAACAGCATGAGCTGTGGAAAAAGCAGGCTGCCCAGCCCTATGAATACGAAGGCGTGGAAAAGGCTGCCCGTGGGCCGTGCCTGCTGGTAACTCCTGAAAAGGAAAAACAGCGCCACGAGGAAGGCTGCCGCTGCCAGGTCTCCGGCATACAGCATGTGCAGGCTGGGGCAGGCGGATATCAGCAGGAAATAGACGGAAGTCTGCACCGATGCCCGCATCCGGATGATGGCGAACGTATTGTTGAGCTGTATCAGGAAATACCCGATGACGGCATACAGAATAAAGCTGAAGAGACGGTTCGCCCAGGTGGGGATGCAGAAATCGCAGAATGTTTCCCAAAGGGAATATCCGCTTTGCCGTGTCTCCGCCTCGGGCAACAGAACGGCGGTCAGTATCCAGCAGGATACTGAAATCAAGATGGCGGCAGGCAGTGTGAACCGTCCTGCCGTTATTCGGTTCTGGAATCTCTTCGTTCTCATTTATAAATCAAATCCGATATCACGACGGAAGTATTTCTTCTCGAAGTCTATCATATCAGCCACGCGGTAGCTCTTCTGCAGCGCTTCTTCCTTCGTGTCACCGTAGGAGCATACGGCAATGACACGGCCGCCGGCGGTTACGGTCTGCCCGTCTTTCGTGGCGGTTCCGGCATGGAACAGGATACTGTCTGTCTGGGCGGCGGGGGCGAATCCGGTCATCACCTTTCCTTTTTCATAGGCTTCCGGATACCCTCCGCTCACCAGCATGACACAATGCTCTTTTTCCTGACGATGTTCGGCAATATGGTGTTCCAGACCTATCTAGTTGCTGCGGGTGCGGCGTCTCTGCGGGAGGCGATTCAGCTGTTCTGGACATTCCGTGTGCCGTGGGGCTGGACGTATACAGCCGGTACAGTCTCTGATTGGGTGGCGCAGTTCAGCTTTGGCTTTTACAGTCTCATGCTGACCTCTCTGCTGATGGGTCTGATCGTTATGGTGCTTTACAAGCCCCGCACATGGTGTGCATTTTGTCCGATGGGAACCATGACGCAAAGTATTTGCAAATTAAAAAGCAAAAATAATTGAAAATATCGAAAGGAGTTATTCTGATGGCTGAATTAAAAATTACCGCTGCAAATTTTGAAAATAAGGTTCTGCGTTCCGACAAGCCCGTTTTGCTGGATTTCTATGCCGATTGGTGCGGTCCGTGCAAAATGCTTTCTCCCGTGCTGCATGAGCTTGCCGAAGAAAATAGCAGCACGCTCAAGGTAGGCAAGATCAATGTGGACGAGCAAACAGAACTTGCTGCTCGCTTTCAGGTGTCCAGCATCCCGATGCTGGTCGTGTTCAAGGATGGAAAGGTCGCTGCCAAATCGGTCGGCTATCGACCAAAGGCAGAGATCGCTGCAATGATGGAGGATGCAAGATGAAAGTTGTGATTGTAGGCGGCGTGACGCTGCTGGATGTCCTGCGTGAGCATTTAGACGAGTTAGACCGTGGCAAGGTTTACGGAGAATTTACAGTCATGTATGATCCATTCAATTTGTCCAAAATCATATAGCATTAATATAAAAAGTTGCTTCTTCACCTTTGTATGCTATTGTAAACTTATATTTTCCTTTTTTCTTCACTTGTGCTTCAAGTCTGCCATCACTGGTTTTAGTAAATGTACAGTTTCTGTCCTTTTCGCATTTAACGGTATAGTTTTTAATTGTCTTATCATTATCACAAACACTCAGAAACACACCGGTTCCGCCTATATTAACACTTGCGCCATCGTCCAGCATCCTGTTGGAGAATTTCAAAGAAATAATAACACCATCTGTTCTAATATTAAAACGAGCTTTCTTGTTTCCGCTTTTTATGGTGACTTTTCCTCCTCCGGAACCAGACGCATCAACTCTTAATTTTCCATTGTCAGCCTTTGCACACTTTATCTTACCGCTTCCTTCATAGCTTATTTCATAATCGTTAAGCTGACTGCCTCCTTTGCATACTGAAAGTTCAGTAATTCCCTTTTTTATTTTAATATTCTCATCTTTAACAAATACATCTTCAGCTGATTTCAGAACAATAGGGTCAGTTTTCGCTTCCCATATGAATGAGGCTGTTTTCCCTTTATATTTAATTGTAATTTTGCATTTTCCTTTTCCTGTCACCTTCACCTTAAGATTTCCGCCATCGGTCCTGGTACAAACGCACACTCCATTCTTTTCATACTCAAAAGTGTAATCTTCGATTTTCTTATCACCATAATATACAGGTATTTCATCTTTTGAGAAGTTAGCACCAAAAACAAAATCCTCCCTTATAGTGTATTTGTCAAACTTTAATGTAATAGGATTTGTGTTTTCATCTGTTGCAGACTTTAATGCCTCAATTGTCTTCTTATCGGCTATCGCATTACGTTTCACCATATTAAATACTGCATCAAGCGCATCCTTTGGATTACACCATATATCAGGCTCATACCCTTTATAATCCACCGGCTCTGTGCTGTAATTAAAATTCAACGCACCCATTGTAGCCGCCATTTGTATCCCTGTATTTGGCAGATAGAGTGAATGTACATTACCACTAAGCTGATATCCTGCGGAGTTTGACCCGATAATTACAACATTGTCAAGACAACGCAGAAAGTTAAGCATACTTTCCCCTGATGAAGCGCACCTGTTATCTACAAGCACAATTATCGGGATATCATTCGGGATTGTTTTTCCCTGAACTCTACTTGTACTGTATACTCCGAAATCACCGCCTCCTCCAAAGATCCTTGATGAAAGTTTTGAATTTCTCCTTGCATAAGCTGCGTTAATAACAGGACTCTGCCCTGAAAAGTTTTCAATCCACTTACGCCCGTATGCATCATTTCCCCCATTATTTGCTCTGATGTCAAATATAATGAGGTCGCTGTTTTTCATCTTTAAAGAGCTTTCCTCAAATTGCCTGAAAATATCAGAGTCCAATTTGGAATCAAAAGATCTTATTGAAACATACGAAACCCCTGTTTCTTCAAGGTAATGGTAATCCTGTCCCGATGTATCTTCACTATATGGCTTACTCTTTTTCCATTCTATCTTAATCTTTTTGCTCCTGCCTGCATTATCTGTTACAGTCATAGTACAGTTCGGGAGCTGTTTTTCTCTGCACAAGATTGCAGGGGTGTATACAATTCTGCCATCCTCAACAAGTGTTTTCTTTAATTCCACATCTTTTTTATTAAAAGATTTAAAAGTATATTTTTTGCCATTACTCCTTACCGTATATTTGTTTCCCTCTTTCGTAAAAACATTCTTATACGAATAATAGTAATAATAAAATCTGTCATTTATAGAATTATACCATGTGTTTGAAGCACTGAAATGCGCATCCTGTACAAATGATAACTCCTTATCAATCTGCTTGCACAGACGCTCAGGGTTTATTACTCCCTGCTGCTTATCAATCCAGCTTATAAGATTTTTCTCGGCTTTCTCGAAATTGTCTGCTCCAAAATAGTAATATGCAGCATAACTGCTTTTCATTGTACGGAAATAAAGGTTAATATCAGCTTTTGCCTCCTGCTTGTTAACAGTTTTAGGCTCACGTTCCTGAAGCAAACTTTCTATTTCTGAATCTGAAAGCAGATTTGCAGTTGATGTGTCTGAAACGGCATAATTGTTCAGATTTTCAAAGCTGTCATTTTTTGTATTCATTTCTGTATGTGTTCTGTCAGCTTCATCAAGGAGTTTCTGAAATGTATCTTCAAAAACAATTTCTTCTGCTGCGCTGAATTTGCTATGCTTTGTTTTTCCGGCCACTTTAGTGTAAGCCCTTACCTTATAGCTGTACTTCCGGTTAAGCACAACCCCCTTGTCTTTAATAGTTGTACTTTTAGTCGTCGCAATTTTTTTGAAGCTGTTTTCTTGAGAATCCAAACGATATACCTGATACCCCTGCGCATTAGATACTCTGCCCCATTTAACCTTAACATACGCTTTGTCCATACTCTCTATGCTCTTAATCACAGGCACTGAAGGCTTTACTGTTTTTGTACCCGCAAATACACCTGTATTAAAGGAAAGTACAAATGCAACTATCAGTATTCCTATAAATAAATTTCTTCTTTTCACTTTTCTGCCCTCCCATGCAAATACAATATATGTA
Organism: uncultured Bacteroides sp.; assembly: GCA_905197435.1. Lineage (GTDB taxonomy): Bacteria > Bacteroidota > Bacteroidia > Bacteroidales > Bacteroidaceae > Bacteroides. Next base: position 13,098 of record CAJJYX010000076.1, read on the forward strand.
TATTGTACCAAATCGCCGGCACGATAGCCAGTATACCGTTCTAAATATTTTTCAAAAAAGAATGGCAGTTTTTGAAATTATGTCGTCTTGCTAAGTTACCACCACCAAACAATCCCTCTCTTGTTTTTCTCTCGACTCTTTTCCCGGTTCTCTATCAGATACTCTCGAATTTCTTCCGTTCCGATTCCGTCCACTCCGCTTGCCCCATTTTTGGCTTTCACCTTTTTGTAGGCTTGCATCATGTTTTCTCTGGATAAGATTTTCTCCATTAGTTCTGTCATGATTTGTCTCCATTTCTTGCTTTGCTTTCGTGCATATGAGCCTTACCTCCTGTGAACCGTTCCCTCCGTTACGACCTTGGTACTTCGATTCTCGTCATGCCTATGCACTTACATTCCTAAGTCCTATCGACTTTTGAATTGTTCAGCCCTTCGCTCCATCTCCATTACAGAGACTTCCTCACTACTATGGCTTCTGCTGACTTCTCACAGTTCGTTGTTACTGCGGATTTCTCCGTCTGTGAGACCTCACGGGATAAGCCGCTTATCTTTCCTCGTCTACCTGCCTAATCTACCTGCATA
>CAJJYX010000077.1 GCA_905197435.1 uncultured Bacteroides sp.
GCATTTCACAGGGACAGCTGATAGAGAACGTTATACTGGAGGCTGAAAAGGCTTGGAAAGGTGAAACGCAGGTAGACAATATATTGTTGACTGCCCCTACCGGCTCCGGAAAATCCTTGTTGTTCCAGCTTCCTGCCATCTATTTGGGGAAGGAATATAAGCTGCTTACAATCGTTATTTCCCCACTCAAGGCGTTGATTGTAGACCAAGTGGAAAGCCTTCAAGATTTGGGGTATACACGTGTGGCATACGCTTCGTCCGATTTATCACCGGAACAGAAGATGGAGGTTTACCGGCAGGTGTGCGAGGGTGAGATTGATTTGTTCTATCTTTCGCCGGAATTGCTTCTCTCTTATGACATCAAACATTTTATAGGTGAACGCCGTATCGGTCTTGTTGTGGTCGATGAGGCACATACGGTAACGACATGGGGTAAGGAGTTTCGCGTGGATTATTGGTTTTTGGGCCGTTATCTGAATATCTTGAAACAGACTCTCGGCTATAATTTCCCGTTGTTTGCACTGACTGCTACTGCTGTTTGGAATCCGGGGGGGGGCAATGATATGATATTTGAGACTATCTGCTCGCTGCAGATGGAGCCTTGTGTCCTTTATGTAGGTACGGTGAAGCGTCAGAATATCGGCTTTGACATTCGTCAGATGGAAGTAGAGGATGGGGAGACATACGATAAGGCAAAGCAGCGTGTGGTTGCTGCGAGGGTCGAAGATTTTTTGGACGGCCACAAGACATTGCTCTACTATCCTTTTGCCGGTGGCATCGACATGCGGCTGAAGACGTGGGTGAAGCCGAAGGACTGGCATTTGGTTGCTTCCTACTATGGCAAGAAGGATAAGGAACAGAAAGCTGCCATTGTGCAGGAATTCAAGGAAGGAACAAAAAAACTGATTGTGGCGACAAAAGCTTTTGGCATGGGGGTGGATATCAGTGATATAGACCGTGTATACCATGTGGCTCCATCCAGTACATTTGTCGACTATATCCAGGAGATAGGGCGTGCTGCGCGTGATACGGAAATCCGGGGTGTTGCAGCTACCGACTATCATGAACGGGACTTTTATTATATGAAGCGCTTGCACCAGACAGGAAACATTGCCCAGGAACAGTTGGTACTTATTCTGAGAAAACTTATGGAAGTGTACCGTATGAAAGGGGAAAAGCCTGAAATAATGGTGTCTCTGTCTGACTTTGAATTTGTAGTGAAACTGCCGCGCACAAAGAACAAACTGGAATATGAGGCAGAGTTGGGACAACTCATCAAGACAGCCCTGCTTTGGCTGGAAGACGATTTGATGCAGCGTTATGGCAGGCATCTGCTCGAAATCAGCCCTAAGAATTTGTTGACCGAAGGATATGTCCAAGACAAGACAGGGGATGTCTTTGCCCGTGAATTTCAGAGCTATCTGACAAAGGTAGAAGGTGAGGACGGGGTTTACATTGCACGTCTGGAAGAACTTTGGGAAGAGCGTTTCCCTGAGCTTGGCTACAAGGAATTTAAACAGAAGCTGAATAACGGAACGTTGTGGGAAGGTGCCCGTGCCGTATCCGTAGGCAAGCATGAGGTGCTGTTGAAGGAAGATGCCACCGTTATCCGCGAGCGTATGGATGCTTTGTTCAAGAGCTTGACAACAATGCTGAAAACGGCATTGATAAAGTCGAAAGGGCGTTTTGACGAGGAAGAGTTGCGGGCTGTTTTTGCCGAGCATGGCATGGACGTGCGTTCTGCCAAACGCTTTATCGGTTCTCTGTTGGAGAGCCGTACGGAGGAAGGCCGTAGTGTGAGCTATATCAGCAGCGTGAAAAAGAAGGATTCCAATGAGCTCTCTTTTACGGTGGCCAAAGGTTTTGACTTGCTTTTGTCACGTTATCAAAAACTATTCAACCAGCGTATCGTAGGTGATAAGGGAGACCGCCTGCTGTTTTATTGCACTCCTTTTTCGGACTTGAATATGCTTCTTAATTTACTTTCCATGCTCGACTGTCTCTCGTTCTGTGTGGAGGGTGGCGGTACGCCTTGCGTATCCGTACGTTTCAATGACCCCGAAGTCCTGCAGGAACTTGCACTTGGCGATGATTACCGCAATCTGATTCTGGACACCAACGAGCAGGTATTTCAGGAGCAAATAGAATTGTTCTCTTTCTTCTTCGGGACGGATAAGTTGACGGATGAACAGCGTTGGGACTTTATAGAGGATTATTTTACGGGAATGGGAGCGGACGACTTGAAAAAGAAGTTTACGCCTTTATAACGCCATTCTTTTAGGTACAGCTTTCTCGGAGTTACAACTTATCTTCGCTATTGTTGCAAAGCTAGTGGGTAATTAGTCCGAGTGCTCCTGCAGAAATTGCTGAAGGATGCGTGCATGGTTATGTTCCGGTTCTTTGGAAGCATATAGCAGGGTTACGGTGTTGTAGCTCTTTAAGGCGTCAATGAACCGGTGTGCAGCTTCCGAGTTTTCCAGTTCCTTGCGATACATGGCTGCAAACCCCTCCCAGTGTCCCGCTTGGTCTTCATGGAACCATTTCCTCAATTCAGGTGAAGGGGTGATGTCCTTTTCCCAGGCATCGTATTTCAGATGTTCTTTTTTCATGCCGCGAGGCCACAAGCGGTCCACCAATACGCGGTAACCGTCTGCGGCATCGGGATCTTCATATACCCGTTTGATTCTGATCTGTGTCATAACAACTCTCTTAATTCTGTCTCCATGCTGATGGAACGGGGGAAAACGATATTGTTTTCCAGATGGATGTGCTGGTGCAGGGCTTCTTCAAATTTCTTTAGTCGCCGGAGTACGAGGCGGTAGCTGTTGCAGGCATCCTCCGGAGCTGCGTATCCGTTGGTCAGATGTTCTATGCGGCGATAGCGCTCTCCTTCAATGTCATGTTCGGCCATCATGACGGATATGGGAGCTTCGATACTTCCACAGTGGAATTCGGGCAAGGGAGCATTTTCCAGTTTGGCTTTTACCATTTCATAGATGTAGGGAAACAGTACCAGTTCCTCTTTGTCGAGATGGGCATTGAGGTCGGAGAGGGAATCATGGAAGAGAACCTGCACATTGTAGAGCGACGGATGCTTTTCGCCGTGTACACGGCATACTTTATCCAGCAGTTCTTCAATCTCGGGACCTTGTGTGCGGATATTGCGGTGGTGGATTTTGAGAATATAGTCAACCAACAAGTCCAGAGGCCAACTTTTGAAATCAATGCTTTCGGAGGTTGTCGGTGCCAGATGCTCTATTTCTCCTATCACTTTCTCCATATCGGCTCCTGCGGTTTTGCAGGCTTCGGGAAGCATTACGGAACCGTGGCAGCAAAAATCAATGCCATATTTATCAAAAACCTCGGCATTGTTGAAGTTGTCGGCTACGATTTCGCCGACTGTCATACGTTTATAGTCCTTCATACATTATCTTGTTTTGATTTCCACGACATTGTGAAAATTCACTCTATATACAATTATGTGGCAGATAATGTTTGAGGATTTATGATTATTTTGAATCCCTTTGCCTATCGTTCTGTTTTTTGGAATGCCAGCCGTTCGTCTCCATTGGCCAGAAAGATGATGCCGCAATATTGGAACCCGTGTTTCTTCAATATGTGTTGCAGGATATGATTGTCGCGGTGGGTATCTGCCCGCAAGTTGGGAATTTGCGCGTAGCACCATTGCAGGCAGGCATTGGCTACTCCTTTGCTGTGTTCTGTGCTTGCCAGCCGGTGGATGACGCCGTAAGGGAGCGTGTCCTCCAGCCATTCTCCCTCATAGATATGCGCATATGTAGGGTCGTTTCCACGGATAAAGGCGAAGGTTCCGATAATTTCTCCGGTATCGTCGGTGCACACGTAACTGTTGCCTTGTTCGATGTCTGCCATGACGATTTCCCTGGAAGGGTAGCCGTCCGTCCATTGCAGCATATTCCCGTCTTTCCGCATGATGTGTTTCGCTTGCTCGAAGATATCCATAAGGATTTCTATTTCTGTGGGTTGCGTCTTTCTGATTTCTATCATAGTTCTTCTATTCTATCAGTGTGGCTTCTTTCTTTGGTTTATGTTGCAAAGGTAATCCGTTTTGTTATTCATTGTTCTTGTAAACGAACAAATGCTAACAGATGTTGTTCCTTTAAGAAGAATTTGCATATATTTGTCCCGTAATATTAAAACATGATTGATTATGAAAAAGTTTTTTGGTGCTTTCATGATAGCCGCGTGCTGTATGTTTGTGGCTATGCCTGTCCAGGCCCAACTATTGAAGTGGGGTGTCAAGGGTGGTGTGAATATGACGAAAATAGATTGGGATGGCGGATATAAGGGAAACAAGGACAATTCTGCCGGTTTCTTCATTGGCCCGATGGCCGAATTTACCGTTCCCATTGTAGGTTTGGGCATTGACGGTGCTTTGCTGTTTTCTCAACGTGGCAAGGACGAAGTGAAGCAAACAGGGCTTGAGGTGCCCGTAAATCTGAAGTACACCATTGGTTTGGGCAGTTTGTTGGGCATTTATATAGCTGCCGGTCCCGATTTCTTCTTCGATTTCAAGGAGAAAGACTATGTAGACCGCAAGAAGGCTCAAGTGGCACTTAATTTAGGTGCCGGTGTGAAGCTGCTGAAGCATCTCCAGGTTGGTGTGAATTATCAGTTCCCGATGGGCGATTCGTTTACGCTGAAGGGTGCGGGCGATGCTATCGGCGCAAAGAATAAGACTTGGCAGGTGTCAGCTGCTTATCTTTTCTAAGAAATAGTTATCTTGAACTCTGTTCGCAGCTTGAGGATATATGTCCCAAGGTTGCGGATGTCTGTTCCCAGGCTTGGGATAGACATCCGCAACCTTGGGACAATTTTTTTGCTTGGTTCTCGTCAATTTCTCCTCTGGTAAGGAACAACTTTTCTCCTAATGTCTCGAAACTTTTTCGCAAGTGTCTTGCGGACAGATACCTTATCATCCGGTTTTGATTACCGTTTCACTATTAGATTTGCCATCTATGTATTAGGCCACAATTACATCTGTGGGTGCAAGCGTGCCATTATGTGGCGGCATTGTAGAAAACGTAAAGAAAGATTCCCTTCACGTTGAAACAAAAAATCCTCCGTTACTTCGTAGGTAACGGAGGAAAATTTCATGCAAACATAAGCGTTTTTCTATAAATGAGCAAATATTAATGCTGTTTTTTTATAATTGACCGAAAAAAACGGTGTTTAACATGCCATTTGCTAACAGAGATGGTTTGCTATCCTTATTGGTACAAAGCCATACTAACGTTGCTAACATAAATTATTGTATAATGAAAAGAGTTACATTACAAGAGATGCTGTCAATTATTATTGTTGAACTGCGAGAAAATGGACGATGGGGGACAGCTCATATTTACCAAGCGGCATTGAATGTGTTTTCTACATTCGATAACCATAAAGGATTGCCGTTGTGCCAATTGAATTCCGTAGTTCTAAAACGTTTTGAAATGTATTTGCGTCAACGGGATTGTAGTTGGAATACCGTTTCCACCTATATGAAAGCTCTCCGTTCGGCTTATAATCAAGCTGTCGATTTAAGATATGTCCGCTATACTCCCAGACTGTTTGAACATGTATATACAGGAACGAAGGCTGACAGGAAAAGGGCTTTGGAGGCTTCGGACATGGGGGCTTTGGTTCGAGATACAGAAGCCGTTCTGTCCAAGGCCAATTCTTTGTCAGGGGCTCAAAAAACAAAATTGCTATTCGTTTTTATGTTTTTGATGCGTGGCCTGCCATTCGTGGACTTGGCTTATTTGCATAAAAAAGATTTGCAGGGTAATGTATTGTCCTATCGCCGCCGGAAGACGGGACGTGCTATGAGAGTAGTACTTTCTCCTGAAGCCATGCAGTTGGTACGCATGGTAGCCGATAAAAATCAGAACTCACCTTACTTATTTCCCATTTTGCATAGTAAAGAAGGGTCTGAGGCTGCATATCGTGAGTACCAATCGGCTTTGCGATACTTCAATTACCAACTGTCGTCATTGAAAAAACAATTGAATTTAGATTCTCATCTTAGTACTTACAGTGCCCGGCATACTTGGGCAACGATGGCATATTACTGCGAGGTTCATCCCGGTATCATATCAGAAGCGATGGGGCATTCTTCTATCAATGTGACAGAAACCTATCTGAAACCTTTTAATGATAGGAAGATAGATGAGGCAAACGAGAAAGTGATTTCTTTTGTAAAAGGAGATGGTTTCGTTGAATAGGCTATCGGCCCTTTATTGATGGAACAGGCTGTATGAACTGCCTTTTTTTCCCTTTTTTCTCAGGAGATATCTTGGGAGAAAGGGGAACTGTTATCTCTCCGGAATGCCATATATCTTCTTAATGTGTTGAATGACAGAGATATAGTCTTGGTTTCTTTGCTCGCTTATTGCTTTGGGAACTGTTTCATCACTTACTCTGTATCGCTAACTGCTTTTGCTCTTTGAAAGGTGGGGATATTCCGCTTTTCCGTTACCTACGAAGTAACGGAAAGCATATAACAAAAAAGTATGGAAAAGGGATATGGAATAAGAGATTTTTCACTTTTTAGTTTTTAAATTTATAAATTTAAAGTTTTTCGATTATGAACAAGAAGTTTCTAAGTGTAATCCTGTTCAGTGCCTTGATGGTTGGCTCTGCAGGAACGTTCACGTCTTGTAAGGACTATGATGATGATATCAAGGATTTACAGGAAAAACTGGACAAAAAAGCTTCACTTGAAGATTTGAACTCCAAGGTAACAGCGTTGGAGTCTGCTGTTACTGAAGCTAAAACTGCTGCTGCAGCAGCCAAAACAGCAGCAGAAGAAGCAAAAAACAAAGCTCAGGAAGCATTGGACAAAGCAGGACAAGGCGGTGGCGTTAGTGCCAGCGAACTGGCTGCTTTGAAAAAAACATTGGAAGATGCGGACGCATCCTTGCAAACTCAAATCAACAAGATGGCTTCTTTGGATGCTGTGAACCAGAAAATCGCAGATCTGAAGAAAGAGCTTGCCGCAGATTTCGTTACTGACGAAAAGCTGAAAGCTTTGGCTACAAGAGTTGAGGCTGTGAGTGCGGAAGTTATGGCATTGATTGGACACCGTTTGACAAGTCTGGCTGTTATTCCGACAACTCACATTAACGGTATTGCCGCTATCACGCTGACTACATTGCAGTATACTCCGCAGAAGTATGTGGCATTGGCTAAACATGACCCGCAAAGCCATACTACAACTCCTATGTTGGACCACAGTAACGCTGCTACTGCAGTTAATTCTATTTCGACAGACTATAATGAAGCTTATTTCCATGTAAGCCCGAGTGTAGGCGTTCGCACGCAAGATATTGAACTGCCTTCATTTGATTGTATCCAGTCTGAAAATATCATGACGAGAGCTGCCGGTGTTACTGTAAATTCAGACAGCCCTGTTAAGCCGGTTGCTTATGACATAAACAAGAACATACTGACTGTTAAGTTCAAGAAAACAGTCAAAGGCTCTATCGCTGCCGAAGGTGGCCACGCTGCCGGCAAGGAAACCTTCTATATGGCTTCTTTGAAAGCTCCCATCGCAGTAGAAAACTATACAGATACCGAGAAGGAAGCTTATGAAAAAGATGGTGCTAAGGTTTATGTAAACTCTGAGTATGTACGTCTTCACGAAGAAATCAAGGTTCCTTATTTGGCAAATATCAGAACAAACTTTACTAAGGCTATCAGTGGCAAATTTGCCGATGAGACTCAGACGGATGCTAATGGCGAATTCTATGTTCATTATCATGACTCGGTATGTTTGTATAGATCAGAGGCTGGCGAACTGATTGATGTTAAGCAAGCTTATGACCAACCTCTCGATTTGAAGAAATTAGTGAAGGTTTGTGTGACCGATGCCGATAAAGCTAAAACGGACCATTCCGAACATGCTGATTTGAAAAACTATAAGGACTATGGTTTGACCTTCCGTTTCTATATCCCGGCAACACCTTATATTACTTTGGGTGGTGCCGAAGGCAATACCAACAAGACAGACCAACAGAAGTTTGCCAAACTTGACTCTCACGAGAATGGTATGATGTCTTCTAAAGTTTATACTATCGAAGGCGCTTCTGCTACGGCCGTAGGTCGTGAGCCTATCGTTCGTGCAGAATTGGTGGATACAGTCAACAATGCTTTGGTTGCTATACGTTACATCAAAGTAAAATGGGTGAAAGAAGCCGGTGAAAGAGATTTGTCTCATACATTTACTGATTCCATCTACTACTGCAACAATTACATGGGTCGTATCGGTACTCAGGAGATGAACGAGGATATCTATGACAAGGCAAAAGATGGTGGCATGACCAAGCAAGAATTCCACGCTGTTTACACTAAATTCGATGGAACAAACGGCGAAGGCCAGGGAAAAGCTGACATCATCGTAAATTCTGAATCAGGCGTAGACTCTTACAACATCGTTTGGACGCTGACCCACAAGGATATTGTAACTAAGTATCCGAACTGGAACAAGCAAGAGAAGATGGTATTTAGCAAGGTTTGTTATTATACCGACCCGACCGGTGCATATCCTGCTTTGAAGATTACTTTGACTCGTACTATTTATAAGCCGGCATTCAGCCTTTGGGGCTATGACGGTCGTTACTGGAAGAATGACGGCAAGTGGGCAACCTTTAATGTGAACCCGATTGTTTACGATACAGAAGAATCTAATCCGGCTTGGGCTACTAACAGCAAGAACAATCCGACATGTAATATTTACACTGACCTGTTGAATGGTTACCTGGATGATCTGGGAGTTAAGCCGACGACCGGTGCCGGTGGTGCTATCTGGTACTCTGATGCATTGCGTGCAGGCAAGAAGTTCTTCTACTCCGGATTCTATCCGACTGCTGCTTCTGGCCACCTTGGCACAAAAGCCGGTACTTATGCAGAGGAAGGCGCACGTTTCGTATTCGATAAGGACAAACTGGAAGCTGCCAACTCTACTTATGTATATGAATACTTCAATGGAACCGGCGTCGTAAAGAAAACTGCTACAGTGAGCGCCGATGGAACTATTCTGTATATTGACGGCAAGAAAGCTGCTGAGATTGTAAACTTTGAACCGAACAAGCTGAATGCTTCTGAAATGACTTACAACATCAAGCTGGAGGAAGTCAATCCGACCCATGCACCTCGTACAGGTGATGCTCCGACAGAAGCAGCCAAGGCTCTTGTTGGCAAGTATGTACCTATTAAGTTGGTTGCCGATTTATGCTACGGTGATGCTTGTTCTGCATATCCTATCCTTTCTGCTGCCCACACTGCAACAATCAAGGAATATGATGCATTCATCATCGAACCGTTGACGGTTACTACCGGCACAACGGACAACTTCACTGATGCGACAGTAGGCGGTAGCACAATTGATGTCAAAGGTGCTTTCACTTATGTATCTTGGAATGCCGATGCATCTGGCAAGAATTATGTTGTTGCTAACTCTGCCAATGCTACTGCACTTCAGAAAGCGTTGTGGGAATTCTACGAAGTAGTTCCGGGTGAATGGTTGACAGATCAAATCAAGTCTAACTTGAAATTGGTTGATGGAAACTTGGTTCCGACCGATGGCGTAACAAATGGTCCTCTGCCTTCTAACACTAAGGTTGTTTATAATGCTGCAGACGAAACTCTGACTTATAATAACTATAGCGGTACTCCGGTTAACTGGGATTACAAATTATTCATCCCTGTTAAGTTCGGCTATAAATGGAAGACATTTACAATGACATTTGAGGTTGTGGTCAAGAAGAACTCCGGTACTCCTGCTCAAAGATAATTAAAGATTGATAACAGATGAAAGAGAGTGCTTCTTTACGAGGCATTCTCTTTCTTTTCTATAAAAACAGAAAAGATGAAACAAACTGTTTGGACTATATTAGCAATGGTTTCTGTTTTTTTGTGTTCCTGTGGCAGTAATGAGAAGCCGACTCATCCTTTTTGCGGTACGTTTGTTACGGCAAATGGCGTAAAATTTGAACTCCGTGCAGATTCGACAACCCTCATCACTTTTTCTGATTCGGTGACGTATGAGGGTACGTGGAAATCCTGCAAAACCGAAGATCATTGGGAGTATGCCAATATCGAATTTGGAGGCTGTCAGGAATACTATTATTTGAATGAAGGGAAACTTTACCGCAGTGAGCGTGAAATGCGTCATAATGTTTTGGGCACAGAGGTGAAGTACCAAGAGTAGTTTTATGCAGGAAATTGCAGATATTCATCTCAAAATAATCGAATTGCACAATGGAATCTGCCTGTGAAGGTAGGCTCTTTGTTTTCACGGTGGTGAAGATAAAGCATTTTAGTTTGATTGTGTAAAAAAACTACTTATTGGTGGGCTGTACCGTCTCATTGTTTTAGGCTGACGGTACAGCCTTTTTATGTGGTGAATTTATATGTTCACAGTCCTTCTCTATTATCTCATCTCACAAAAAGTAGTATCTTTGCCCCGCGATGAAAAAGTTTGCCGACGTCATATTGCCTTTGCCTCTACACAACTGTTTCACCTACTCCCTGCCCGACGAATGGGCGGATGAAGTGCAGACCGGTTGCCGGGTGGTAGTGCCATTCGGGCGTAAGAAGTATTATACAGCCATAGTGTGTAACGTACATTATTGTGCCCCTACAGAATACGAGGTAAAGGAAGTCTCTGTCTTGTTGGATGCCCGTCCTATATTACTCCCGAGGCAGTTCAAGTTTTGGGAATGGCTTGCCGATTACTATCTCTGCACGCAAGGGGACGTCTACAAAGCAGCCCTCCCCTCTGGCTTGAAGCTGGAAAGTGAGACAATCATAGAGTACAATCCCGATTTCGAATCCGATGTCCGCCTGCCGGAGAAGGAGCAGAAGATACTGGATATGCTCTCTGCGGTTCCGGAACAGTGTGTGACGAAACTGGAAAAAGAAAGCGGAATCAAGAATATTCTTTCCGTCATCAAATCATTGCTCGATAAAGAAGCTGTCTTCGTAAAGGAAGAATTGCGCCGCACCTATAAGCCCAAGACCGAAACCCGTGTGCGCTTGACCGTAGCCGCGCGCAACGAACACCGCCTGCACATCTTCTTCGACGAATTGCAGCGCCGTGCCCCCAAGCAACTGGACCTGCTGATGAAATACATGGAACTCTCCGGCTGCCTCAGTGGACGGGATGTGAAGGAAGTCTCCAAAGCCGAACTGCTGCAACGTGCTTCCGCTACTCCCAGTGCCTTCAACGGCCTTGTGGAGCGTGGTGTGTTTGAAGTCTACCAGCAGGAAATCGGCCGTCTGGACACAGCACTCCTGAAGGATGTTGTTCCCGTCAATCCACTGAATGAGCATCAGCAACAGGCATATCATGCCATTTTGGAGAATTTCCAAAGCAAGAATGTCTGTCTGCTGCATGGTGTCACGGCAAGCGGCAAGACGGAAGTCTATATTCACTTGATAAAAGAAACCATCCGGCAGGGAAAGCAAGTGTTGTACCTTCTCCCCGAAATAGCCCTTACTGCGCAAATCACAGAACGCCTGCAACGCGTATTCGGCTCTCGGTTGGGTATCTACCACTCCAAATTCCCGGATGCGGAACGGGTGGAAATCTGGCAGAAGCAACTGTCTGAAGAAGACTATGACATCATTTTGGGTGTCCGTTCCTCCGTATTTCTGCCTTTCCGCAACCTCGGCTTGGTAATTGTGGACGAGGAGCATGAAAACACCTACAAGCAGCAAGACCCGGCTCCACGCTATCACGCCCGTAATGCCGCTATTGTACTTGCTTCCATGTATGGTGCCAAAACCTTGTTGGGCACGGCAACCCCCTCTGTTGAAACCTGGTACAATGCTACCTCCGGCAAATACGGACTGGTGGAACTGAAAGAACGCTATAAGGAAATACAACTGCCTGAGATTATCCCCGTGGACATCAAGGAGCTACATCGCAAGAAGATGATGAACGGTCCTTTCTCACCGTTGCTTTTGCAATACATCCGCGAAGCGCTGGAACAAAAGGAACAAGTCATTCTCTTTCAGAATCGCCGTGGCTTTGCCCCCATGATAGAGTGCAATACATGCGGCTGGGTGCCTAAATGCAAAAACTGTGACGTCAGTCTGACCTACCACAAGGGATTGAACCAGCTGACCTGCCACTATTGCGGCTACACCTACCAGTTGCCGCGTGTCTGTCCCGCCTGTGATGGCGTCGACCTGCGCAACCGCGGCTTCGGCACGGAGAAGATAGAAGATGACATCAAAGTTCTTTTCCCTGATGCCCGCGTGGCTCGCATGGATTTGGACACAACGCGTACCCGCACTGCCTACGAACGCATCATCTCCGATTTCGAGCAAGGGAAAACGGATATTCTGATAGGTACGCAGATGGTGTCTAAGGGATTGGACTTCGACCACGTCAGCATTGTGGGCATCCTCAATGCCGATACCATGCTGAACTATCCCGACTTCCGCGCCTACGAACGTGCCTTCCAACTGATGGCGCAAGTGGCAGGGCGTGCCGGGCGGAAGAACAAGCGTGGCAGGGTGATACTGCAAACCAAAAGCATCGACCACCCCATTATTCCACAGGTCATCTCCAACGACTACGAAGGTATGGTGGGCGGGCAGCTTGCCGAACGCCAAATGTTCCACTACCCTCCCTACTACCGTTTGATATACGTCTATATGAAGCACCGGAACGAGACACTGCTCGACCTCATGGCGCAAACCATGGCTACCAAACTCCGTACAGTCTTTGGCAACCGTGTGCTGGGGCCGGACAAGCCGCCGGTAGCCCGTGTGCAGACCTTGTTTATTCGGAAAATCGTCCTGAAGATAGAGGCCAATGCCCCGATGGCGCGAGTACGCGAGTTGCTTGTCCGGATACAGAAGGAGACGGTGGCCGAAGACCGTTTCAAATCACTGATAGTCTATTATGACGTGGATCCGATGTAGAGTGGCATACTTATAACTTATACCCGAAACCGATATGAAAGAGAAAAAGAAGATACTTTTCGTTTGCCTGGGCAACATTTGCCGTTCTTCCTCTGCCGAGGGAGTCATGAAACGTCTGGTGGAAGAAGCCGGGCGTGAGAATGAATTCTTTATTGATTCTGCGGGCATCCTGTCTTATCATCAAGGCGAACTGCCGGACAGCCGGATGCGTGCCCATGCTGCCCGGCGCGGATACAATCTGACGCATCTTTCGCGTCCCGTATGCACCGATGATTTTTACAAATTCGATTTGATAATCGGCATGGACGACCGCAATATCGACGATTTGAAAGAACGTGCCCCTTCAACCGCCGAATGGTGCAAGATACACCGTATGACGGAATATTGTACAAAGTTCACCTATGCCGACCATGTCCCGGACCCTTATTACGGCGGTTCCGAGGGATTTGAGTATGTGTTGGACCTTTTAGAGGATGCCTGTGCGGGAGTATTGAATAGTTTTAGTGACTGATGCAATTGTCCTGAAAGAACCGCTTGTTATCGTTCAGGCTGCAAGTGGCGTCCACTCCGGCTTGTTGCAGGCGTTCGGCAATCTAATTCAGTTTCTTCCTCGAAACCCTTCCGATATAGAAAAGACG